>NZ_CP072197.1:1200000-1546363 GCF_018987235.1 Lactobacillus crispatus
TTTTAACCCCTTTTCAAGTAAGTCACGAGCTGTATCCAATTCATTCAAATTAGCTGCTGCACGTGCTCCCATTGAATAAAGTGTTTCATCCAGTTCATTGTACGCTAATCCTGCTTGAGCAGTCCTCAATACTTGTTCATTGTCATGCTGATGATCATAAGCTTGTGCTAATAATGGATACGCATTTACATAGTCAGGACTTTGCTCAATCACTTCATCTAAGAACTTAATTGCCTGCTTATCATCACCTACAGATAAGAGAACTAATCCTGCTTCATACTTAGAATCAATATCTAAAATACTATTTGCATGTTCACGAATAACTTTGGCAGCTTCTTCATAATTACCTAATTTGGCAAAAGTCGCAAATAATCTTTGGTACAGATTTACTTCACTAAAAGTACTTTGACGTTTGATTAAATCTTGATATAACTCAAGTGCTTGTTCATAATTACCACTTAAATATTCAATCTCTGCTAAACCAAATTTAATAGCATCTTCTTCTGGAGCTAATTGTAGTGCTCGTATTAATTTGTCCTTAGCTGTTTCTATTAAGCCGTTAGTTTGGTAATAATCAGCTTGTACTAATAGACTATCCAAATAAGCTGAAGAGCTCTCAGGGACATTATATAAAAGCGACAGACCATCGTCATCATCGCCATCATTTAACATAATCTCTGCCAAGTAAACTTTAAATAAATCTTCTTTAGGAAATTTAGCTATTAAAGCTCGATATATTTCTTTTGCTAAATCTGTAAAACCTAAGCCAGTTAGGTTTTCTGCTAAAGATGACAAGACCTCGGGAGCATCATTATCTAAAGCTTCTTTTAAAAGGTGTTTGTTTTGTGAAAAATCATGATTTTGAATTGCATCTAGTAATTGTTCAGAATAACTCATAATACCTCCAATCAAGTTACCATTGTACTAAAAAAAGACGCCGGAACAAAGTCCAACGTCCTATCACATTAGTTAAGCTATTACTTAACGGCATCCTTAAGAGCTTTACCTGGCTTAAATGCAGGTACTTCACTAGCTGGGATTTCGATTTCATCACCAGTTTGTGGGTTACGGCCCTTACGAGCAGCACGGTGACGTACTTCAAAAGTACCAAAACCGATTAATTGTACCTTTTCACCCTTAGCAAGGTTTTCTTGAATTGAATCAAGGATAGCATCAACAGTATTTGCAACTTGCTTCTTAGTTAACTTAGTTTTTGAAGCAACTTCTGAAACTAATTCAGCCTTATTTGCCATGAATAATTCACCTCCTGAATTTGAACCTAATGTTCAAAAAATTTTTCTTTGTTTAAGCTAAACAAGGAAAAATGATCACAACTAATCATGTTCCCTAAAAACAAAAATATCACAAAAACCTTATAACAACAAGGTCTTTGTGATATTTTGCTTATCTTTTATTTACGTTTACGTGGCAAAATCTTGATTGGTGTACCCGTAAAATCAAAGTTTTGTCGTAATTGATTAATCAAAAATCGTTCATATGAGAAGTGCATCAGTTCTGGGTCATTCACAAATACAACAAAAGTCGGTGGATTCGTACTTACTTGGGTCATGTAATAAACACGCAATCTCTTACCCTTCACCATTGGAGTTGGAACTAACTTACTTGCTTCAAGCAACAAGTCATTTAAGACACTAGATTGAATTCTTTGATTTTGATTATCATAGACTTCTTTAACCATATTAGGAATTTGATCTAATCTTTGACCTGTCTTGGCAGAAACAAAAAGAATAGGAGCATAGTCCAAATATTGAAATTCATCTCTAATTTCACGTTCAAATTCTTTAGCGCTTGTACTATTCTTTTTCGGCAAATCCCATTTGTTAACGACAATGATGATTCCACGACCCGCCTCGTGAGCATATCCAGCCACATGCTTGTCTTGTTCTCTAATGCCTGTACTTGCATCGAGGACAAGTAAAACCACGTCTGAACGCTCAATAGCACTCATAGCGCGCATTACAGAGTACTTTTCTGTCTTCTCATACACTTTGCCTCGTCTTCTGATTCCGGCAGTATCAACGACCTTAAATTTTACACCATCATGAGTAAACGGCGTATCGACAGCATCACGAGTTGTTCCTTCTTCATTAGCAACAATTACCCGATCTTCACCAAGTAATTTGTTAACAATTGAAGACTTACCTACATTTGGTCGACCAATCACGCTAAAAGAAATAACATCATCAGCTTCAGTATCTTTATCGTCAGGAAAATCATTAACAATCTGATCAAGCAAATCACCAATACCAGTACCATGACTACTTGAAACAGGAATCGGATCCCCCAATCCTAAACTATAGAAATCATAAATATCGCTTCGCTGTTCAGGATTATCAGCTTTATTTACAGCTAAAATAACTGGCTTTTTAGTACGGTAAAGAAGATGAGCTATTCTTTCGTCTAAATCTGTCACGTGATTTACCACATTGGTTAACATCACGATAACATCTGCTTCTTCAATTGCAATTTCTGCTTGAGCTCTGATTTCTTCCTCGATCTTGCCGCCTTCCCAGGTAATACCACCAGTATCGATCAAATCAAACTTATGCCCCATCCATTCGGCTTGAGCATAATTACGATCTCGGGTAACACCGGGTTTGTCCTCAACAATAGCTAAACGTTGATTAATTATTCTATTGAAAAGTGTTGATTTACCAACATTGGGTTGACCAACAATTGCAACAACTGGTAAAACCATTTCTCGCCCTCCTTTACTAATCTAAACATAAATAAAAAAGCCGACTCAAGTCGGCTTTTTTATAAAATGACTACTTACGGTCCTTTAATTGGTCACCAATGATGTCACCTAATGCAAAGCCGTTGTCGTTATCACTCATGTACTTCTTGTTTACTGAATTTTCGTTACGTGAACGACGTGGACGAGAATTATGATTTTCTGAAGAAGCGTTTGAGTCAGCAGCCTTGATTGAAAGTGAGATTCTTCTATCACTTGGGTCAATGTTCAAAACCTTAACCTTAACACTTTGACCAACCTTTAAAACATCGCTTGGCTTGTCAACATGCTTGTTTGAGATTTCTGAAACGTGTACCAAACCTTGAATACCATCAGCAACTTCAACGAAAGCACCAAAGTTAGTTAATGACTTTACTTCACCTTCAAAAATATCGCCTTCGTTTAAGTCAGCTGTAGCTTGTTCAAATGGAGAAGGTTCAGTTTGCTTAATAGACAGGGAAATACGATGTCTGTCATTGTCGATACCAATGACCTTAACCTTAACATCTTGACCAACCTTTAAAACATCGCTTGGCTTGTCAACGTGCTTGTAAGAAATTTCTGAAATATGAACTAAACCGTCAACACCACCAACATCGATAAATGCACCGAAGTTAGTCAAACGTGAAACCTTACCTTCAACAACGTCACCAACAACTAATTGTGATGCAACCTTGTCAAATGCTTCTTCACGTTCTTCTTCAACTAAATCCTTGTGTGAAAGGATTAAGCGGTTCTTGTTAGGATCAATTTCGGTAATCTTAAGTTTCATAGTCTTACCAATGTAAGGCTTAAGATCTGAAACGTAACGGTTTGAAATTAATGAAGCTGGTAAGAAACCACGTGTACCAACATCAACAATTAAACCACCACGAACTGATGAAGTTACAGTACCTTCGACAGCATTTCCGTCTTCGAAGTCTTTTTGTAACTTGTCGTAGGCTTCTCTTTCCTTTAAGCGGGTAACTGAGAAGAAGAATTCACCATTTTCCTTGTCGCCACCGGCTCTTCTTAATACTAAGGCCTTAAACTTGTCACCAGGCTTAACTAAATCACGTAAGTCTGCGTTACGGTCTGAAGTGTATTCACGACGAGTAATGACACCTTCAACACCAGCGTTTTCAACACCAACATCGATTTGGCCGTCTTCAATGTCTAATACTTCGACATCGACAATATCTCCGACCTCAACTCCTTGCATTTGCTTTAATGCGTCTAAAAATTGATTACTGTTTTCTGACATATGTACCTCCCAATATCATGTCCCATTTTATAGGAAACCGAGATATTTTTCTACTATTTTGTGCTATTTTTTCTAATTTTTTTGTTTTTTTTCGATTTGAGCTAAAATTGCCTCTACAACTTCGTCAATCGACATGTTTGTGGTGTCAATTTCAATTGCATCATCTGCCTTTTTTAGCGGTGAAATTTTGCGGTGAGAATCTTTATAATCTCTTGCTGCAATATCTTTTTCAATTTCACCAACTGTTTGGTCAGATTTAATACCACGCTCTTTAAAATCTAATAAACGACGTTCAGCACGTGATCTTGCTGAAGCAACTAAAAAGATCTTAACTTCAGCGTTAGGTAAAACAGTCGTACCAATATCGCGACCATCCATAATGACATTTGTCTTGCCTGCCATTTCACGTTGCAGACTTACCATTTTTTCTCGTACTTTCGGCAAAGCGGATACTTCCGAAACATTAGCTGAAATTTCAGGCGTTCTAATTTCTTTAGAAACGTCCTTTCCAGCTACATATACTTTTTGCTCACCATTTTCAGATTTCAATTCAATTCCATCTTCATCAATGGCATTCAAGATACCCGCTTCATCACCATAATCTAAGTTATGATTACGAGCAATCACTGTACATGCACGATACATTGCCCCTGTGTCTATATAGACAAAGGATAATTTACTTGCAATGATTTTAGCAACTGTACTTTTACCTGCTGATGCAGGACCATCTACTGCTACTTGCATTCTAATAAAAAAGAGATCTTATCATCGACCCCTTTTATCCTTTCTGAAAGATTATTTCAACTTAAGTGTCTGACCTGCTTCAATATTTGAAGAGTCTTTAAGATTATTTAATCTGGCTAATTCATCAACAGTCAAGCCATTCTTTTCTGCAATTTCATTTAAAGTATCTCCACTTTGGACTAAATAAGTCTTAGGAGTAGCAGAACTACTAGATGAGCCTGAACTAGCCTTTTCAGACTTTTTCTTGCTAAAAGAAGATGATGAGGTTTTCTTAGTCTTAACAGACTTGGATGATTTAGAAGAAACCTTCTTAACTGTTTGAACTTCTTCAGCTTTTTCTGAATGGCTTGAAGCCAAACGATGAACAACTGGGATAAGTGCAATTAAAATAACCGCTAAAATTATAATAACTGCTATCCAACGTGCTGATCCACTAGGCTGACTATCTTGTGAGCTTCGCTTTTCAGTAGGTCGTTCATAGTGCTGATATGGCCCGGTTGACTTTTTATCCATCAAAAATTCCTCCATTCACTTAACGGATTAATTTTAGCATATTTTAGGATGCTTTGAATATGAAAAATCCCATCAACTTAAAAAATTGATGGGATGATAACTTAATTCAAATTAAATCTCTTACGAACGAATGGCTTAATTGTTTTCAAGGTAGCTTCAAACAATAAGTAAACAGCCACAGCGTTAATTAATCCTTTTAACAAGTTAAAGGGCATGATAATACTAAAAATGTAGGTTGACATTGATGGTAAATGCAATAACTGACCCAAGTAAACTTTCTCAGTAAAGCTTAACAAGGCACTATAGCTATTAATAGCAGGCAAGTTTGGTACCGCTGTTACTGCGTAAATAGGAGTCAAAACGAAGGCATTAGCCAATGACATCACTGCTGCCATTGCGATAATCCCAATTACCAAACCACAAATTGGTTTAACTCTGCCCATCATTGTCTTGCGGTTATCCGCACTCACATTTTTACTTAATAAATAAAATGGAACTGCAAATGACATTGAAGCTAAGAATGCTGCTAGATTTCCAACAAGGCTTGGTAATGCAAAACCACTAAAAATTAAACTAAGCAACATTCGAATTAAAGCAATAATAACTCCCGGTACAATGCCAAAAATAAACATTCCAATTGTAATAATGACATCTGAAAAATCAAACTTTAAGAAGGCAACTCCAGGCATGATTGGAAATTCAAATTTCATAACTACAAAAGCAATACAGCCAATTAAAGCATATGCAATCACATTAGTTAAACTACTATTCTTGGATTTAGCTTGATCCATAACTTACTTTCCTTTCCCAAAACAAAAGGTCTATTGCTTCAGCAACAGACCTTAAAAAGTGTAGTAAGTTTTTTTAGCCTGTCTTCTTCCATCTAGACTTTAACTATCGGTATCTAACGATTCAACCACTGACGTGGGTCGCGGACTTTCACCGCCGGTCGGGACTTTCACCCTGCCCTGAAGACAATAACCTTGAATATTTAATTACAGTTATAATTTAGTTCAATTGCATTAATTTGTCAACTTCATGCTTCGATAATTCCCGATATTGCCCTGATGTAAGCGAATCCAGAGTTAAAAAGGCATATTTTTCACGAGCAAGCTTATCAACTAAGTGACCTACTGCTTTAAACATTCGCTTAACTTGATGATAATGTCCCTCATGAATTGTAATTTGGACAATTTGTGTGTCTTTCTTATAATCAGTTTTCAATACTTTGACCTTGGCAGGCGCAGCCTTAAAATGATCCAACTTTACTCCTTGAGTCAAGGTTTTAATTTCATCAGGAGTTAAAATCCCTTTAATCTTGGCTACATAGACCTTAGCCACTTCATTTTTAGGGTGCATCAATAAATTTGCTAATTTGCCATCGTTAGTCATTAGCAATAAACCTGACGTATCATAATCTAATCTTCCTACTGGATACAAACGATATGGTAAATCTTCGAAATAATCAACTACAGTTTTTCTACCACGATCGTCTTCTGCAGTCGAAACAACGCCGCGAGGCTTATAAAACAAATACGTGTGTAGGCTTTCCCGCTCAATTGGTTCATCATCGACTGTAATATTACTAAAAGTATCGACTTTAGTACCTAGCTTAGTAACAACATGCCCATCTACTTTAACTCGACCGGCTACAATCATTTTTTCAGCTTTTCTTCTTGAAGCGATTCCTGCTTCCGCAATTACTTTTTGTAATCGTTCTGCCATTTTCTATCCCTCTTTTTCTAAATGTTTGTCTGCGCTACCTTTTGAATCGAATAAGTCAATCTCCTCACCATCAGTTGTATCCTCAAAGTCTTCGATTAACGGTAAATCAGCCAAACTTTGATAATTAAAATATTGTAAAAAATAATCAGTTGTAACATACAACTTAGGATGACCTGGAGCATCTTTTTTGCCGTCTTGTTTAATTAATCCTCGCCAAATCAATGTCTGTAAAGCTCCTGATGAATTTACTCCACGAATATCATCAATTTCTATTCTAGTAATTGGTTGTCGATAAGCAATAATTGAGAGAATTTCAAGTGCTGATTGACTCAAATTCTTAGTTAAATCTTTTTGAAAATACTTTTCAATTATCTTAGCTGTCTGTTGACTAGTTGTCATCTTATAAGTATTTGCAATATGAATTATTTGCATTCCCGAGTCTGGATCAGCCTTCATTTTTTGCTGCAAACGAGTGACTAACTGACCTAGCTCTTCACCATCAACTTCAAGTAGTTCAATTAGATTTTGCTCCTCAAGCCCATTGTCACCTGCGACATACAAAAGAGCTTCTAAATTTGCTAGTTTACTTGCCATTCGTATCAATTCTTTCTAAATTTAAATCACCGAATTCACGTGCTTGTGTAATCTGAATTAATTGTTTTTTACACAATTCTAGTGTCGCTAAAAATAAGCCAATAACATCTGAGATATTCTGCATTTTGTCCGCGCAAGCAAAGAAACTAACTTGCCTTTTTCGTTTCAATTGTCCATGCAAAAAATCCATCATCTCATTGATCGGCGTTTCTGCTACTCTAATTGAAGCGGTATCTGGTTGCTGCAACTTCAAACGATGTAAGACCATCGTAAAAGTCGTCGCTAATTCTTGTGCAGTTATCTGACCCTTAGGCAGCGGTTGAACTTTAGCAGTGGTTGATACACTAGCTTCTTTAGCAACTGTAATCGGTACTTCTTCATTACGTTCTTTAAAATAAGCAGATATTTTCTTAAACACAGAATATTGTACCAATTGTTGCACTAATTCGTCTCTTGGATCTTCATCAGGTTGAATATCATCTACAAAATCGTTTTGAGGCAACAAATACTGTGATTTAATTCGCAATAAAGTTGATGACATGACAAAATACTCGCCTGCAATTTGTAAATTTAAGCTTTGCATTTGGCGCAAGTATTCTAAATATTGACTAGTTATTTGGGCAATTGGGATATCATAAATATCAATTTTTTGCGATTGGATCAAATGCAGTAATAAATCAAGTGGTCCTTCAAAATTCGGTAATTCTAAAGTTAAGTTACTTTTGTCCATTATCTTCTTCTACCGTTTTTAATAAATTTGTATATTCTGGTACAGCAGTTATTCGTTTATCTGGATATTCGTGCTTTAGTTCATCAACAATTTTCCGTTCATAACTAATCTCACGAAAACCAGGAGCTAAAGACAAATATCTAATAATTACAAACTGATTAGATACTTGGGTTCCTATTACGCCCACCATATTATTTTGACTATTACGATAAAGATACAAAATAAAGTCATTTTCATCCTGATTAAGCGTGATTTCTTCTTTTAAGTTTTCGATATTTTTAAAATCAGGTAAATAGGATAGTAATCCCATTGCTATCTTCTCATAATCTTTTTTATATTGTATTAGCATTTAATCACCTAAAGACGAGGATGTGTCTTCTGATAAACATTTAAAATTTGCTTTTGTGATAAATTGGTATAGATCTGTGTCGTGCTAATATCAGAATGTCCTAATATTTCTTGCACTACTCGCAAATCTGCGCCGTTTTCTAGCAAATGTGTTGCAAACGTATGACGTAAAGTGTGTGGCGTGACATCTTTAGTAATTGCCGCCATTTGACAATACTTTTTGATCATCTGCCAAATAGCCTGTCGTGTAATCTTTTTTCCTCGATTATTTAAAAAAATATGTTCATCGCTTTTCCCTACTTGTAAAATTAGCGGATCACGAACTTCATTTTCATATTTTTTTATCCAATCAAGAGCAACAGGACTAATTGGAATCAATCGTTCTTTTTCGCCTTTACCAAGAACCCGAACTAAGCCTAAATTGTCATGTAAATCCTGCAACTCCAAATTAATTAATTCGCTTACTCTCATTCCCGTGGCATATAATGTCTCTAAGATAGCACGATCACGTATACCTAACTTTCGTTTAGTATTTGGCTGCTCAAGTAGCCTATTCATTTCAGCTTGAGAGAGAGCTGTCGGCAAACGACGTTCTTTTTTAGGCAAATCGATTTCCAACATTGGATTTAACTTTTGAATATTTTGCCGAGCTAACCATTGATAAAATTTACGCATGCTAGAAATAAGTCGACTAATTGAGCTGGTTGCTTTGTTCAAATCACGCTGCCGAGCTAAAAACGCATCCACATCGCTTGCTTCAGTTGGCCATGAAGCCATACCTTCATTTTCTACAAAAGTTCGAAATTCTTCTAAATCTTGACGATAAGCATTAATTGTATTATCACTTAATCCTCGTTCAACTTGACTGTAGCGTAAATAATCATCAATTTGATCTTTTAAATTATTCTTCTCCATTATCGTTCTCTTCTGGATCCTTAATTAAAGTAATCGTACCTGCTGTTTTATCTTCTTCAATTAATCCAGCCTTGAGCAAATGACCGACCGCACGTTTAAAAGCTGATTTTGAAATACCAAAGTATGATTTAATTTCTTGTGCACCTGATTTGTCATAGAAAGGTAGAGTCTTGGTTTCTCTTCTCCGCAAACTCATCAAAATCATTTGCGCATCATCATCAATTTCTTCAAAAGCACGAGGCAAAGCACTCAAATTCAAACGTCCATATTGACTGACACCGACTACTCTACCCTTGAATTGCTCACCTAGTCTCATAGGACGTGGCATCTGCGATTCATGTACAAAGCCAAGATAATAATCACTAGTTAAAACAAATGCTCCTATCTCTCGTGTAGCATAAACCGTTGCAAAGACATTTTCATTATTCATTCCACGTGGAAAGTTAGCAGCTAATTGGTCAAAAATATTTTCATCTGCTAGCTTAGCCCAAATACGATCTTTTTCGTCAGTTTCTAATCTTACTAAAAGTCGATCATCACGTCGAGGCCATCTTTCTTTTTCTCTAGGAAGATCATCCATTGATAAAACAACGTCTTTATCAGGTAGACCTACATCAACAAAGACGCCTAAGCCTGGACGTACCTCGGTTACTTTTCCCCAACCATATTGATCGGGTTGCGCGAATGGCAAAAATTGTGTCATTTCTCGATCATGACTTTTATTATCATAAATAAAACCTTCGACTTCATCTCCAATTTTAGGAATATCATCTTGCGTAATCTCGATCTTCTTCAATTCATAAGTCAGTCCATCAATTTGAACATAATAAGCTTTATCGTTTTCGTCAGTAATTTTTCCTTTACGAACTGTTCCAAGCATTTAAAAATCTCCTACTTTACATATTCTTACATATAAGTATAAGAGATTTTTATGCAAAATAAAATAGCCAGCACTTAAGCTGGCTATTTTTTGATTAGCTAATCTATCTAAATTATATTCTTAAAATTAAAGGTTTGAGATTTCGCCTTGGTAGATAGCACCACGACGAGCGTCAACAGTAATAGTTGAACCATCAGAAATCTTGTCAGTAGCGTCAGTAGCACCAACAACAACTGGGATACCTAATGATAAACCGATAACTGCGGCATGTGAAGTTAAACCTGAAGCTTCAACAACTAAACCTGAAGCCTTCTTGATAGCTGGGTTGTAGTCTGGGTCAGTAGTCTTAGCAACTAAGATGTCGCCTTCCTTAACCTTGCTGTTTGCTTCTTCAGCTGAGTTAGCTACAACAGCCTTGCCGATAACTGAACCGTTACCAACACCTAAGCCTTGAACTAACTTGTTACCGATGATTTGTAACTTCATTAAGTTAGTTGTACCTGAGTCACCAAGTGGAGTACCTGCAACGATAATTACAAGGTCGCCATCCTTTACGTAACCCTTTTCCTTAGCTACCTTAGCAGCCATTTCAAACATGTCATCAGTTGACTTAGGCTTTTCAGTCAATACTGGTTGTACACCCCAAACGATACCCAATGAGTGTTGAATCTTTTCGTCAAAGGTCATAGCAATAATGTCAGCATTTGGACGGTACTTAGAAATCATACGTGCAGTGTAACCTGAGTTAGTTGCAGTAATGATAGTCTTAACACCTAATTCTTGAGCAGTACGTACAACTGATTCACCGATAGCTTCAGTTACGTTTGAACCCTTGTAGGCTTCGAATCTTTGAAGAGCTAAAGTATTACGCTTAAGCATTTGCTTTTCAGTACGTTCGTCAATTTCAGCCATAGCCTTAACAGCCTTAACTGGGTAAAGACCATTTGCTGATTCACCTGAAAGCATAGTTGCGTCAGTACCATCAAGAACAGCGTTAGCAACGTCTGAAACTTCGGCACGAGTTGGACGTGGGTTTTCTTGCATTGAGTCAAGCATTTGAGTAGCAGTAATAACTGGCTTACCAAGTGCGTTAGCCTTGCGGATTAGGCTCTTTTGTACAAATGGAACTTCCATAAATGGAATTTCAACACCCATGTCACCACGAGCAACCATTAAACCATCTGAAACTTGCAAAATTTCGTCTGCGTTGTCGATACCTTCTTGAGATTCAATCTTTGGGAAGATCTTAACGTAGTCTGCACCTGCTTCTTCACAAAGCTTACGGATGTCTAAGATATCTTGAGCCTTACGTGCAAATGAAGCAGTAATGAAGTTAATACCATAGTTCAAACCAAACTTAATGTCATCAGTATCCTTTTCAGTAATACCTGGAAGGCGAATTTCAACACCAGGAGCGTTAACACCCTTCTTTGAACCGATTACACCAGTGTTTTGAGCTTCACAAACAAGTTCTCTCTTTGAGTCGTCCTTTTCCTTGATCAAAAGGTCAACCAAACCATCATCGATTAATACGTGACCACCAACGTGAGTATCATCGTATAAACCGTCGTAGGTAACGTGGATCATGTCCTTGTTACCCTTCTTAGTGGCATCCATTGATACACGGATCATGTCACCAGTATTAATAGTGAACTTACCACCTTCTTGTTCAGTGGTTCTGATTTCAGCACCCTTAGTGTCAAGGTCGATACCAAGAAGTAAACCAGTATCCTTTTCCACTTGACGAACCATCTTCATACGAGCAAGGTGTTCTGGGTGGTCACCGTGTGAGAAGTTGAAACGGAATACGTTTGCACCAGCCTTAGCTAAAGCAGTAATAGTTTCAATATCGTTTGAAGCTGGCCCTAAAGTACTAACAATCTTAGTTTTCTTCATTATTAAAAAAATCCTCTCCAAAAATCAACTAAATTAATATTTAGTCATTTCTTCATTTACATCCAATAACGCATAATCACCTTGGTGTTTACCGTCAAACAAATCAAGAATGTCGTGGGTATTAAGTTCACCATTCTCCATGCCGACAGCTAAACCGCCCTTCCCATCGAGAAGTAACTTAACAGCATAATTACCCATCTTAGTAGCATTAACTCTATCTGTAACAGTAGGTGAGCCACCACGTTGCATATGCGCAAGGACATTAGCACGAGCATCAAAGTCACCATATTTAAGGAGTTCGTCCTTAAACTTATCAGCAGCCATAACGCCTTCTGCTAAAACAATGATACCATGATCTTTGCCATCTGCAAAACCACGAGTAAGAGTTTCTGCAATTTCCTTAACATCGTATGAACGTTCAGGAATTACAATTGCGTCTGCTCCACTTGCTACACCGACACGCATAGCGATATCACCACATTCACGACCCATTACATTAACAACGAATACGCGGTGGTGACTGCTTGCAGTATCACGAATTTTATCGATAGCATCCATAGCAGTACGACAAGCAGAATCAAAGCCGATCGTGTAGTCAGTATAAGGAATATCATTATCGATAGTTCCTGGCAAACCAACTGAGTTTACGCCGTGGCGAGTCAAGGCTAAAGCACCATGGTATGAACCGTCACCGCCAATTACGATAACCGCATCAATACCATGTTTCTTTAATTGCTCAACACCCTTTTGTTGCACTTCTTCTTGTGCAAATTCAGGGAAACGAGCACTGTACAAGAAAGTACCGCCTTCACTAATCTTGTGGTCAACATTTTCCGTGGTAAGCGGAACAAAGTCACCTGCAACCAAACCAGCGAAACCATAACGAATTCCAAAGACTTCAAGCCCATGATGGATAGCAGTCTTTGTCACAGCTCTAATTGCTGCATTCATACCAGGGGCGTCTCCGCCACTAGTTAAAATACCAATCCGTTTCATGAATTCACCTCATCATGATTATTTTGTGTAATTTCTCACATCACATAAATATTAACATTTTTTAGGCAAAAAAGCTCACAAAAATTGGGCTAATTTATGCTTTCTTTCCGTATTTAAGTTTGTTAGCACTTACATCCATCGTCAAAGATAGCTTTGTAATTTGAACTTTATTCTTTAAAATTAACTTTTCGCAAATTGGTTAAGAAATACTGTTTTTTATTTTGGTCAAATCGATCACCTTGAACCTTGACTCCTAGTAAATAAATATCTCCTTCTTTTAAAATAGAGCCAAATTTTTCATAAGCCGGTGGAAAAATAATAATTTCTTGTTCGCTAGATGTATCAGCAAAACTAGCAAAAGCCATTGTTTTTCCATTTTTGGTCCTAATTTGCTTTAACTTCATTAATTTACCCACGCTAATACCACTATCATTTAACTGAAATTGATTCAATGGTCTAGCGTTAAATTTTTGTGCATATTTTTGTACAGCTATTAGAGGAGTAGTTGTTGTAGTAAAGCCTAAAGCTTTCTCTTCCATTTCTGCTTTTTGGGCAGCAGTCGGTGGCTCAGCAGGCTTAAGTGGTGCATCCCCCAGAATCTCAGATAAAGACATATTTTGTCCCGTTAATTGCACATTAGCAATTACATCTTTGCAGTTAAGCAATAACTCATTGCGATTATCTTCGATTGAGTCAAATGCTCCAGCCATAATCAATGCTTCAATTGCGTCTACTTGTAAGAACTTAGCATCGATTCTACGCAAAAAATCATTAAAAGACTTATACGGTTTAGTATTGGCAGCTATTTCCTTAGCAAAATCAAGACGTAATCCTTTAATTGCTTTTAAACCAACTAAAATCTTGCCATCTTGTAAAGTATAGTCTAATTGGCTGTGATTGATATCAGGCGGCAAAATACGAACTCCAGCTTCCTGAGCTTGCATCGAATAGCTTTGCGCTTTAGCAGACGTTGATGAATTGAGCATCGCTGTGTAAAATGCAGCAGGATAATGAACCTTCAAATAAGCTAGCCAAAAGGCAATCTTGGTATATGCCACCGCGTGTGAACGGTTAAAACCATAGTTAGCAAATTGCTCTATATAATGATAAACTCGCTCACCTACTTCTTTAGGATGACCTTTTTTGACCGTACCAGCAATAAATTTTCCACGTTCTTGCTCAATGACATTCTGATTCTTTTTAGACATCGCACGTCGTAAAATATCGGCTTCACCCAATGAAAATCCTGCCAGGATTTGAGCTGTTTGCATGACTTGTTCCTGATAAACCAAAATTCCATAAGTTGATTGTAAAATTTGCTTTAAACTGGGATCAGGATAATGCACAGTAGCCGTACCATTTTTTCTTGCAACAAATGCGTCAATATTTTGCATTGGACCTGGACGGTATAAAGCGTTCACCGCTACTAGGTCCTCAAAATTGTCGGGATGCAATTTACGCAAAACACCACGAATCCCACCAGATTCAAATTGGAAGACTGCATCTGTTTTACCTTGTTGAAACAGTTCCATTGTTTTGGGATCATTTAACGGAATTGTATTAGGATCTAGCTTTACACCTTGCTGCCGCACTAAAGCTAAAATATTGCCTAAAACTGTCAAATTGCGCAATCCCAAAAAGTCGATCTTTAGCAAACCTAATGATTCAACATATTTTTTGGTTTGCTGAGTTACAGGAATGCCGAAAGGACCAGCCTGCAATCCCGAAATGCCAGCAATCGAATCATCACTAATCACCAATCCAGCCGCATGAATAGAATAATGCCTTGGCAATCCCTCAAGTCCTAAAGCAGTCTTAAATAACAATTTATTCTCAGGCGTTGCATCAACCAATAATCTTAGTTCTCTAGACTCTTGATATGCTTTTTTTAATCCCATTTTATCTTTAGAGTACGGGATTGCGTGAGTCCACTTAGTGATTTCTGGTCCTGTTAAGCCAAAAACCCGGCCAGCGTCTCTTAATACTTGTTTAGCAGCCATTGTACCAAAAGTCAAAATTTGAGCAGCATGATCCATGCCATACTTTTGATACATATACTTAATTACTGTATTCCGTTGAATATCAGGAATGTCCAGATCAATATCAGGCATCTCATGACGAGCCGGATTTAAAAAACGCTCAAACAGTAAATTATATTGGATGGGATCAACTTCAGTGATACGCAAAGAGTATGAAACCAGTGAACCACAAGCTGAACCACGTCCTGGACCAGTAGTAATTTTTACTCGGTGACAATAGTTAATTACATCCCATACAATCAAAAAATAATCATCGAACCCCATCTGATTGATGACTCGTAATTCATAATTTAATCTTTTCTGATACTCGGCTGGAATACTTTTTTGACCAAAGCGCGCTTGTAAACCAGTTTGAGCCAAATAACGCAAATATTCTTCTGAAGTCGGAAACTTATCTTGATGATATTTAGGTAAGACCGGTTTTTGAAAGATCACTTCAGCATTACATTTCTGAGCAATTTTCCAAGTATTATTAATTGCATCATCCAAGTCATATTGATGATAGCGTTCTAAAACATTTTGTGCAGAATCTAAATAATGCGAACCAGCTTGCTTAGCTAGTGGCAATATATCTTGCAATTTATCTCCCTTAGCAATCGCACGCAAAGTTTTTTGTAAAAATTGCTCACGTGGCCGTAAATATTGACTATCTTCCACTGCAACTAAAGATAATTCAAATTGCTTAGCTAATCCACGGACATAATCAATGTAATCTATACTTGCTTTTGAAGCATATACACCCAAATAAAGATCAGACGTTAACTTCTTTAGTTGGCGAACATAATCACTGCCTAATGCCTGATTTGTATCATGCAGCGCCATTAATTCACTTTTTAGATTAGCTGGTACGATAATCAACAAATCATCTAAATATTTGGTTAATTCATTCAGCGTTAAGACCTTATCGTTTTGCCCATTTTCCGTTAACAAATTTACCGCGCTAGAAAGTCGCAATAAATTATGATAGCCCTTATTTGTTTTGGCAAAAACTAGCAAATCATATTTTTGGGTGCTATCAACCAAACCATTTAAACGCAGTTGCATCCCAAGAAGTGGTTTAATTCCCGCCTTTTTAGCCAACTCATAAAAATTGACCAAACCATAAGTCACGTTCACGTCGGCTAAACCAACCACAGGATAGCCCTTCTCTTTAGCGTCTTTTATCAAATCACTTACCTTGGTTGGACTACTTAAAAGCGTAAAGGAGCTTATGTTTTGAAGTGCTGCTACTTGCATAAATTAACCACCTTTCGTCATTACAAACATTAAATTAAGTATACCAAATTGAACCAATCAGGTTTGAATTTGCGCTTCATTTTTGATAAAATCTTACACGAAAGAAGGAATCATTATGGGTCGTTATATCATCACAACTGTATGGAGCGTAATCTACATGTTAGTTGTAGGCTTTATTGCTGGTCCTTTAACCCGAAGTGCTTCATTCAACGGCACAGATTTAAGAAATTGTGTAATCGTTGGGATCATTTTTGGTATTCTTTTCTCAGCAATTATTGCGACTATTACTGCTCGTTCACACAAAGATAATAGTAAATACAGTAAGTTAAAATAATTATTCAATCTATTCAAAAAAGACGTGAGATGTTTTTATTCTCACGTCTTTTTCGTTTGGTTTAGTAAAACTTATAATTCTTTTTTGTATCTACTTCGACTGGTCCATGAGTCAAATATTCGCTAAACATTTGTACATAGTCCTTATCCAAAGTGGTTTCAATTTTTTCCATACTATATTCAGGATAAAATCCCCCACCCATAGCACGATAGTTGTTAACTGCTAAATGATAAATCTGATCATCTTTGATTGGCTTACCGTGCAAAGTTAGTTTAGTCAGCCGTTCACCTACTGGTCTGGATAAATCCGCTTCATATTCGACTGGATAAAAGACGTCAAAATGATACAACATTGGCTTAGGCTTAATCCATCGATCAATAAAGCCAATGTTTCCTGCTTCATCTTTCTTCAAAAAGCCAGCAGAGTGCTCAATAATATGACGTAATTCTTTACCAGTCAGCTTCACACGACACAACTGATTAGCATACGGATAATTTAACAAAACATCTCTCATAGTAATGGTCTTATCAAATCCCTTAGCTGTCTCACTCATCACTGCAGTTGCCGAAACATCAGCTTTAGTAAACCATAATTGCATTTGTTGGATTAAATTAATAAATGGCGCGCCTTCTATTCTGCCTTTCATTGCATTTTCAATTCGAGCAGGTTTATCTAAATGTGCAATTGGTTGATCTAGCCATTTTTGTGTTCTTTTATCCAAGTCAGATACAATATCAACAATTACAGGATCAGGATCATAATCGTTAGTGTCAATCAACTTAGTGGACATTGATTTGATTTTCTTAGTATCATCATCAATATCAAGAACCACTTCAGCTACAGCTTCACCGCGATAACCTGGTTGAACAATAGCAGTATCGCGTGTAACCAAATTTAAGCGCCGATGCTGGTGACCTGTCAATAGGACATCAACTTCTGGAATTTTGGTTAAAATCTGATAACCTTCATTTTCACCACGATTAGGTTCAGTCGCCTTACCAGTTTCAGGATCGCTTTCAAAGCCACCATGATACATCACAGCTAAAATATCAACCTGAGGGCGTAATATTTTGGCATAATGCTTAATTTTTTCGTAAGCAGAGGCAAACTTTAAGCCTTTTACATTTTCTTTAGGTTCCCAATGTGGGATATATTGCGTTGTAATCCCCAATAAACCAATCTTTAAGCCATTTCTCTTGATAATAGTGTATTCTCTACCAAAAAATGGAACTTCTGTTTCTGCATCCAGTACATTATCATTAATGATTGGTGCCTCATTGTTATCAACATAGTAGCTTAAATAATCTAATCCAAAGTTAAAATCATGGTTACCTAAAAAGCGAGCATCATACCCCACTGCATTATAAGCTTGCGTAAAAATACGTAAATCACTATAATCACCAGTTGAATGAGCATAGGAAGCAAGTGGTGAGCCTTGCAAACAATCACCTGCATCGGTAACTACAACATTGTTATCACCATACTTTTTCTTTTCAGATTTAATAACTGAGCTAACTCTACTCAAACTAAAAGGAGCATGATAGTCGGTTTTATTTTGGTAATCAGTTGGCAACAAAAATCCATGTGTATCACTAGAATGTAAAAATACTAACTTCATTATTTGTTTTTCCTTTTTCTAGGTATAAAAAAAGACACCATATCAAAGGTGTCCTTTAACTAGTTATTGCTGTTGTCGTTGTTATTTACAACTTGACGACCCTTGTAATAACCCTTTGGTGAAACACGGTGGCTTAAGCGGTATTCACCAGTAGTTGCATCATAGTGCATTGCTGGAACACTCAACTTAATGTGACCACGACGTGAACGTTTCTTTTGTTTAGAAGTATGTCTTGCAGGAACTGCCATTTAATTTGATCTCCTTTATTGTAGTCTTAAGCTTCAGGGTCATATAACCCCGAATCACTCACGTAGTTCAATCATACTATTCAATTGCTAATAAATCAAGATTTATTCTATTTTCTTCTCTTTTTTATTGAAGAAAGTGACCTTGTGATCCGTTTTTTCCTTAGTATCTCGTCCAAAGAACCAAGCAATAATCATCCCGATAATCACCATTACCACTAACACAACAATTAGTGGTAACCTCACCTTAAAAAAGCCAAAATTAATTGCGACAGGTGATGTATTTAAAACAACAAAAATTACTGCAATTAAAGCCACAACTGATCCAATAATTAAATTTCTTTGTTTTTCCATCTTTTTTTACTTTCTAGAAGCAAACTTTAAGGAAATCTCATCACCAATCGATGGAAATAGATTATACAATTTAGCCGCTACAGCTAAACTAAGTGGTAAATTTAATTCACGTTTATCACTGCCAAAGAAGTGAACTACTTGCCAAGCAACATCATCTGGATCCAACATAAATTCTTGAACATTTTTGACATAATTTCCAGTCTTATCTGCTACATTGAGGAAATTAGTATAAACTGGTCCTGGGTTTACAGTCATTACCTTGACACCAAATGGCTTTAATTCTAGCCGTAAGACATTTGAAAATTGAATTACGGCAGCCTTAGATGCACTGTAAGCGGCTGACTTGGTAGTTGGTACCTTGCCAGCAATTGAGCCAAAATTAATAATTTGACCAGTCTTTTGTTCCATCATGACCCTACCTACTAAACGAGTAAAGTACATCAAACCTAAAACATTAACTTGGAACATATTGGTAACGTCTTGCATTTTTTGGTCCATAAATTCTTCGAATTTACCAAAACCAGCACAATTAACTAAAAAGTCAATGTGTTTTACTTGTTTAGTAATTGCATTAAAGGTTTGTTCAATTTCTTCCGGCTTACCCATATCTGTTGGAAAAACATATGCTTCAGCACCGGATAGTTCTTTAGCTTCTGCTGCAATTTCATCTAATTGGTTCTTTCTTCTAGCAATTAAAATTACAGTAGCACCACGACCAGCACTTTCAAGGGCAATGGAACGTCCAATCCCACTTGAAGCACCTGTAATTACAACAACTTTATTTCTTAATGAGTCTTTCATTTTTCTGAGCCTTTCATTGGAATATTAATCTGATCAAAATCATTAACTAATACTGTATTAGAAAATACTTTTTTAGCCTGTTTTTCGAGTTTTTTCGCTTTAGCACCCATATAACGAGCAGAAATATGATTTAGACATAATAATTTAACATTATCTTTCCGAGCAATTTTGGCTGCTTCAACCGAAGTAGAATGATAATAATCATGCGCCAATTTTTGTTCATCCCCTGCAAAAGTTGATTCATGGACTAAAACATCTGCATCTTTAGCCAAACGAGCAATACTTGGCGTGGAACGTGTGTCATAGATGACCGTCACAATTCTTCCCGATTTAGTAGGTCCTAAGAAATTTTTACCATCCAAAACAGTACCATCAGCTAAAGTTACTTTTTCGCCATTTTTTAATTTCCCCAAAAGTGGCCCATTAGGAACATTATACTGTGCTAACTTGTCAATTAATAATTCGCCTGGATGTGAAGCCTCCACTACTCTAAAACCAAAACTGGGTATCCGGTGGTCTAGTTGCTCCGTATACACTCGAAAGCCCTTATCCTCACAGATTAACCCTGATTTAGCTAATTCAACAAACCTTATAGGATATGAAATTTTAGTCCGAGATACCTTAAGAGCTGTTCTAACAAATTCTTCAATACCACTGGGACCATAAATAGTAATAGGACCAACATCACCTTGAAAAGAACGAGTTGACAATAACCCTGGTAACCCAAAAATGTGATCACCGTGATTATGTGATATAAAAATTTTGGTAACTTTTCGTAATTTAATATTTGTTCTTAAAATTTGATGCTGAGTTGCTTCACCTACGTCAAAAAGCCAGATTTCATTCAATTCATCCAGCAACTTAAGTGCAACACTAGAAACATTGCGTTGCTTTGAAGGTTGCCCAGCACCAGTACCTAAAAATTGTAATTCCATGAAAATCCTATTCTAATCTAAAATTTTGAATGCTTAACAATTGTTTTGGTAACTAATGCACTATAGTATTTTGAGCCCTCTAAATTAGGGTGAGTATGATCACCGTAGAACCAGTCAGGATGATTCTTCGAGTATGAATACCAATCAATTATTATAAGATTATGATACCGTTTTGCACCTTGCTTTAGCAAATTATTCACTGAATTTTGCCAATCTCTAGTTGGAACGTGAACATTGATCCAGAAAACTTTTCTCTTAGGCCCAGCCTGATGCATTATTCGATCAAGATCTTCCATTGAGAAAGGTCCATTAGTTCCTAATCCTATTAAGATATTATCTGCTAAAACTCCTTGACTTTGATAACTATCTAATAAGCCAAAAGCAACATTCAATTGTCTTGAAACAGCAGCATCAATTAACGCTTTAGGCATTAATTGTTTTAAATCGTTGCTCGAACCGGCCATTACCGAGTCGCCAATCGCAGTTACTTGAACATGTTGAGCCAATTGCAAATCTAACTGGGAAATACCATATTTAACAAAAGATTTGTTAATAGGATGCTTTTTAGTTTGAAGCTCAGCTTCACGAATAATTTTAGATTTTTTTTCTTTTTTCTTTTTTTCTTTTTTTAACTTTTCAATTAATTTAGCATTATCCTTTTTTTGTTTTTTAGAATTCTGATTAATTCGCTGTGCTAATTGGCTTTTATTAAAGTCTTCTGCTTTTACTCCTGGTGAAATAGCAATAGCTGCTGATCCTAAGATTAAAATCAAAGCTGCTAAGGCTGCTTGACCTTTCTTAAAGTAATCTTTTGTTTCAAAATTAAAAATTCGAGCAAAATATTGCTTCGTTTTATCCCAGGTAATCCTACCCATTGGTCTTTCAATCAAACGATAAGTAATTTCTGTAATCACTAAAATTAAAATCACTTCAATAAGGTGATACAGCATTGGATTATCACCAATATTTACCTTATCTTCAAAAAAGATCATTACTGGAAATTGATACAGATAGATGCCATAGCTTCGTGAGCCAATCCAATCAAATAACTTATTAGTTAGGATTTGATTCCAATGACTGCCAGGATGAGCAATTACCGCTACTAAAATACATACATCTAAAGTAAATAACAACATTCCGCCAGAGTAAGTAAAGGCTTGTTGTGGATTCATCCACTTAGAGAAGAACATTGCTAACATTAAAACAAATGAAGCAAGGCCCACCAAGTCCAATATCCAACTTACTTTTCGTTCGACTTGCTGATTTAAACCTTCTATCGGCCAAACAACTGCTAATGCTGCTCCTAATCCTAAAGAAAAGAAACGAGTATCAGTTCCGTAATAAATTCGATTAATATCAGCCTTTAAAAAGTATAGGATTGCCATTTCTAATGCAGAAACAGCTGATAGACCAACTAAAATCCAGAAAATATTTTTTTTCTTTTTAACCAATTTAACTAGTAAATAAATGACAATTGGCCAAACAATATAAAATTGGCCTTCAATTGACATCGTCCATAAATTAGTAAATGGTGATTCATTAGCTGCAAAACGCTCAAAATAGCTTTGACCATTATGAATTTGCCAAAAATTAAATACATTTAATAGATTTGCAAGTACAACCTGATTTAATTTAGCCAGTAAATTTCGTTGAAAGATAAAGATATAGGCTGCACTTAACCATAAAACAGTAATTAATTGTGGATATAACTTTTTTATTCGACTCAAATAAAAATGACGATTATTATATGATCCTGTTTTATCATATGAATTAAGCATATGATCTGTCACCAAATATCCTGAGAGCACGAAAAAAATCGGCACTCCCAGATATCCTCCCATAAAGGAATTAGGATCCAAATGATAAAGAATTACTCCGATAACTGCTAAGGCTCTAAGGCCAGAATACCCCGTAATAAACCTATTTTTTTTCATACCCTATCTCTACTCTTATTGTACGAATTCAAAGACAAACTTGCCAATAGCCACATCATCACCATTAACAGCTCCTTTTTCACGTAGTGCGTCATCAACACCTAAACGCTTAAGCTTTCTTGCTAAACGCATAATACCGTCTTGGTGATCCAAGTTGGTCATTTGAACTAATCTTTCTAATTGTTCACCCTTAACGATAAATTCATGTTCGCCAACTTGCTCAACTGTAAATTCATTCTTTTGTGGTGCCTGATACTTATATTCTTTAATCTTTTGTGCTAGCTTAGGTTGTTCTTCAGCCTGTTCTTGTTCAACT
Source organism: Lactobacillus crispatus (assembly GCF_018987235.1). Lineage (NCBI taxonomy): Bacteria > Bacillati > Bacillota > Bacilli > Lactobacillales > Lactobacillaceae > Lactobacillus > Lactobacillus crispatus. The sequence goes on from NZ_CP072197.1 coordinate 1,223,152, forward strand.
TCAGTTACTAAGTTGGCAGTATCTGACATCAACTTATCTACGCCTTTATGAGTTACACTTGAGATTTCATAAATAGGTTCATTATTTCCTTCTGCTTTTAATGCTTTTTTAAACTCAGCTAGTTTTTCCTCAGCACCAGGAATATCCATTTGTGAAGCTACAATCAATTCTCGCTTCTTTGATAAATCTGTTTCGTAATTTTTGAGTTCTTTTTTAATGGTATGGTAATCATCAATTGCCTCACGACCATTATTAGGATCCATTGAAACTAGATGTAGAATTACTTTGGTTCTTTCAACGTGACGTAAAAATTGAATTCCTAAGCCTACGCCTTGACTAGCTCCTTCAATTAATCCTGGCAAATCCGCCATTGAAAAGTCACGACCATCTGGCAAGATAACCATTCCCAAATTAGGAGTTAAAGTCGTGAATTGATAAGCAGCAATTTTGGGCTTGGCCTTAGTTGTTACTGATAACAGTGTTGATTTACCAACTGACGGAAAACCAACTAAGCCGACATCAGCCAATAATTTTAATTCTAAACGCAAAACGCGATCTTCACCTGGTTCACCATTTTCAGCAATTTCTGGTGCAGTATTAACACTAGTTGCAAAATGGATATTACCACGACCGCCGCGACCGCCTTTAGCAACGACTAGTTCTTGGCCCTTTTCAGTTAAATCACCAATCAATTCATTAGTGTCATAATCATATACAGTAGTACCAACTGGAACTTTTAAATAAAGATCCTTAGCTGCACGGCCATATTGTGATTTAATACGACCGTTTTCACCACTATCCGCCTTAAACTTACGCCGATAGCGAAAATCCATCAAAGTTCTTAAGCCGCTGTCAGCAACAAAAATAATACTGCCGCCACGGCCACCATCACCACCGGCTGGACCGCCATTAGGGACGTATTTTTCATGGCGGAAAGCCACCATGCCATCGCCGCCTTTTCCGGCTTGTACTTCGATTTTAGTTTGATCAACAAATGTAGGCATGTATATCTCTTCCTTCCGTCTTAATCTAGCTTTTAATACTATACCACAGAAATACGCATGATATCGCGTTTTCTCGGATTACAATGTTAATTTTACCGTTTGTGCTTGAGTAAGCGTTAATCCTGCTCTACGCAAGTCATCAATTGAAGCTTCTTTAATTTTCTTCAATGAACCAAATTCGCGCAATAATTTGTTACGACTTTTAGGACCAATTCCCTTAATCGAATCTAAACGACTGGACAAAGCATTTTTAGCATGGCGTCTTCTATGAAAAGTAATCGCAAAGCGGTGCACTTCGTCTTGAATGCGCGTCATTAAATAAAAGCCCTCTGATTTGGGATTAAGGGGAATCAGTTTCAAAGGAATACCGTTGATGGGATCGCCAAATAATAAATGGTTTGTTCTGTGCTTATCATCTTTAACCATCCCCGCAACTGGGATATTCAAATTTAATTCATTTCGTAAAACATCTAAACAAGCATCGACCTGAATTTGACCACCATCCATCAAAATCAAATCAGGCATTCTTTTATGCTCGCGCAACAGTCTACCATATCTTCGGCGGACAACTTCCCTCGTGTTGCGTACTTCGTCGCCACCATTTTGATGTTCAACCTCACCTTTTAGCTTATATTTACGATAAGCTGTTTTTTCGGGTTCACCATCTTTAAAAACGACTAAAGCAGAGACTGGGTCAGCACCTTGAATATGGGAGTGATCAAAACTTTCAATAAAGTGTCCATATGGTAAGCCTAAAGCATCAAAAATTTCTTTTTGAGCGCCTTTAGTTTTTCGATTACCTAGTTCTAATAATCTAAACTTATCATCTAGCTTTAACTTAGCATTATCCTTCGCCATGTCTAGCAATGACTTTTTCTGCCCTCGTTGCGGTGTTCTAACAGGTACCTTCAAGACCTCAGCTAAAGTAGCATTATCAAATCCTTCAGGAATCAGAATTTCTTTAGGCAAAACCCTATTTCTTTGCTCATAAAATTGCACAATAAAAGAAGTGAAAGCATCTTCTGGATCTGTGGCATCTGTCAAAGGAAACATTCTGGTTTCTCTACGCAATAACTTTGCTTGCCGTAAAAAGAAGATTTGAACAGAAATCCAAGACTTGTCAACGTAATAATTAAAAATATCACGCTGCGTATTATCATTGGAAATAATTTTTTGTTTTTCAACCGTTTCTTCAATATATTTCAATTGGTCGCGAATTTCGGCTGCTCGTTCAAATTCAAGATTGCTAGCTGCTTGAGCCATTTTTTCGGTCAAACTCTGCTTAACACTAGCAATATCTCCATTCAAAAAGCTCTTGATCTTTTTAATTTGCTCTTCGTATTCTTTTTGTGGCACTTTTTTAAAGCATGCACCTAAGCACTGCCCCATATGATAGTAAAGACAAGGTCTGCCTTGATAACCATGACAGCGCCTTAGTGGAAAAACTTTTTGAATAAACTTCAAAGTGGCCTGGGCAGCATATACATTAGGATAGGGACCAAAATAGTAGCCACCATCCTTATGAACGATACTAGTTAACCGAGTTTGCGGATCGTGTTCACGCGTGATTTCTATGTAAGGATATCCCGTACCCTGCTTTAATTGAACATTATAATAAGGTTGATACTTTTTTATTAATGTAATTTCAAGTAAAAAAGCTTCCTTATCAGTTGATACAGTAATGATGTCATAATCTCGAATTTCACGAACTAATTCAGCACGACGTCCAACCTGTTTACTCTTAAAATATGAGCGAACCCGATTTTTTAAATTTTTAGATTTACCAACATATATAACCGTACCGTTAATATCTTTCATCAAATAACAGCCGGGGTTTTCTGGTAAAAGTTTTAGTTTATTCTCAATTAATTGTGTTGCCATTATCTCATCTCACTGAAAAAATTTGCATTTAATAGTTTAACACAGACTGTTTAAGAAGATCTTAACTTTGCTTATAGAAATAGCTATTCGGTACAAAAGTTGATATATTAAAAGAAATAAAATTTGAGGAGAACTTTTGATGACTAATCTAGTTTTTGACTTAATTAACCAATTTGGCTACCTAGCCATCAGTTTGCTAATTGCAATCGAAAACATCTTTCCCCCTATTCCATCCGAAGTAATTCTATCGTTCGCTGGCTTTGCAACCCATCATTCTCAAATGAATGTCTTCGGTGTAATTATTGCTTCAACAATCGGCGCGGTAGTTGGTGCACTAGTTTTATATTGGATTGGCACTTTACTTAATCCAGATCGATTAGAAAAGTTGTTCGATCATAAGTTATTCAAACTACTTGGCTTTAAAAAGGGTGATGTACAAAAGGCTATCAGATGGTTTGATAAATACGGTACCGGTGCAATCTTCTATGGTCGGTGCATCCCTGTAGTTCGTAGCTTAATTTCAATTCCAGCTGGAATAGCAAAAGTTAAATTACCTAAGTTCCTTATTTACACTAGCTTAGGCAGCTTACTCTGGAATGCTATTCTAGTTGGTCTTGGTTCCTATATGGGTGAAAATTGGGAACAAATTGTGTTAATTTTTGAAGAATACTCATTAATCATTGGAGGACTTATTCTAATTGCTTTAATATATTTCTCCTGTAAATGGTATAAGCAAAAAATTAAAGCTGATTAATTCAAACGCTCTATAAAAAATATAGAGCGTTTTCTTCTTTTAAAAATTAAAAATATCATGTAAAATTAATCTAATCTATAATAAGGGAAGTTTGCGAATGAAATTTAATATTTTTAGGAAACAAAATGTTGAGAGCTATCTCGGTAAAGACATTAAGTTCTCCAAAACAATGAACGCCGTTGATTTAATGTCTCTTGGCGTAGGAGCTGTCATCGGGACCGGTATTTTCATCTTACCCGGAACTGTTGCAGCCACATTAGCTGGACCTAGCGTTAGTTTATCCTTTGTTGTTGCAGCAATTGTTTGTGCTTTAGCTGGAATGTGTTATGCAGAATTTGCTTCAGCGATCCCAGTAGCTGGTTCTGCCTATTCATATGGGAATATCGTTTATGGCGAATTTACAGGCTGGATTATCGGTTGGGCACTGATTCTGGAATACATGCTATCTGTAGCCACTGTGGCAGCAGGTTGGTCATCATACTTCAGTTCTTTCATTGCACCATTTGGTCTAAAAATTCCACACGCTATTTCTGGTCCTATGAATCTTAACAATGGCGTTTATTTTGACTTGGTTTCTGTTTTAATCATTTTACTTATCAGTATCCTGTTGTCACGAGGGATGAAGAACTCAATTAAAATTAATGTCGTAGCTGTTTTTATTAAAATCGCCATTATTTTAATTTTTATTTTTGTAGGCTTACAGTTCATTAAACCTAACAACTATCATCCGTTCTTGCCATATCATTTTTCAGGAGTCATCAAAGGAGCAACCACAGTCTTCTTTGCCTTTCTTGGCTTTGATGTTGTTTCATCATCAGCCGCCGAGGTTAAAAATCCTAAGAAAAATATGCCCCTAGGAATTATTGGCACTTTAGCTATTGCAGCTGTACTTTATTTTGGCGTTTCAATCGTTTTAACGGGTATGGTTAATTATACCAAGCTAAACGTATCTAATCCCGTTGCTTTTGCATTGCAATATGTTCATCAAAACTGGGTAGCAGAGTTATTATCATTTGGTGCTATGCTAGGAATGGCTACCATGATGCTGACAATGATCTATTCAAGCTCTCGCTTAATCTATGCTATGGCACGTGATGGGCTATTGCCTAGTGCATTCAGTAAATTAGATAAAAAACATAACTCTCCTCAAAATGCCTTAGTCGCTGTCACTATTATTATTGCAGCAGGTGCAGCATTCTTCTCCGTTGATCAACTAGCCAATTTGGTCAACTTTGGTACACTTTTTGCCTTTACTCTTGTTTCCTTTGGAATTCTAAAATTAAGAAAAAGAACAGATATTGTTAACGATGGCTTTAAAGTTCCCGGATACCCATATTTGCCAATCATTTCTGGTTTAATTTGTATCTTTATGATTTGCCATTTAAGTTCAGAAGTTTACTTAATGGCAGCTATTTGGTTAATCATCGGTGCTGTAATTTACTTTGTTTATGGCTACCACCATAGTCAGCTTGATCATGATTAACATCAGTAAAAATTATGTAAAGAAAAAGACGATTCGCATGAATCGTCTTTTTTAGCTCTGTTTGAACTAGTTAATTTGATTAATTGCCTGACCATCTTTAAAGAAAGACAAAACATTATTCGCAGCTTCTTTAGACAAATTAAATCTAGCAATGTGAGTAGCTGAACCAACGTGAGGCGTCATGATCACATTATCCATTTCAACCAATTCAGGTCTTGGATGCGGTTCGTTTTCGAAAACATCTAAGGCGGCGCCTGCAATTGAACCATTCTTTAACGCAGCAATTAATGCATCCCCGTCAATCAACGATCCACGAGCAACATTAATTAAAAACGCTGTGTCTTTCATTTTCTTTAAAAAGTCTGAATTAACCAGATGATATGTTTCAGCTGTAGCAGGAGTATGTAAACTCACAAAATCAGCTTCTTTTGCCAAAGTATCTAAGTCAACATATTTAGCATCTAATTCTGTTGCAATTTGATCATCTACTTGATGACGATTATGATAAATAATTGTCATACCAAATGCTTTAGCGAACCTAGCAACTTGTTGACCAATTCGACCCATACCTACAATTCCTAAGGTCTTTCCTTCAATGGAGTACCCTTGGTTGTCGTACTCATCGGCATTTAAAAAGACGCCTTCACGCAAAGCATGGTCATAATAATGCAATCTACGAGCTGATGCCATAATCATTGTCCAGGCAAGTTCCGCCGTTGGACGCAACACACTCTTAGGGCAATTTGAAACAACTATTCCTTTTTCTTTAGCGTATTCAACATCAACGTGGTCAAAGCCAACGCCATAAGTTGAAATTATTTTTAAATTTTTCGCAGCATCAATCATTTCTCGATCAAAAGCCATCTTTGCTACGATCACACCATCATATTCTGCAATATGATCAAGCACCCACTCACGATCATCTTCTGGTCGATGTCCTACTGGACCGATATCAACTTGACAAATATTTTTTAAATCAGTTAAGGCCTCATCTCTTAAGCCACCTAAAACTAAAACTTTTGCTTTATTCATTATTTTTAGACCTCTATTCAATTTTCATCTTAAAGTAAAAATACCACTATTTGAAAGAGAAAACATCTACTTTAATATTTTATTGATTGCAACTGCAACACCGTCGTGGTCACAATCAGCCGTAACTTCATCAGCATGTTGCTTTGTATATTCAACAGCATTTCCCATTGCGATACCTAATCCAGCATAAGTTAACATCGGCATGTCGTTTGCTTGATCGCCTAGGGCCATCACATTACTTCGATCTATTTTTAAGTAGTCACATAGTCTTTTCAGGCCAGTCCCCTTATCGACACCGGCAGCGGTTGCTTCATAATAAAAAGGCTCAGTCTTTGAAAATACAGCTCGATCTTTCATCATTTCAAATAAAGGAGATTCTATTTTCTCATCTAAATAGTCTGGATCATCAACATACATACATTTGATGATTGGTATCTGCTTCATTTCTTCTTGTGTACGATATGAGACTTCTAATTTTACGACCCGTGAATTATAAATTGTATAATGTCCCAAATCACGGTTAGCTGTATAAATTCGATCTAACGATACGCTATGAAAATGTAAGTTTAGCTTTCGCGCAATTGTCTCTAAATCTACATAATCTTCATATTTTAGCCCCTGTTTGAAAATAACCTGCCCCGCGGTTGATTCTACAACTGCACCATTAAAACTAACTACATACTGATTTTCTTGGCCATTAAGCCCTAATTCATCTAAATAACGTTGAGCACCTGACAAAGGCCGACCTGTGCAAATTACGATTTGCTTGCCTTGTTTTTGAGCAGTTAAAATTGCTTTTTTAACTGCTGGTGTAATCTCCTTCTTAGAATTAACTAAGGTTCCATCAATATCTATCGCGATTAGTTTAATTTCTTCCATTACCTTTTCCCTTAAAACAAAGAAAGCACCGCTTATGCGATGCTTCTATTAAACAGCCATGGTCTGCGTATTTTCTTTTAACTTGACCAAATCAGCCATATCATCAGCACTGATTTCAAAATCGATGTTCAAGTTTTCCTGCATTTCTTTAACATTATCACTCTTCGGCAAAACAATACAACCTAGCTGTAAGTCAAATGATAACATTAATTGAGCTGGACTAACATGATACTTTTCAGCGTAAGTCCTGATTCTTGGATCCTTTAACAAACGACCATGTGCAAGTGGAGAATATGCTTCAATCTGAATTCCTAAATTTTTACAGTATTTCATCAAATCAGTTGGCACATTTCCTATATGAACTTCGATTTGATTAACTACTGGCTTAATTGAGCTGTTATTAACAATGTTAGCTACGTCTTCTTGTAAAAAATTTGAAACACCAATTGATCTAACTTTACCGGCTTTAAGTGCGTCTTCCATTGCTCTCCAGTTTTCCAGATTGCCTTCAAAGTGACGATCATTAATTCTATTCACTTCAATCCAAGGTTGTGGTGAATGAATTAACAACATATCAATATATTCCAAACTAAATCGATCTAAAGCGTCATCAATTGCTTTTTTTGTACCTTCATAGTCTTTAATCGAAGTTGGTAATTTAGTTGTTAAAAAAATATCACTACGCTCAACATCAGAGTTCCAAATACCTTTTCCCACACCACTTTCATTGCCATAGTCTTTAGCAGTATCGAAAGCGCGGTAACCAACATTAATCGCTTGACGAATTACTTTTCGTACATCATCGTTATTAATTAGCCAAGTTCCTAGTTGAATTCGAGGAACCTCTACTCCGTTATTGAGCATTAAAGTTTTATCAGAGTACATATATACACCTCTACATTTTACTAATATGTCTCTGTTTCTTAATTCCTGTATTTGTATAGCTAATAACAATTATTAAACAATAATTGTTTTTTCAGCCATCTGTTAATAGCATACAACAAAATTGTTGCAAATCCTATACATACATTTTATTTTTTGTGGTTCTGTTATATTTTCTAATTAAAATAGTAGCATCAATCAATGCTGCTGGGTTTATAAAGATTATCAAATAATTTATTTTATTATTCTATACAAAATTAATATTTTCGTATAAAAAAAGAAAGGGCTGATGATGTCCTATCAACTCTTTCTCTTCAGTCTCTTAATTCCCAACACCTATAATACCAGCATTTATCATTTAAACAAGGATAAAAAACATCTTTTACTTACTAAATATTATTTTTAGTTTTCATCACATTTTTAAAAAGCCTAGATGTTATATTACAAAATGATTACAAGAGCAATATAAATCATATAGTTCACTATTAGCTATATGCAAATACTATATTTTTTGAGCAATAAGCTGCAACAATTTTTGAGCAATCTTTTGCTTACTCATTTTAGGCCATTTCTTAGTTGACTTATTTTTTTGTAAAATCGTTACCTGGTCTTCATCATTGCCAAAAACATTTTTAGAAACGTCATTTGCTACAATCATATCGGCACCTTTTGAAGATAGCTTTTTTGCAGCATTTTGTAGCAAATTATTCGTTTCTGCCGCAAAGCCGACAACTATCTGCCCTCGCTGCTTGTGGCTAGCAACTTCGCGTAAAATATCTGTCGTTTTAACTAAAGTTAGAGTCAAAGTTTGTTGATCAGCTTGCTTTTTTAATTTATGATCTGCAACTTGTTTCATGCGCCAATCCGCTACTGCAGCAGCCATAATTAAAACGTTACTATGCTTAAATTCTTTTTTGACTGCAACTAACATTTCTTCGCTACTAGAAACATGAATTAATGTAATCCTAGGATTTTGTGGCAAAGGCATACTTACATTACCATATATTAGCTTTACTTTTGCTCCCATTGCTGCTGCTTCTGTAGCTAAGGAAATGCCCATTTTCCCACTAGAGCGGTTACCAATAAAGCGGACGGGATCGATTGCTTCTTCAGTACCACCAGCAGTAATAACAATATTTTTTCCTTGCAAAACGTTCTGTTGTTCAGTGAAATTTTTGATCCACGCCACAATTGCTCCTGGCTCTGGCATTCGTCCTTTAGCAGCATAGCCTTCTGCCAGCATCCCTACTGCAGGCTCCATTATTTCTACACCATGTTCTTTCAGAAAAGCTATATTTCGCTGTGTAGCTGGATTATTCCACATTTGGTCATTCATGGCTGGTACAACCAATTTAGGTGCACTTGTAGCTAAAATTGTAGTGCTAGCTGCATCGTCAGCAATTCCCGTTGCCATTTTAGCAATAAAATTTGCAGTCGCTGGTAAAACCAGAGCTAACTCTGTCCAACGCGCTAGATGAACATGTGGTATGCTAGACTCATTTTCCTTGCTCCATAAATCATCCAAAACAGGATACTTTGTTAAAGCAGCCAGTGTATTAGTAGTTACAAAATGCTCTGCATTTTTAGTCATTACTATTTGAACTTGATGACCCGCTTTTTCTAAATCGCGGATAACGTTAACTGCCTTATAATCAGCGATTCCACCTGTCATATAAATTGTTATTCGACTCATTTTACCATTCCTCGTCATCTAAACTTATTTTTATTTTATCATTGTCCACTTAAATAGTAGAATATTGTGTTGGGAGTTATATTTGGAAAAAATTAAAAAATATGCAAAAACTACTTTTACTAACTATATTCTTACTTAGCTTATCGGCCTGCACTAAACCACAATCATCCTTTGTACCACGTGATAAAAGTGCCACTACAATCAAGATTGTTGATAGGAAGCTTGAGTTGCATCAGCCCACTAAAAGGCCACTTCAACCTTTAAATGGAATTTTGCCTCATTGGCTGCAAATGCCAGATAAATCTCAGCCTAAGCCAGCAATTTATACTAATTTGAATACTGTTCTTAAAAACAAATAGGGAAATGATTAGTTTCATCTTCCCTATTTTTTGTTCAATTTACAAGTTGCTTTAAAAATAGTTGTTTTATATTAATGAGTAATTTAAAATTTATATAATACAGAAAGGAACTTTATATATGCCAAATTTATCCAGTGATTTAACTTCAACTATTAATGAGAGACTAAACAACTTGACCGCATCTAAAATTCGAGCATTTGACCAAAAGATCTCTGAAATTTCTGGGATTATTAAGTTAACTATTGGTGAACCTGATTTAGCGACACCTGATCATATTAAAGATGCCGCAATTCGTGATATTCAGGCTAATGATTCCCATTATGCTCCTCAAGCTGGTAAGCCAGAACTACTTGAAGCTATTAGCAATTACCTTGACCGCTCAATTGGTGTACATTATGATCCAAAAAGTGAAATCTGTGTCACTGTCGGTGCAACAGGTGCATTAAATGATGTCTTTATGACCTTGCTTAACCCCGGTGACAAAATTTTGGTTCCTACTCCGGTTTGGGCTTTATACTTTCAGCTAATTAAAATGACTGGAGCAATCCCTATTCAAGTCGATACTAAAAAAGATGACTTCATCTTAACAGCTGAACATTTACGTCATGTTCTCAATGGTCGCGGTAAAGGTGCAAAGGCAATTATTTTAACTGATCCTTCTAATCCAACTGGCCGCGTTTATTCTGCCACAACTCTCAAAGCCTTAGCAGATGTCATTAAGGAATACAAAATCTTTTCTGTAACTGATGAAATTTATGCAGAACTTGTTTATGGCAAAGCCAAACATCACTCACTTTCTGAATACATCCCTGACAGAAATATTTTGATTTCCGGTTTATCCAAGGCTTATGCTATGACTGGCTGGCGTTTAGGCTATATTGCTGCCCCTAAACAAATCATGAAGAGCATCCGCAAGATTAATTCATTTTTAGTTACTTCAGTTACTGATAACGTTCAAATAGCTGCTGTCGAAGCCTTAAACAATGGTCAAAACGATCCTAAAAAAGCGCGTGAAATCTACGAAGCACGTTTAAACTTTATGCAATCTGGCTTAGAAAAGTTGGGCTTTGAAATGGCCACACCGCAAGGAGCATTCTACATTTTTACTAAGATCCCCGAAAAATATGGCACCAATGATGAACAATTCGCTTTTGAGCTGGCTCAAAAAGCAAAAGTCGGTGTCACTCCTGGTCGCTACTTTGGCAAGGGCGGTGAAGGTTATGTCCGTCTTTCTTATGCATCATCAACTGAGCAATTAAAAGAAAGTTTAGCTCGGATTAGTAATTTCGTTAATAATTTATAATTCAGATAAAAAAATAAGTGATCTCAATCAAAGCGAGATCACTTATTTTTTATTATATTGATTTATTACTTATCCCAAGTTGAATTTTCTGCAGCATCTTCAGCAGCCATCTTTTCAAGACGCTCTTCAGTTGCCTTTACACTGTCTTGGTACTTTTCCTCAACTTCGATCCCCAAGTCAGCTAATTGTTGATCAGCTACTGGAGCTGGAGCATGCATCATTGGTTCTGAAGCAGAAGCATTCTTAGGGAATGCTGAAACGTCACGAATATTATCCTTATCAGCAAGCATCATTGCAAATCGATCAAGACCGATAGCTAAACCTGCGTGAGGTGGGAAGCCCATGTCCAAAGCATCCATCAAGTAACCAAATTGTTCATATGCACGTTTCTTAGTGAAACCAAGTGCCTTAAACATATTTTCTTGAATTGAGCGCTTGTGGATACGGATTGAGCCACCGCCCATCTCATCACCATTCATAACAATATCATAACTACGTGCGTGAGCCTTATGAGGTTCAGTAGTTAGCAACTTAACCCCTTCATCATCTGGCATAGTGAATGGGTGGTGAGCTGCTACCCAACGGCCAAGTCCTTCATCGTATTCAAATAATGGCCAATCAACAACCCAAACAAAGTCATAAACACCCTTAGGAACAATACCAGTTTCTTTGGCAAATTCACGACGAAGGTGGTCAAGTGAATCACAACATACCTTCCACTTATCAGCTACGAATACTACTAATTCGCCGCCTTCAAGATCAAATTCCTTCTTCAAAGCTTCTTTGTTCTCATCAGTCAAGAAGCGAGCAACAGGGCCTGAAAATTCGCCATCTTCAAATTTAACCCAAGCCAAACCTTTAGCGTGGAAACGTTTAATAAAGTCAGCCTTCTTGTCAATCTTCTTACGTGAGTATTCTTTTGCACCATTTTTAACAGCAATTCCCTTAACAAAACCGCCATCAGCAATTGCACCGGAGAAGACCTTAAAGTCACTATCCTTGAAAATTGGGCTTAAGTCATGAATCAACATACCGTAACGAGTATCTGGTTTGTCACAGCCATACTTGTTCATTGAATCAGTCCAAGTAATTCGCTTAATTGGAGTTTTAAGATCAATGCCCTTGACATCTTTCATAATTTTCTTCAAAAGACCTTCAGTATAACTCTGAATAGTTTCTTCATCAGCAAATGACATTTCCATATCAATTTGAGTAAATTCTGGTTGGCGGTCACCACGTAGGTCTTCATCACGGAAACAACGAGCTAACTGGTAATACTTGTCAAATCCTGCACCCATTAAAAGCTGCTTGAACAGTTGTGGTGATTGTGGCAAAGCGTAGAAACTACCTGGATAGATTCTTGATGGTACTAAGTAGTCACGTGCACCTTCAGGTGATGACTTACCTAAGATTGGAGTTTCAATATCAATAAAACCATTTTCATCAAAGAATTCATGAGTAGCACGCAAAATCTTTGAACGTAAAATAATTGCTTGTTGAACTTCTGGACGGCGAAGATCAAGATAGCGATACTTTAATCTAGTTTGTTCTGAGACTTCAATTCCATCTTTAATTTCAAATGGAGGGTTCTTAGCCTTGTTTAAAATAATGATTTCAGTTGCATCAACTTCAACTTGACCAGTCTTCATGTCAGGGTTAACTTCTGAACGCTTAACAACTTTCCCCTTAACTTGAACAACATATTCATTACCAAGTGAATCGGCAATATCCATTAACTTCTTACCAGAATCTTTGTTAACAACGATCTGAACCAAGCCTTCACGGTCACGCAAATCGATGAAAACCAAGTTACCTAAGTTACGTACACGTTGTACCCAACCATAGAGATTTACATCTTGACCGATGTATTTTTCAGTAATATTGCCACAATAATCTGTTCTTTTTTCCATCTTTTCCATTGTTACTAGTCCTTCAATTCATCCATTATTTTAGTCATGTTATTTAGATCTTCAAGACTTAAATCGATTGTCTTGCCATCAGCTAAACGTTTAATATTCAAAACGCCGTTAGCCAGTTCCTTTTCACCTAAAGTAATAACATACTTAGCACCTTCACGATCTGCCTTCTTGAATTGGTTCTTTAACTTCTTCTGATTGACATCAAAGTCAGCTTCAAAACCTTGATTACGAAGGCTACGTGCAATTTCAATTGCCTTTTGTGCAGTACCGTCACCAATATTAGTAATAAAGAAATCAATACCGCGTTTCTCGAATAATGCAGGATTTTGCTTTTCAAGCACCAACATCAATCTTTCTTCGCCAATCCCGAAACCAACGGCTGGAGTAGCGGGTCCATTGAATTCTTCTACCAAGTGATCATATCTACCACCACCAAGAATAGTAGTTGCACTTTCCCATAAGCTCTTATCTTCAACCATAAATTCAAAGATAATTCCAGTATAGTAATCAAGTCCGCGTACTAGATCATCATCAATTACATAATCAATACCAAGTTGATCTAGCATCTTCAAGATTGCTTCAAAATTAGCTTTTGAATCGTCATCCAAAAATTCACGAATCTTAGGTGCCTTAGGCAAGAACTTCTTATCACGTTCATCTTTAGAATCTAAAATACGCAATGGATTATCACGCAATCTTCTTTGTGAGTCTTCTGATAACTCATCTTTCAAAGGAGTGAAATAATTAACCAAGGCATCATGATAATCTTGACGTACTTGCTCATTCCCCAAAGTGTTAATGTGAAGTTGGTAATTCTTAACGCCTAACTCACCCAATAAATCATGTCCCATCATGATTGTTTGTACATCACTTAATGGGTTACTTGAGCCAAAGCTCTCTACCCCAATTTGGTGAAATTCACGTTGACGACCGGCTTGTGGTCTTTCATATCTAAAAGTTGATTCCATATAAAAAACATTAAATGGCTTAACAACTTCTGGCGCATACATCTTGTCTTCTACATAAGCCCGCACTACGCCAGCTGTTCCTTCTGGGCGAAGGGCAATATGGCGACCACCCTTATCATCGAAGTCGTACATCTGTTTTTCAACGATTTCTGAACTATCGCCACTTGAACGAGCAAAGATTTCATAATTTTCAAAACTTGGTGTGCGAATTTCACGATAATTTGCGCGATTGAAGAAATTTCTGGCAGTTTCTTCAACTTTTTGCCATGAACCAGATTGATCAGGCAAAATATCAACTGTTCCCTTAGGTTTTTGAACTCTCATTTAATCATCCTTTTTATATTTTGATAACTTGATTAAAAATAAAAAGCGCCCTTGAACTTAATCAAGGGCGCTTAGATTAGCACGGTACCACCTTTTTGGTTGCTGCGATTAACGCTCGCCAAACGATCCATTATCTGTTAAAGGTGTCACAGACCGCGATCTATCTACTCTCTCACCACAACGAGCAGTCTCTTTGAATAGATCATTGCTAATCTACATTCTTTGTCATCGATAATTCTTACTTAGCTTATATTTTTCTCAAGACATTGTCAACCTTTGCGGTCTCATTTTTTCGCTAAAGATCTAACACAATCGTGAATGGACCATCGTTTTCTAAACTAACTTGCATGTCAGCCCCAAACTCACCAGTCTCAACGTGGAAACCGTCATTTTCTAGTTCTTGATTAAAGTCTTCCCAAAGTTCTTTCGATCTTGGTGGACGCATCGCATCAACAAAACTAGGACGGTTGCCTTTTTTAGTATTTGCCATCAACGTAAATTGTGATACCGACAAAATTTCTCCGTTAACATCCTTTAAAGACAAGTTAGTCTTCCCCTCTTCATCTTCAAAAATACGCATTTTAGCTATTTTATCAGCTGCTTTTTTGATTACTGGCAATTCATCACCATTTTTGATGCCAACTAATAATAAAAAGCCTTTACCAATCTTGCCCACAGTTTTACCGTCAATATCTACTTGAGCATGATTTACTCTCTGAATTACAACTCGCATTAATTATCTGACCTCTTAGTTTCGTATACGTCTGGAATATCACGTAATTTACTCAAAATTTCATCTAGTTGATCTGCATTCCGTACAGCAACTGTGACATACATATGTGCAACATTATCTTCGTTTACTTTACCAGAGATATTATTAATATTCTTAGTAAGTGAGTTCAACTTATTAATAACGTCACTAAGCAGATTGGAACGATTGTAACCAAAGACTTCAATATTTGCATTAAAGGATTGAACACTATTTTCCTCAACATTTTCCCATTCAACATCAATTAAGCGGCCTTGTTCTTCAGCTTCTTTGGTGATATTACGGCAATCTGTTCGGTGAATAGTTACACCGCGACCTTTAGTTACATACCCAATAATCTTGTCACCTGGAACTGGATTACAACACTTAGCTAAATGAAGCATTAAGTCACTAACGCCTTGGATCATGACGCCATTTTTATGCTTAACCTTCATTGTAGTATTTGAATTCTTCTTAGGTTGTTCTTCTTGAACTGCTTGTTGTCCAGAATTCAAAATCTTTTCTTCCAGCTCTTTTTGTTTTTGATTTTCTTCCTCACGGCGCAAATCAACCGTCAAGCGATTAACCACTGCTTGAGCAGAAAGATCACCAAAGCCTACTGCCGCATATAGTTCATCTGCAGTGTGATAATTAAAGTGCTCTAATAGCTTTTCAATTCGATCCCTGGCCATAAATTCTTTGGGTGAAAGATCCTCATCGCGCAACATGTCAGCAATCAATTGTTCACCATGCTGAATGCTATCTTCTCTATCCTGACTTCTGAAGTAGCGTCTAATCTTGTTGCGTGCTCTTGAAGTCTTCACCATGTCAACCCAGTCACGCGATGGCGCCGCATTAGTCTGTGTCATAATTTCAATAACATCGCCATTGCGTAATTTATAGTCCAAAGGAACTAATTTGTTATTAACTTTGGCACCTACTGCATGACTACCAACTTGAGTGTGAATTGCATAGGCAAAATCTAGCGTAACCGAACCTTTAGGTAGTTCATATACTTCACCTTTAGGCGTAAAAACATAAACTCTGTCTGAAAAAATATCACTTTTAACAGACTTCATAAATTCACCGGCATCTTTAGTTTCATCCTTTAATTCAAGGATTTCTCTTACCATATCCAGCTTTTCACCAGAGGTACTTTGCTCAACACCAGTAAAATTGCCACGCTTATAAGCCCAGTGTGCAGCCACACCATATTCAGCTACTTTATGCATTTGTTCAGTTCTAATCTGAATTTCTAGTGGACGACCGCCAGGCCCAATAATGGTTGTATGGAGTGATTGATAGCCGTTAACCTTTGGCATAGCAATGTAATCCTTAAAACGACCTGGCATTGGCTTCCATTCAGTATGAACAGCACCCAAAACAGCATAACAATCACGCACATTTTTAACAATTACACGTACGGCCAATAAGTCATAAATCTCATCAAAATCTTTATGCTTATTAACCATCTTTTTATAGATTGAATAAATATGCTTCGGACGACCATAAATTTCATACTTAATGCCTAATTCATCTAGAGTCTTCTTCAAAGTCTTGATTGTATCGGCAATATATTTTTCACGCTGGCTTCGCTTGACATCCATCAAGTTAACAATGCGATAATAGGCTTCGGGATTTAAGTAGTGGAAAGACATATCTTCTAGTTCCCACTTAATTGTCCCAATACCTAGACGATCAGCCAGCGGTGCATAAATATCCATTGTTTCGGAAGCAATACGCCGCTGCTTATCAGGTCGTAAGTGTTGCAGAGTATGCATATTGTGTAAACGGTCAGCTAACTTCACCATAATTACACGTAGATCTTGAGCCATGGCAATCAACATTTTACGGTGATTCTCAGCTAAAAATTCTTGATGAGACTTGTACTCATATTTGTTTAACTTGGTTACACCATCAACAATAAAAGCTACATCTTCACCAAATTCTTCCTTCAGCTCATCATTTGTAACTGGGGTATCTTCCACTGTATCGTGCAAAAAGCCCGCTGCAACTGTATCAGGATCTAAGCCTAATGTAGCTAAAGTTCCAGCCACTTGCGTTGGATGAATAATATAAGGCTGTCCAGACGCCCGTTTCTGTCCAGCATGAGCTTTATTGGCAAATTCATATGCTTTTTCAACAAAGGCCACCTGGTCATCATTCATATACTTTTTGCAGGTATCAATTACCTGATCATGCGTCATTTCAATGTATTTGGACATTATGATCATCCCCTCTAGCGGTAAATATTTTTATTCATTAAGCCAAAAGCTTCAATTATTAAGTAAATTAAACCAAACATTAAATTATACAAAGCAAAATGTGGCAACATTGCTAAGCAGAAAAGCACAGGTAACAAGAAAATCCACCACTTGGACAGGTTAAGTTTAATAATTAAATTGCCTAGATGGTATGCAATGATGCTGTTAATAATAAAAAACAGAATTGCTTCTCGCCACACTACCGGCACACGGCAAATGCTAAAGATATACGGCAAAATCATTACCAAAATACTCCACCAGACAAGTGACATCCAGCGATGAGAATTCAACTTCCTGACAATTGGAATTGCTTCGATTTTATTTCCTAGTTTTTTCATTAAAAGATTGTGCCTCTCATCAAAGTTTAATTTAATTGATAATATTTTACCATATTTATTTTTCTTTTCTAGTAATTGCTAGTCCAATCCAGCGACCTTGACGCATGGTTAAATCGACCTTAAAGCCATTCTCGTCTAGAGCCTTTTCAATCTTAGGCAATTGCAGGTAGTCAATTCCAGAAAAGATAACTTGACCATCGTCGTTTAAATGACTATCCATTTGTGGAATCAAGTCTAGTAAAATTTCTGCCAAAATATTGGCAACAATGATGTCAAACTTGCCTTTAACATCAGCTAACAAACTAGTCTTTTGAGTGTGAATATTATTAATATCGTTTAAGGCTGCATTTTGTTTAGCTGCAGTCATTGATTCATCTGAAATATCTGTGGCTAAAACGTCAGTTGCTCCTAATTTTGATGCAGCAATTGCCAAAATACCGGACCCTGTACCAACGTCCACTACATTCATTGGCTTAACCATTGCTCTCTCTAGGCCCATCATTGCTAATTGAGTAGTTTTGTGATTTCCTGTACCAAAAGCTAAGCCTGGATCAAGCTTAATTAATTGCTGGTCCTTAAAAGCGGGGTTGTAATCTTCCCATTCAGGCACAATTGCCAAGTGACGTGAAAAATCAATCACGTGATAATACTTTTGCCATGCCGTGTTCCAATCTTGGTCCTTAATGTATGAAGTTGTAATTTTGGCATCCCCTACATCTAGGCCATAGCTCTTCAATTCCTTTAACTTATCTTGGAATTTTTTTACTAATGCGTCTTTATCTGCTTCTTCATCAAAATAAGCATAGAAATATGTATCCTTAGGTAAGTCTTTAATGTCATCCATTTCAACTACAGTAGAATCATGCAACCAGCCTGCTTGCTCAAAGTCGCTACGCTTTCTTGATTCAATACCCAATGCATTCAGATTATCTAAAGCAAAAACGCTCAAAGCGTCTTCAACTTCATGACTAGTATCAATTTTAATAATTAGTAATTTCATTAGTATTATCTCCTTTGGGATTTTCTTTGCATAATGCTATCATGATAACAGGTGATAAATATGTCAAAGAAGAAAAATAAAAAGAACAAACTCGAAAAAACATTGGTCGAAAAAATCTTAGACCAAAATAAGATCAAGTATCGTCAAGCTCAATTTGCTGTCTCCGAAGATAAAGGCGGAGTTGCACAAATGAACACTTCTATTTTAGAAGACAAAGAGCGTTTAGTCTATAAAACTCTCGTCTGCGAAGGAAATAAAACTGGTCCATTGGTTGGTGTTGTACCAGTTACTGAACATTTAAGCATGAAAAAGTTAGCTAAAGTTTCTGGTAACAAAAAATGTGAAATGCTTCCCTTAAAGAAATTAGCCAAAACAACTGGTTATGTACATGGCGCTAATACTCCTATCGGAATTTATTTTAAGGAAAAGTTTCCTATCTATTTGGATGACTCTATGCAAGGAAATCCTGAAATTGGTGTTTCTAGTGGTGAAGTTGGCCGCAGTGTCTTTTTGAACCCAGAAGACTTAGCCAAATTCTGCCATGCTCCTTTTATTGATCTAAAAGAATAAAAAGCGCTTACAATTTATTGCGTTATTCTTCTTCTTTTGTGTTATAGTAAATATATGTACCGCATACAGAATATAACAATTACATAGAAGAAGATGACAAAAATGAATATATTGTTAGGAATTGTTGGCTTTGTAGTTGCCATGATCGCTGCCTTTGTTGTTACGGCATTAGCAATTGCCAAGTAAATAAAGCGAAAAAATAATAACAGATTTAAAATGACGTGGTTTGATATCACGCCGTTTTTTTTCTATATAATAGTTATTTATTATCAAATTATAAATATTTAATATATAAGGCCAAACTATTTATACTAAAAAGAAAACATGATTAATTAACAATCGCAAACTAAAAGAGACAGACCAAAAATCTGTCTCTTTTTTCTACCTTAATTTATTTAATCTGCATGTCTCCACTTCTTATCAGTTAAGATACGTGCAGCTAAAAGACCTAATGGCAAGGCCACGACAATCATCAACGCTTCTACGATCCAATAAGCCCCGATATTAATATTCGTGATTCCAAAGTTAAATACAGCTCGATACATGTAAAGACCAGGCACCATAATTACAATTGATGGAACAGTAATTGCAATTCTTGGAAAACCAACTTTTTTCCTTACAATACTTGCTAATAGACCAGCTGTTAAAGCACCAATAAATGCTGCCAAAGCTGGAGCAACCTGAGCATAATCGACTAAGCTAAGACGTAATGTATTTGCCATTGCTCCCATTACCGCGGCTGTAGCTGCCATTTGTGGTCGACTGTTAAACATAATTGAAAAACCAAACACCCCACAAAAGCTAGCCAGCAATCGCAAGCAGGTTAACGTCCCTGGATCAATTTTTAACTTAGGCATAGATCCTGGATGCAAACGCAAAATTGTTGCTACAGCCCAGCCTGCCATCGTTGCAATTACGATAATTAAAATCGCATAAGTCAGCCGTTCAAGCCCAGAGCGCATATCTAACTTAGACATGTCCAATCCAGATGTAATAAATGGAAAAACCGGAATTACGAACAACATGGCACCAATATAGCCATAGGCATGATCATGATTAATGTGGAATAATATTTCTCCTACATGAAAACTCATAAAGTAAACACTGCAGGCTATGGCAACCGCAACCGCAATCTTGGCTACCAAAGTTAACCTGTGCTTACCCATAATTGCTCTAATATATTGACCGCAAGCTGCACCCAAGAAAGCACAGATTACCTCAGGAAGACCGCCGCCTAATAAGAAAATAAAGCCGCCGCAGGCCAAGCCTGAACTAAGTCCCGAAATTAACGGAGAATACGCTGACTTTTGCTGAGAAATCTCCCGTAAGCGTTTATGAATTTGACCGATAGTCCATTCCCCATGTCCCTTTTCAAATTGCCGAACGAATTTTTCCATTTCATTCAACTTAGTCATATTCACACCTGTTGCTGGTAACGATAAAGTCTGGGAATATGATTCATTATCAACATCAAAACAGGTATATTCAATTGACACTAATCCAATATCCGTTGAACAGGTAATGCCCAAGGTTCTGGCAACCGTATCCATTGAATCACGTACTCGCCAAGCACCTGTACCACAGCTTAAAAGCATAATACCTACTCGACCTACAATCGAGGTCTTTTCAACTAATGTTGCATCCTGCGCCATCGTATTATTATCGCTCTTGAAAGATTCCTCCCACAGAATCTTCATATGATGTTTTTCTGATAAATGATGTTCTCGATCAATTTCACTCATGCTATTATTACTTTCCCTCACATAGTTCGCATAACTATAACTATTATATTCTACCACAGGAACTTCATCATAATTTTTGATATTTTAAAATTTGCTGCTCCTTTTTATTATTTTAAATTTCCCGGATTTAAAATTGAAGTGCAACACCAAGTGTTAAACAAAAAGGCCATGAAGACCTAAACTTGAAGTGACGAAAAATCAAGAAAGGAAGATCTTCATGACCAATTCAAATTCTAGCATTTCTAAGCACTATCATCAATTAACCAGCGTACAACGTGGACAAATTCAAGCAATGCTGGATTCCGGCATAACTTCCCGTACTGTTATCGCTCAAGAAGTCGGCTGCCATAAGTCGACAATCAGTCGCGAAATCAAACGCGGAAGCGTCCTGCAAAGAGACAGCAGCTATTTATTGTATGAGCACTATTACGCTGATACTGCACAGCTTTATTATGAGAAGCGTCGCAAAAACTGCTATCAGCGCAATCCATTGAAGCATTATGCTGTCTTTTTGAGAATGCTCTCCAGACGCTTCAAAGCTAAATTTGATGCCACCAGCATCGATGAATTCGTTGGTGAATTCAAAAGGACTATGCCAGGCTACCCTTGTCCCAGCACACCAACTGTCTATCGCTATATTGATCAGGGCTTGCTGGACATAAGCAATATTGATCTGCCTATGAAGCTCAAAAGACGCAGGAACAAGCGTCATCACGGCCAGAGCGGTCATGCTTTGCACAAGAAGAATCTTGGCAATTCCATTGAACAGCGTCCTAAAGAGATTGAAGACAGAAAAACGCCGCTGCACTGGGAAGGAGATCTGGTTAAAGGCGTCAGACGCAAGAATCAGCCTGCTTTAATGACTTTGACCGAAAGAACCACACGCTTTGAAGTAGTTATCAAGATTCCTGACTATCGGGCAAGCACATGCCAAAGGCTGCTTCAAAATGAGATTGACAGACATCCTGCCTGGTTTAAATCGATCACGTTTGACAATGGCTCTGAGTTTGCGGATATGACCAAGATCAAAGGCTGCCAGATCTACTTCGCCCACCCATATTCTCCATGGGAAAGAGGCACCAATGAGAACTGCAATGGACTTCTGCGTCAATTCTTCCCTAAAGGCAAAAGCATGAAAGATAAGTCAGCTGCTTATGTTCAACAGGCAACTGATGCCATTAACCGCAAACATCGTCGAATCCTTCAATATCACACAGCAGAAGAACTCTTCAAGCAATATATTTCCTCATAGCCTAACTGTTGCACTTAATTTGACAATTCAGGTTATTTTAAATTTATAATAGACATATAAGTTATTTTGAAATAAAGGATGATTTAAAGTGGCTCAATTAACTGATGAACAACTTGCTAACATTGCTCATGACTTTTACCTTAGTCAGCTTAATATTGCTGATATCTCACAAAAATATGATTTATCGCGATATTTAATCGCTAAAGCACTAGAAGACGCGCGTAACCGTGGAATTGTTAAAATTAAAATCTCGCGTGGAATCAAACGCAATCAGGTACTAGAGAGAGAATTTCAGAAAAGATTCAGATTAAAAGAAGCTTTTATTGTCGAAACTACCGGCAACCGCGATGAAAATAGTGAAGCCGTAGTTAACTTCGCTGCTAAACAAATTGAAACCTATCTAAAGCAAGCAAAAATCGCTGGTGTTAGTTGGGGTGCAACAATGCATGGCGTGATCAACGACTTTTTTGAGCAGGACTTAGAGCAACTTTACTTTATTCAATTACTTGGTCAACCAATTAATTCTAACCGCAGAAAGAATCCATTGGCCCAAGATGCGGCAGAAAAATTGCATTCCCATAGTCTAAGTCTGCCAACCCCACTTTATATACTAAATCCAAAGATCATGCCTGCCTTGAAACATGAGCCTTATTTTAAAGTAATTGAAAATTGTTATCATCACTTAGACATGCTTTTCACTGGTCTTAGTACTTTCCAATCATTTCAAGCTAATCAATTTTTGAAAGAAAATTATGGACCTGAACTATTTAAAGCCATTCCTGACTGCGATGTAGCTGGAATGATCATGGGACGACCATATAATATTAAAGGTGAATTTTTCCCTGACTTTGAACAACACATTTGTGGTATCAGCATGAATGACATTATGAAAACGCCAATTCGTTTTTGTGTCGTCCGCAATCGCTTTAAATCTGAGGCACTCCTTGGCGCCTTACGTAGCGGTATCATTACTCATCTAGTAACTAATGATGCAATTGCCCAACGCGTTTTGCAAAATATCGATTAATTCGCTAAAGTAATACAGAGATAGACTATTTATAATGAGGAGAAAAAATGAAAAAATCTAAATATGATTTATGGATTGGTGCACTGAACCTGATCAATTGTGTGTTATTCATTAGCTCTTGGTTTGCCATCCTTGGAGCTGACTTCACTGCTAGAATAGCTTTAATATTTTACTTATTTGCCTGGTTCGGCGTGATCCTTAATGCCGTTGCAGTAGTACAATCGCATAACATGAATATCTCACTAATTGGGCCAATTTTAGGAGTAATTGGTAATGCACTATATGGCTTTACCGCTGCTCTAGCCTTACCTGCTGTGATTGTTAATATTATTTCTGCCTTCTTTATCTTTATGCAACATAGCAATAAAAAATAGAAAAAGCAGCCAAAAATTGGCTGCTTTTTCTATGCTAAAATTTGTTATGTACTGGTTAACAATTACTAAAGTTGGATTTACAACGACTGGGAGGTGAGCATTATGGAGTTTAGAATTGATGAATGTATTCCAGATGTTGTATCAATGATGGCTTTAGCACAAGCAATTGCAAATTTTGACCTCAATGGTAAAAAGCCACAAGATGTGAACCTAGGAAGGATGGCAAATGTCTAAAGTTTTTCGAAATGATTTAAAAATAAAGGACATCCCTAATCAAAGAAAACTTAGGGATGTCTTTTTTTAGCCTAAATATGAAATTGCTACTTGTAATTGTGCCAGCTTCATTGCCGCCTGAGCCACATTCTTGCGATCAACATCAACAAAAATCTCACAGTGTTTTTCATCAAATTCATAACCTGACCCTAGCGCAATATCTTCCGCAGTTTCATATAACTCTTTATCTTCTTCATTAGGATCTAGCTTAAATAGAATTCGTCCGCCATCACTAACGCGGCAATGATCATCGGCTTCCTCAACCCAAACATATACGGTATCGCCATAAGAATCAATCATCATTGTGGCAATCTGCAATGTCCTATCGTCAACCCAAATTGTCTTGGTTACCTTAGCAACATACGAACCTATTTCATGGTTAATTTTCTTTAATTCATCCTGCTTCATTTTTTACCTCTAATTTATAAATTCTTTTCTTTAATATAAGGATACCCTCTTAGTAATTCTTCTACAAATTTATTAAATAGATTGAATCTCCCAATCAGCTTGACTGTTACCGCTTACTAATTATACCTTGTAAATATACTAAATTTTGGAGAAAAATATGCATACTAAGGGTTTATCAGTTAAAAATGTTGTAGCGATCGGAATTGGATCGGCAATCTATGTTATTTTAGCACGTTTCACATCGATTCCTACGCCTATTCCTAACACAAATATTGAATTAGTCTTTCCTTTTTTGGCTCTTTTTGCGTCAATCTATGGCGCTAAGGTCGGTTTTATTGTCGGCTTTATTGGACATGCTTTGTCTGATTTCATTATGTACGGGCAGACTTGGTGGAGCTGGGTATTAGCTACTGCTGTTTTAGGCTGGATCATCGGTTTAGCGGCCAAACGCTTAGACTTAAAAAATGGTATTTTTGGTATTAAACAAATAATCTTTTTTAATATCATTCAAATTATTGCCAATATTCTCGCCTGGATTGTAGTTGCACCAATCGGTGACATTATCATCTATAGCGAACCTGCTAACAAAGTTTTTGTCCAAGGAATTTCGGCTACGCTTTCTAATGGTATTACAATTATGGTCATTGGCACGCTCCTACTTAAAGCTTATGCTGGAACCAAGATTAAAAAAGGCAGCTTGCGCAAGGAGGAGTAAACAATGCCTAAAACAATTATTGAATTCAAAGATTTTTCATTTAAGTATGACAGTCAGGCCGAGCCAACACTAAAACAGATTAATCTAACTATCAAACAAGGTGAAAAATTGTTAATTGCTGGACCATCAGGTTCAGGTAAATCGACCATTGGCCGCTGTATTAACGGCCTAATTCCCAATCTAGATACTGGTGAGATCACCGGTGAATGCACTATTAACGGCAAGAATATTAAAGACACTAACCTATTTGATCTTTCTTTCACCACCTCAACTATCCTACAAGATACTGACAGTCAATTTATCGGCTTAACTGTTGGTGAAGACATTGCTTTTTCTTTGGAAAACGACTGCCAACCACAAAATCATATGAAGCAAGTTGTTCATCGCTGGGCTGATGAATTAGGGATTGAGCATTTATTAAAGCAGGCGCCACAAAATCTATCTGGTGGTCAAAAACAAATTGTTGCTCTAGCTGGTGTCATGGTTGATGAATCACCAATTTTACTTTTTGACGAGCCACTTGCTAATTTAGACCCAGCTTCAGGAATGAAAACGATGGCTTTAATTGATCGCATTCAAAAAGAATTAAATGCGACAGTAATCATTATTGAACACCGTCTAGAAGAAGTTTTGAGTCAGCCTATAGATCGCATTATCCTAATTAATGATGGTGAAATTGTAGCTGATAAGAAGCCAAATGATCTATTACATGAGAATTGTTTAGAAGACGTTGGTGTTCGTAGTCCTCTTTATTTAAATGCCTTAAAAAAAGCTAACGTCGACCTTACGCGTATTCCCGACCTAACTTCAGTCGCTGCTTTGCCCCAAGATCCTGCAATTGCTAAGCAATTGCAAGAATGGCAAAACAACATTACCCTAAGTGGTGAAAAAGAAGAGACTCATCCTCTATTAGAACTCAAAGGCGTCGGCCACCGTTATAGTAAATTGCAGATTCATCCTTTACATGACGTTACAGCGACAATCAATCAATGCGATTTTGTTTCAATAGTCGGTCAAAATGGTGCGGGAAAAACCACCCTTTGTCGAATTATTTGTGGCTTTATCGACAATGAGGGACTTATTTTATTTGATGGTGATAACCTTAAGCAGTTTTCAATCAAAGAGCGTTCCGATAAGATTGGTTATGTCATGCAAGATCCTAACCAGATGATTTCACAAAAAATGATTTTTGACGAAGTAGCTCTAGGCTTGCGTCTACGTGG
Source organism: Lactobacillus crispatus (assembly GCF_018987235.1). Classification (NCBI taxonomy): domain Bacteria; kingdom Bacillati; phylum Bacillota; class Bacilli; order Lactobacillales; family Lactobacillaceae; genus Lactobacillus; species Lactobacillus crispatus. The sequence goes on from NZ_CP072197.1 coordinate 1,249,567, forward strand.
TTATGATGAGCAGACTATTCGCACTAAGGTCTATGATACTTTGAAAGTTTGTGGTCTTTATCCGTACCGCAACTGGCCAATCTCTGCTTTATCCTTCGGTCAGAAAAAGCGAGTCACAATTGCTGCAATTTTAGTGCTTAATCCTGAATTATTAATTCTTGATGAACCAACTGCAGGGCAAGATTGGCAAACTTATACTGAGATCATGAACTTTTTAAAACAGCTTAATGATCAAGGCAAAACAATTATGATTATCACTCACGATATGTACCTGCTGATGGAATACACTAACAGATCCCTGGCTTTTGCTGATGGAACACTAATTGCTGACACAGATCCAATCAAGTTATTAACTGAAAAAGCTTTAATTAAAAAGGCTGCTTTGAAGCGAACCTCCTTATATAATCTCGCTATCAAATATCAATTAGAAAATCCAGATAGCTTTGTCCGCGCCTATATTGATGCAGAAAGGGATGAAAAACATGCATAATGAGAGCCAAGTTTTAGGTTATCAACCTGGTGATTCTTTTATTTATCAATTAAACGCAACCACTAAGTTAGTTTTTATGCTCCTAATCTCGGTTGCTTGTATGGTAACTTATGATACCAGATTCTTAATTGCTATCTGTATTTTATCAATTTTTTTGTTTAAAGAGGCAAAAATTAAGTGGAGCCAGATTTCTTTTATCGTGAAATTTATTGTAGTTTTCATGTTGCTAAATCTGATTTTTGTTTTCATCTTTCAGCCAAGCTATGGTGAAAATATTTATCATTCTAAAAGCATCTTGATCCATGCCGGCTACTTCACATTAACATTGCAAGAGGTATTCTACTTATTCAATCTTTTCTTAAAATATGTCTGCTCAATTCCAATCGTATTGCTGTTTCTATTAACTACTAATCCTAGTCAATTTGCTGCTTCATTAAATAAAATCGGCATTAGTTACAAAATTTCCTATGCTGTTTCTCTAGCTCTACGCTACATCCCAGATATCCAAAATTCTTATTGGGATATCTCAGCTGCCCAACAAGCACGTGGCAATGAACTATCCAAAAAGGCTAGTTTAGGCAAACGAATTAAGGGGACATTGAATATCGTGATGCCTCTTATCTTCTCCAGTTTGGATCGAATCGATACAATTTCAACAGCCATGCAATTACGCCGCTTTGGCTCAAAGAAAAAACGGACCTGGTATGTCACCCAATCATTAAAAAAAGCTGATTATCTTGTAATGATCGCAGCCGTGATTTTGGTATTAATTGTGGTTGGTCTCTGGCAACTTGATCATGGTAGATTTTATAATCCATTTATTTAGACCAATATTAAAAGGACCTAATGGTCCCTTTTTTGTTTTCGATTTTTCTGTTTATGATCATCTTGAGTGACAATCTCAGGTTTCTTAGGAATCGGCGGCGTGATTATTTCATAATTACGCAAACGGTGTTCAAGATAGTCATCTAATCGCTCTTGCGTATTTTCATGTACAATAATCATTAAATCGCCTCACTTTTCACAATTATACCTCAAAAATGTAGGTTAAACAGCGTAATTACTAAGTATGTCATTCCACTAGCAATCACAGGACCTGCAGCTACACCCTTGAAAACCACTACTCCAATAATAGTACCTAAAACTAATGCAACCGTCACCTGTGGCACCGCTGCTAATTGATCAACACCATAACGTGACAAGATAGCTACAGCAATTCCCGCTAAAATGGCAATCCATCCAGCTGGCGACTTAAAAGTTTTAATCAGATCCTTAAAGCCAATCTGTCCTGTCGCTATAGGAACTAGAATTGCAACCGAAATAATAGTTACGCCCCAATTAATCCCCTTTGCTTGAATAGTAGGCAGCCATTTACTAGTAAACGGCAATAATTTAAACACCATTACCACTCCCGTTGCAATAATTAATGACATGTTTTTACCCAATAACGCTACAACTAGCACCAATGCTAGAAATAACCAACTTTCCATATTTATCTCCCCTCAAAAAATCATTAGCATTAGTTCACTTTAACAAAAATATTCATCAAAACAAAATAATGAGTCTAAATAAGTGAAAATCAATCTAATTTGTGTCATAATAAAATTACTCAGAAAAATATATGTATACGCGCACCTCGTTCTTAAAACGAGGTGTTTTTTTACGCAAAGAACCAGTGCAGATATTTTACCTTCACTGTTTTTTCTTAGTTGATCGATATTGCGATATGACTTTACTACTGCATCGTAGTTAGAATTTGCAAATATTTATGCTTGAAAATAAAATATTTGCACAAATAATTAAAAAACGTTTCTTGCAAAAATACAACTTAACATTTTAATAAAAACAAAAAGATGCCACTTTCGTGACACCTTTGTGATTACTTATTCATACATTTCGTTTTGAACTAATCCCTAACTTCCTTAATGGTATCAATGATAGTACCATCACGATACTCAACTAAGGCAACCGTACGATCAGTATATTCAAGTGGCTTTGGTACACCAACTTGTTTTTCAGCCATTTTTTGCAATTCATTAATATCCAAGATCTTAAGTCCTGGCACCTTACTAAAGGCATCCACTAAATCCTGGCGAGCTGGATTAATGGCAATTCCTCTTTCAGTTACTAAAACATCAATTGATGAACCTGGAGTAACAATAGTTTCTACTCTTGGAACAACAGTCGCATTACGTCCCCGAACAAGAGGAGCTGTAATAATCGTCATCTTGGCACCAGCTGCGGAATCATGGTGACCACCGACGGCTCCACGAATGACACCATCTGAGCCAGTCATAACATTAACATTGAAGTCAGTATCGATTTGTAAAGCTGACAAGATTGAAACATCCAAGTTGTTAACCACTGCACCCTTATTATGAGGATCAGCATACCAAGAAGCATCAATTTCTTGTTGATTTTTATTGTTAGCCATTGATTGGGCAGCACCCTTATCAAAGTCCTGCACATCCATAACTTTTCTGACTAGACCTTCTTCAAGTAAGTCAGTGGTAGGTTTAGTAATACCACCCAAAGCAAATGATGCAGTAATGCCATCATCAATCATACTTTGACGTAAGTACCTGGTGACAGCTAATGCAGCACCACCAGAACCAGTTTGGAAACTGAAGCCTTGCTTGTAATATGGAGAGTTAATGATTACCTGGTTAACCATTTGAGCAATCTTGAGTTCCTTAGGATCCTTGGTAAAGCGAGTGGCACCAGAACCAATCTTGTCTGGATCTCCGACTTTATCAATTTTAACCACATAATCCACTTGATCTTGCTGAATTGACGCAGGCGTATTTGGATAATCAACAATATTATCAGTTAATAAAACAACCTTATTAGCATAGCGAGCATCCATTAGGGCATAACCCAATGAGCCGAAGACGGCATCCCCATCTTGACCGTTAGCATTACCTGCGGGATCAGATACTGGCACACCCAAGAAGGCAACATCAACCTTAATCTCGCCCTCTTCAATTGAACGAGCACGATTACCATGTGAGCGGAAAATTACAGGATTCTTCAAGCCGCCATGTGAAACAAAATCACCTAGTGAACCGCGCATACCCGAAGAAGTAATATTAGTGATTACTCCCTTTTTAATCGCTTCGATAACTTTATCATTCATAACACCAGTAAGTGAACTTGGAGCCAAGGTTAAATCCTGGTAACCCATACTAATAATCTTGTCCATTACCAAGTTAAAAACATAATCCCCATTTCTAAAATGGTGGTGGAATGAAATAGTCATACCATCTTTCAGGTTATTCTTGATTACCTCATCAAGTGAATCAATAATCTTATTTTGTCCAGTAGTAACTCTTACCTTTGGAGCAACCCGCTTAACTTCAGGATGACCAATTTCAGTAGTTTCAAATGGTTTCAAATTCATTTTTTTCATTAAATCATCTGGTAATTCGCGTTTTACTTTATTCTCCAATGTAGTTACCTTCTTTATCAATCAAGTTAGAAGCTTTCGCTGTTTCCAAAACCCTGGTAGCCTTTTCTACAACTGGCTTATCGATCATCTTACCATTAAGTGAAATAACGCCTGAGCCCTTAGCTTTGGCTTCACGAATGGCATTTTCAACATTCTTAGCTTGCTCAATCTCTTCTTTAGTTGGATTAAAGACCTTATTAACCATTTGAATTTGACGTGGGTTAACCAAACTCTTGCCATCATACCCTAGTTCATGGATATAGTTAGTTTCACGATAGAAGCCTTCAGTATCCTTCATATTTGAGAACACTGTATCAAAGGCATATACGTCTGCGGCCCGAGCTGCTTGTAAAACCATGTTACGCGCAAATTCCAATTCGCGACCATCTGGATAACGATGAGTATGCATATCTGCAGTATAGTCTTCGCCAGATACCGCCAAGCCCATCATTAAAGGCGTTGCGGTTGCAATTTCTGGGGCATTTAAGACACCCTTGGCTGATTCGATGGCAGCCATCACGCCAATAGAACCATTTTCAATGTCAAATTCATCTTCCCAATGTTCGATATCCTTTACCAATTTTTGAATCATTGCAGCTGATTCAGTTTTAGGCAAGCGAATAACGTCAACGCCGGCTTTTACCATTGCCTTAACATCTTCATCGTAAAATGGCGTGTCTTGACCATTAACACGAACTACAATTTCACTGCCACCGAAATCGACTGTCTTAATTGCCTCATAGACCAACATTCTGGCAGCATCTTTTTCCGTTAATGAAACTGAGTCTTCCAAATCAAGCATAATCGAATCTGCACCATAAATGCCAGCATCCTTAATCATAGCTGGATTATTACCAGGTACAAACATCATGGTTCTACGCAAACGATTCTTAACGTATGTCATTTAGAGCACCTCCAAATCTGGCTTGTCTGAAGTTTCGGTTGCACGTTGTGCAGCTGCTAAAGTACGAGCCTTAATTACACAATCCAGTGCTCCCTTATCGGTTGCTTTAACCTTGGCATTTTCTAAGCCATAAGCTTTTAAGGTGTCAGTAATCACCTTTTCAATCTGATCTCCATAGGCCTTTTTTACTTCTGATTCAAGGTCAATCTCAATGCCGTTAGAACCCTTTGAAATCATGATTTGGATATCTGAACTCTCAAGTGTTCCCGCAACTGCTGTGGTTTTAATTTCCATCAATATTCATTCCTTTCTCAATTTTAGACTGCAATTTCTGCATGTTTTGCTTAATAAATTCATAAGTCGTTTCCGGCACGAATTTATTGATCTCTTTTAAATTGCCATCCTTGATCAGCTGTCTAACTTTAGTGGCAGTAACAATTTGACCGTCTTTTTCCAAGCGATCAATTACGATTACTTCAATCTCAGGACCAAGCTCATGCGCTAGGCTAACATTATAAAAGTGAGTCGTTCTTGAAATTGGTTCTTTACCAATATAACGACGGGTAATGTTCAGTCCTGGTGCAATTTGATTCTTAAAGACAGCCGCGTCTATCACCGTTTGTACAGCAATTAAATCGTCAGGTGATTTTAAGAAGTATGCTGGAAAAGTAGCTGGTGAAACCATGTAGTCTCCGCCAGAGATTACTTTCACATTACTAAACTCCTTAATACCTTCTTGCACCAATTTGAAGCGCTCATCAAAGCTAAACAAAGAAACATCATTAGCCACAACAAAGACATAAACCAAATCGTTTTCTTCACTAGCCATCTTAATCAAATGCTGATGACCCAAGGTAAACGGATTTGCATTCATGACTATTGCAGCGACCTTCTTATGCTCTTGATCTGCTATTTCGGGCACTTCAGCCACAAATTCCTTCACATCAGGCATTCCATTTTCTAAAAAGGCTGCCTGATCCGTCTTGGCTAACAAATTGAAGTGCAAGTGCTCAAAGCTAGTTGCATACTTTGCTTTAGTAAAGACAAAGGAATGGAAAATTCCATCATTAGTCAAATATTGCGTTAAGGCTGTAACCACTTTATTAAAGCGAGCCCCCTGCGTATCGGCATCATTCTTGACTCCGATATACTTTAAGACATTACCAGCCACACTACCAGTACCAACTAAATTGCCTTCCTCATCTTCTAGCCCAATAGTATGATCAATCACATTAACTTCGCGTTCACTAAAATCATTTAACCCCAATGATTCCAACAAGTTTTCCCATTTTTGCCTAGTTGTAGCGTCGTTTAAAAACAAATCAACGACTTTATCCATAAATATGCCGCCTTACTATTTCGGTAATCGTTTTCACAAATATAGTTTACTCTCTTAGTTTGATTATTTCAATTTATCTATTAATTTTTTAAATTTTTCAAAAATTCAGCAATAATCTCATGCGTTTTTTCTGGTTGCTCAGCCTGAGGCAAATGCCCACATTCCGGTACAATCGCCGTTTGAACATCTTGATTCAGCATTTTTATCGCTTGGGTAAATTCTGCATTAAAAAATGGCGATTTTCCCCAGCAATTACCAGCATGGGAACCGGCGTATCCAAAATCATGTCACGCCAATCTTGCTCCGCATGTTCAACTAAACAGTTATAGTTTTCGGCTGGATCATATGGGAATTCTTGATATTCCTTTTTAGCAGCCAAAAACATTTTTTCATCAATGTGATGGTAAAAAGCCTTGCCAAAATCAAATTTAAGCATGTCAGGATAATTATCCCAAGTTAGGTCTTTAAAGCCATACTTCCAGCTCTTATCCGCAATCATCTTTGGTGACTGGTCTAAATCAACCATTGCCTTTAGTCTACCTTTGCCATAAATTGACAAATATGCCCAAATATTGGCAGCCCCCATGGAATTTCCAATAGCTACTACATCATGCAAATTGAGCTTAACTAATAGCTCCTCTAAGTCAACTGCATGACGACTAATCCGCTGTCCACGATAGGTTCGTTCGGACTGTCCTTGATTGCGTGGATCAAGCATAATAAAACGATAATCATTTTTAAATAAGGCAATTAAATCTTGCCACATTTGACAAGATCCCCCTATACCTGGGATCCCAATCAAAGCAGGCTTATCTTCATCCCCCGTATCGGTATAATGCAAAATTACATCGTCATTAGTTTTAAATTTCATCTTTAATCTTCTTTCATTTTGATTACTCAATTCTATTATGACGCAAAAAAAGCAACCTGGTGATTCCAGATTGCTTATTTTTTACCATAAACCAATAATCTTCATCCAAAGAACTCCGACAGTTCCAAAAATAATCATATAGATTAATCCAAGGACAAAATTCATCTTCCACCATTCACCTTGTTTAACATAGCCAGTAGTAGCCAAAATTGAGGCAGGACCATTAGCATAGTGAGTGGTTGATGCGTTGATTGCACCAGTAAAGGCTAAAAGCATTGCGGAAAGGCCTAAAGGAGCACCAGTTGCAACCGCAACAGACAAGAATGGCAAATAAAGAGCAGTCATATGTGCAGTTCCACTTGCAAAGAAGTAGTGGGTGTAGAACAAAAGCAAAACTAGAATTGCCAATACAAAGCCCCAGCTAACACCATGAAGACCATTTTGAACTAATTTGGAGAACCAATCAATAAATCCGTATGAAATCAGCTTACCAGCCATGAACATCAGGATAGAAAGCCAAATCAAGATATTCCAAGCACCAGTTTCTTTCAGAGCATCCTGCATTGTTAACACACCGGTAATCATCAAAATAGTTACAGCCAGGAAGGCAACAAAAGTCGCATCTAATTGTGGGATCTTAAAGAAACCAGACAAAACCCATAAAACAATTGAAAGAATGAAGACTGACATCATAATTTTTTCTGGAGTTGACATTGGTCCCATTTTTGCTAATTTTTCATCAGCCCATTTCTTAGCATCTGGAGTTTCTTTAATCTCAGGTGGGTACATCTTGTAAATAACAAATGGAATGATTACTGCCAATACAGCAACAGGTACGATTGCAGTGAAAAACCAACCTGCCCAAGACATTTGATAGCCCTTTTGTGCGGCTAATTGTTGAGCCACCATGTTAGGAGCAGCACCGGTAATAAACAAAGCCGTTGATAAAATATTGGCATGAAAGGCAGTAAAGTCAATGTAGGCACCAATCTTTTTACGAGAAGCATCATCTGGCTTAGAATCGTAGCCTTCTTTTGAAACAGATTCAACAACTGGCCAAACGACCCCACCAGTACGAGCTGAGTTCGATGGAATTAAGGCACCGAGAATTAATTCCAATCCAGTAATCGCATAACCAATACCCAATGACTTCTTACCAAATTTTTGAATCATAATATAGGCAATACGGTTACCTAGACCTGTTTTACTAATACCATGAGCCATAATGAAGGCCATAGCGATTAACCATGCAGCAGAGTTACCAAATGAACTAAGCACGCCTTGATTAACTACCATACCTTTTGCATTTGTAACGTCCTTCATTGGTGCTAAGCCAACTAAAACAGTTACTACCAAGCCAGCTAAGGTTGTACCACCAATTGGCAAAGGTTTTGTAATACACCCTACAATTGTGGCAACGAAAACGGCAAACATTTGCCATGCCTGAACCGAAAGGCCACTTGGGCGCCATGGAGTAATACACCACAATACAATTCCAACGATCAAAGGCCAAATAAAGCCTTTATAATTCACTTTTTCTAAAGTTTTCATAAGAATCCCCTATTCTCTATGGACGATACACATCATCAATGATGTCAAAGCCTTTATCTGCTAAGCTTTTATCTACCCAACTTAAATCAACTTCTCCTTTGCTAAAGGCAATTGCTTTAGCCTCATCCTGCTCATGAAAAGCTTGTGCCTTAGGCAAAATCTCAGGAGCATCTTTACGTGGAATACAGATTACTCCATCAGCATCCCCTAAAATCACATCACCTGGGTTAACACTAACATTCCCACAAGCAACAGGTACATTTATTTCACCAGGTCCTTCTTTATATGGTCCACCTGGAGTAGTACTGGTTGCATAAATCGGCAGTTTCCAATTTCTTAAATTATCAATATCACGAATTGGGCCACCAATTACAATACCTGCAATTTTCTTTTGATCGCGTAAGTAAGACATCATTACCTCACCAATCAAAGATCTAGTGTTATCACCCTCGTCGTCGATGACAATCACATCGCCTGGCTGGCAATACTTTAAAGCCGCATAAATTGCTAAGTTGTCACCCGCCCTGGTGTGAACCGTAAATGCTGGACCAACCATTTCCTCATCAGGATTCGACATTAACTTAATTCTAGGATTCATAGCACAATTTCGTTCCATGCAATCCGCGGTATTAGAAGCTGGGATCTTTTTAAAACCAGCTACAACTTTTGGATCAGGCATTTGCCTCTTTAAATAAATTCTTTTTCCTACAGGCATAGAGTAGCTCTCCCCTCTTTATGCTCCCTAATCTATCTTGTTATTGTTAAACAAGCCTTTTTATAAAAACTAAAACTCATCACAACTCACAATTAGTATTATACACTTATCAATAGATTAAGCGGTTACAAATTTTAAATTATTTTGATTTTTTGCTTATTTTTTGAATTATTTAAACTCAAATAATTATGCAAAAAAAGAGAACTGGCTAATTAAACCAGATCTCTTTACTTGATCTTTGTTATTTTGATCTTATTCACCAAAGTTTTCCCAAGGCATTACATCAATTGCAGGTTGATCAAGCAACTCTTGCAATTCTTTTGGTAAAAATTCTTTCTTCACAATCACATCATAAACATATTGTTCAAACCATGGCTCGCTCATTTCGTAGAAGCCCTTGTGTCCATATTTATCACCCCAAGAATTTTCAACCTTCCACTTGCGAATGTGACCATTATCTTCATCAACACCAACTAAAGTCATATCATGAGTGGCAAAACCTTCCCCTGTATTCAAGCGGTCAGCCTTACTCATTTGCGTATCTACGTGGAATAATTGATCAGTCTTGTACAAGTCGGTATCAAGAAAACCAGTCTTTCTTTCCATTTGCTTTAAAACGTCATTACCAAAGCTGACTGCTTCACCTGCCTTAAGTTGCGCCACTGCAGCTTGAGCTAAATATTCAATTGGTACATTCAAATACTTAACTTGATCACCACCAGCAACATTATCATAAAGTGGCAAATGGTAAACTTTGTTGTATTCATGATTAGGGATGTTGGACAAAGCAACATAATCATCGAAATTAAAGTTCTTGAAATACTTTTGGACAAAAGCTTGTGGTGTCAGATCACGTTCCAAGTGATATTTCTTATCATCATCACGATATTCTAAGTCAAATTTCTTTGGTGGTTCACCCAAGGCTACAGAAACCATGCGATAAATCTCGTTCAAGAATTCCTTCTTAGTTTTTTCTGCTTCATCCTTCTTACCTTCACTGACTAATTTACGCAAAACAAGCGCATCTTTTCGTTCCTTGCGAGCCAAGTTCTCAGCCAAAGCAGTAGTATTATTGGTATTAAAACTCTCTGGCATTGCGTATGAAGGTACTACACCATATTTTTTAACTAAGTTAATGGCCATAGTCCAAAGACCACCATCTTCACCAGCAAATTCAAGCCATGCTTGGACATGACGATCAGTCAAAGGTTTATCTGCTAAACGAATAATTGCATTGTAAAAAGCGTTAGCACGTTCAATCTTGTCCCAGAAGAAATTATAAGCTTGTGAGAACGTAAAATCCTTGACCTTGTTTTCCTTGCCAAAGTAGTGGCGCAAAACATTCAAAGTAGTGAATTCCCAGCAACGACCAGAATGCTTCTGATCAGTTACACCGCCAATATCAAGTTCAGTTGAAAAGACATGATTAAGTCGTTCTGATACGCGGTCATTAAATGAAGCTTCAAGCAAACCACTACGACGAGCAGCACGAGAAGCTACTTTATTCTCAGGATTAGAATTAAAGCTTTCAGAAAAGCCTTCAATTTCTTGTTGTGAAATAACTGTCATGATATACCTCGTTAATTCTTATCTTTTAATCTTTTTATTAATCTTTTCTTATATAATACTATTTTCTAGCTTTTTTGTCATTAAGAAAAAGCCCTAGTTTTTTTGACAACTAGGGCTTTTAATAAAATTAATGATCAATTAAAGGTTTATACCTGACAAAACTTCTTGCATCTTGTCTGCTGAGTTAATCATCTTAGCATGCTCAGTATCGGAAAGCTTAGTTTCAATTACCTTTTCGATCCCTTCACCGTTAATAACGGTTGGGGTACCTAAGTAAAGATCATGCTTAATACCGTATTCACCATTAATCGGAGCTGAAAGTGGCAAACAAATTGCACGATTGTCCAAAATAGCTGAGACAATTTGAGTAAGCATCATTGCAACACCGTAGAATGTAGCACCTTTGTTGGCAATGATCTTGCCACCCTTCTTACGCACATCGGTCTCAATTTCTGCTAGAACATCATCGTTGATTTCTGAGTAATCACGGAGTGCCTTACCTGCAACTGTTGATTCATCAAAGTTTTCAAAACTAGTATCACCGTGTTCACCAAGAACCATTGAGTTAACCTTAGCAACTGGGACATTCAAACGCTTTGAAAGTTCAACACGAAGACGCATTGAATCAAGTGAAGTACCAGTACCAATTACACGGTTCTTAGGGAAACCAGACAACTTTTGGGTCAAAGTCGTCAAAATGTCAACTGGGTTTGCGGAAACAACAAAGACACCATTAAATCCTGATTCAACTACTGGCTTAACAATACTTTCCAAAATCTTAACGTTCTTGTTAACCAAGTCAAGTCTAGTTTCACCTGGCTTACGAGGAACACCAGCAGTGATCACACAAACGTCAGCATCTTTAGCATCACTATAATCGGCTGCAGGATGAATATTGGTTTGACCCATAAATGGCGTAATATCTTCAAGGTCCATTGAATCACCAACAGGACGATCCTTAGCTACATCAAAAATTGCTAATTCATCAACAATTGTATTTTGCAATAAGTCATTTGCAAAAGTTGAACCAACAGCACCATCACCAACAAGAAATACTTTTCTACTCATAAGTTAAATTAGTCCTTTCAAATGTTTATAAACTGTTTTTTATCTACATGATTAATTATACACTAAGCGCTTTCATTAGACACGATTTATTCCATAATTATAAATTATAATATCCCATCAAAATCTCGCCAGTGTTATTATTTCTATCGAAAAAGAGCAGTTAACCAACCGCTCTCTTTACATAATCTTTCTTATATTATTTACTTTCACGAACATATTTAGCCATCTGAATACCTGCTTGACGACCAAAAATAACTGTTTCGGCAATTGAGTTACCACCAATTCGATTATTTCCATGAAGTCCGCCAGATACTTCACCAGCTGCAAATAATCCATCAATTACATTACCATTAGTATCAAGTACTTGAGTTTCAGTATTAATATGAATACCACCCATAGTATAGTGAATTGCTGGATGAACATGAATTGCAAAGTATGGACCACGATCAAGTTCACGATCCATCCCAGTCGTTCTGCCAAATTCTTTATCCTTACCAGTTGTAACGGACTTATTCCAAGCGGCAATGGTCTTTTCTAAGTTGGCACCATTTACGCCAATTTTTTTAGCTAAATCAGCCAAATCAGTACCATGTTCTACTAAACCAATCTGGTCATAAAACTCAACTGCAGCAAAATGAGCCCGTACACCTGAGTCAAAAATCAAGTATGCCCCATCTTCATGCAAATTAGTAATTGCACTAGAAACAATCTTTCGTGTACTTAATTCATTAACAAAACGTTGACCATTCTTGTTAACTAAGATAGCACCTTCACCGCGCAGACCTTCACCAATTAAATAAACATGCGGATTATCAGTATCTGCAGTTGGGTGAACCTGAATGAAGTTCATTTGCATTAGTTGAGCATCAAGTGCTTCAGCAAGCTTCAGTCCATCGCCTGTAGCCCCTGGCTGATTAGTAGTCTTATAGTCAACTAAGTCTGGACGATACTTCTTAATGATATCCTTGGAAGCACCAAAGCCACCAGTAGCTAAAAGAACCACCTTAGCTTTAACTGTTTTAATGCCATCTGGTGTCTCAACTTCAACACCATTAACGCGCTTCTTAGCATCTTGCAACAACTTGGTAACTTTAGCACCAGTAAAGATGTCAATACCCGCTTTTTTCACCTGTGTTGTCATTCGTGAAGTTAGATAAAATCCAACTGGTTCCATTGAAGCAGGACGGTGAGCACGTTTCTTACTCATCCCTCCTGTAATGGTCAAATCAGTTAAACGAATACCATATTTCATCAACCATGAAATAGCTAAAGCAGAGTGGTTAACAAAGTACTTCAACATGGCACGGTCATTTAATAAACCTCCACCTTTTAAAGTTTCTTCATAGAAGTCACGGTTATTATCAATGATCCCTTCGTCAAGCTGAACCAAAGATTCAGAAGCGTTCATTCCACTTGAAGCACGACTAGTGTTACCACCAGTTTTCTCATTTTTTTCAAGCACAACAACATTTAGACCTAGTTCATGAGCTTGAAGTGCAGCAGTCAGACCTGCTCCGCCTGAGCCAACAACGATAGCATCATATTTATTCTTTAATTCTTTTGTATTTGGCATTTCTTACTTTCCCTATTCTTCTGGAGTAGACTTATCAACATTAGTCATTTGCATATAGTCCATCCATTCATCATATTGTTCTTCAGTAACTTTACCACTCTTCAAAGCAGCTTCTCTTAAAGTAGTGCCTTCTTTATCAGCAGTTTGCGCAATCTTAGCAGCAGCATGATAGCCAATATGTGGCGACAAGGCAGTAACGGTCATTAATGAATTCTCAAGTAATTCATCCATTCTTTCTTCATTAACCGTTAAGCCATGAATCATTTTATCAGCAAAACCAGTAATTGTACCAGTTAAAATATCACAACTATCTAAGAATGATGCAATGATGACTGTCTTGAAGACGTTCATTTCAAAATTACCTTGACTAGAAGCAAAGGTAATGGTGGTGTCATTACCAAATACTTTAGCAGCAGCCATTGTCACAGCCTCTGCCTGAGTTGGGTTAACTTTACCTGGCATAATACTTGAACCTGGCTCATTTGCTGGAATATTTAATTCATGGTAGCCCGCTCTCGGACCTGAAGCAAGTAAACGAATATCTTGCGCAATCTTAAACATATCAGCAGCCAATGTTTTAAGGGCACCATGAACTACATCAAGACCTGAATGGTGAGCTAAGCCCCAGAATTTATTAGTTTTAACTTCAAATTTATGACCATAGACTTCTGATAATTTACCAGCAATTTTTTCGGTCATTCCCGGTGCTGCATTCAAGCCAGTCCCTACAGCAGTCCCACCAATAGCTAATTCGTAGAGAGTTGGCTTCAATTCACGAATATATGATAAGTCATGTTTAAGAGCAGAAATATAGCCAGATAATTCTTGACCAAAAGTCAAAGGCGTTGCGTCTTGTAAGTGGGTTCGACCAACTTTAACAGTCTTCCAATATTTCTTTTCTTTAGCAACTAATTTATCAATTAAGTGTTGAATTGCTGGTTCCAACTTGTCCAATGCTTCAACGGCAACAATATTCATTGCAGTTGGATAAGTATCATTAGATGATTGACCACGGTTAACATCATCATTAGGCAAAATATCTAAACCTGGGTGCAATTTATTAGCCAAGTTAGCTACAACTTCGTTAACGTTCATGTTGCTTTGAGTACCTGAACCGGTTTGCAAAACATGAAGTGGGAAGTCCTTACGCAAGTCAGTATCGCTTAAAGCTAGCAAATGATCAATTGCATCTTCAATTGCTTCGCCTTTTTCTTTTGGTTCATCGCCAACTTCAACGTTACTTTCTGCAGCTGCCTTCTTTAAGTGTAAAAATGCTCGAATAATTTGCAATGGCATCAATTCACCACTTGGGAAGTTATTGCGGCTTCTTTCAGTTTGAGGGCCCCATAAAGCATTTTTAGGGATCTTAACTGGACCAATAGTGTCACTTTCAACACGGTATTCTTCTTCGCTCATATTATATTCCTCCTTATTAAGCTCTATAAGGTTTGCGTTAATTATCAATCACCATTTATAATACCTGTAAAGGCTTTCTTTTTCAATTTCATTCCAAAAAAAGACCCAGGATTTTTCCTGGATCATAGTTTTATCTAGACTGGTGATTCATTCTTTTAGCAAAGAAGTCACCAATGATTTGAACGATAAAAATCAAAATAATTACTAATACAGTAGCTACTAAAGTAACATCATTATTGAATCGGTTATAACCGTATGAAATAGCGGTATTACCTAAACCACCGGCACCTACAGCACCAGCCATTGCAGTCAAACCAATCAAAGAAATAATCGTCACCGTCGAAACACGAATCAGTTCTGAGCGAGATTCTCTTAAATAAACATCAAAGATAATATCACGCGCAGTTGAGCCCAAACTTTCTGCGGCTTCAACCTTACCTGGGTCAACACTTTCTAAAGCAACTTGTACCTGACGAGCATAAAATGGAAATACGCCTAAAGTTAATGGTACTAAGGCTGCCTTCATTCCGATCTGTGTACCTACAATTTTTTGAGTAACTGGTGCAACAAATGCAAGCAGGATAATGAACGGAATCGCTCTGAAGATTGAAACTAGCTTGTCTGAGAAATTGTACCAGAATTTATTGGGCCGAATCCCGCCATCCTTAGTTAAAACTAAAATCACGCCAAAGATAATACCAAGAATGCCACCAAAGATAGCTGACCAAAAAGTCATAAATAAGGTCTGAAAAATACTAGTGCCCCAGCCAGCGTCTCCGCCCCAGCCAAGTTGAACAACATTGGGTAAATATTTACTTAAGAAACTAATCATGATATACATTCCCCTTTTCATCTAAACGTGTAAATGTCACATTTTGCTTAGCCAAAAATTCTTGTGTTTGCTTTTGCTTAGCTGGATCGCCTTCCACCAATACCACCAAAGTACCAATTGGCTCTTCATTCAAAAGTTCAACATTCCCATAAAGCATTGAAACTTCTACGCCAATTTGCTTATACAATTCAATAATGATTGATTTAGTCACATTAGCTACGCTGTAAACTAATTGATAAATTGCTTCATTTTTGCCAAGCTTATCAAGCGCCAATGAATTCAAAGTAGAAATCGCTTCAAGTGATCCACCAACAAACTTCTTGGTTAAATCCTGCTTAGGATGTAAGAAGACATCTCGCAAACTGCCGTCTTCAATCACATTGCCGTGTTCCATGACGGCGACCTTAGTGGCAATCTTCTTAACAGCATCCATTTCGTGCGTGATTAAGATGACCGTTAAGTGGAACTTTTTGTTCAAACGCTTAAGCAGGTCCAAGATTTGTTGCGTATTTTGTGGGTCCAAGGCACTGGTTGCTTCATCAGAGATCAAAATATCTGGATTATTAGCCAAAGCTCTAGCAATCGCTACTCTTTGTTGTTGCCCACCAGATAATTCAGCTGGATAAAAGTCAGCCTTATCTTTTAAGTCAACCAGATCAAGCAGTTCCAATGACCGTTTTTCTAATTCCTCATCACTCAACTTTTCATGTTTTAAGGCAAAGGCTACATTTTCTAATACAGTCGTTTCATTTAATAGGTTAAAACCCTGGAAGATCATTCCGATGTTTCTGCGCTTTAATTGCAATTCTTTATTAGAAATCACCTGCTTGCCATCTTTAACAAATTCAGTGCCATCAACGGTAATACTACCGGCAGTTGGTTTTTGTAAAAGATTGACCGTTCTAACTAAAGTTGACTTACCGGCACCAGAGAAACCTACAATTCCATAAATGTCGCCTTTTTCAATGGAAAGAGAAACATTATTCACTGCTTTAACTGGTTCGCCCTTCTTCTGAGGGAAGGCCACTTCTACATTTTTTAATTCAACAATACTCATTTTTGATCCTCCTTACTTCAACTTAACGTCCCAGGCTGCAATTTGCGTATTGCCATAGTATTTCTTAGTTAGCTTCTTAGTTTCTGCAGTTTGGTAAGCCATGACGACATCTTGGTAAAGCTTGTCCTTTTGTTTGCCTTGTT
This sequence comes from Lactobacillus crispatus, assembly GCF_018987235.1. Lineage (NCBI taxonomy): Bacteria > Bacillati > Bacillota > Bacilli > Lactobacillales > Lactobacillaceae > Lactobacillus > Lactobacillus crispatus. The sequence goes on from NZ_CP072197.1 coordinate 1,266,543, forward strand.
TGACACAAAGAATGTTAATCCATTGTTTTGAATCTTTGTTAATTGGTTCAATGTAAATCGTTTGCTTATCAGTCAAGCCAGCAGGACCAGCATAATCATTATTTACTACAGAAGCGTCAACTGAATTCAATACTCGACCAGTTTGTTCAGCACCGATTTCCTTAATCTTGTAGTTATTTGGATTGCTGGTGATATCAGCTACAGTAACTAAGGTCTTACCCTTCTTCAACTTAATTAAGCCGGCATTTTTCAAAACAAACAGTGCTCTTGATTCGTTAGTAGCATCGTTAGGCACTGCAATCGTGGCACCATCAGGTAAGTCACTCAATTTATGATACTTGCGTGAATAAAGTCTGATCGGTGCGATGTAGGTTCTACCAATGGCGACAACGCCACCGTGATTTGCCTTATTCCAATCCTTTAAGAAGGCATAGTGTTGAAAAGCATTCATGTCAATATCGCCCGACTTCAAGGCCTTGTTAGGTTGGTTGTAATCCGTAAAGTTCTTAGTTTTTAAGGTAATACCATATTTTTCCTTAGCCGTTTTAGCAATTGACTTCCAAATTGCGGCTTCGGCTTTACTTTCCCCAACGATTCCGACTGTAACAGTTTTTGCCTGATTTTGACTGGGAATTCCTGGACCAAAACTAAACCAACCTGCAATCACGATCAGTATCCCAATGATCGTCCAAATAATGGTATTTCTTCTTCTCCGTTTTCTCATAAAATACACTCCTACTTTGATAAAAATAAAAAAGCACCCATCCCAAAAGGACGAGTGCTCGCGTTACCACCTTTAATTCGCTGATCACTTACGTAATCAACCTCACTGGCTATCAAAAAATAGCCTGCACTGTTAACGGATGCAGCCCCGCCGATAGCTAAATATCACCACCGGTCATCGTTCCAAACCCATATTCACTAGCTCCTATTTGCCAACTTTCACCACCACGCTGGCTCTCTTTATCAATAGAAGTTCTAGTTACTCAGTCCTTCAAGATGTTGTTTTCTTGATTTGTTATAAATAAGTTATCATCTTCTTTTAATCTAGTCAACATCTTTTTTAATTTTTATTAGATAAAAGCGATTTCATTGTATAATTAGGATATAGTTAAATAATTTATTTTTGCTAAGGAGAAAAAATGAAGAAAAATCGCTTTCGAAGTTTTGCTCTCTCATTAGCTGCAGCAATTGGATTCATTTCTTTTGCTAATACTAATGTCCCATGCAACAATCAAACCGTCTATGCTGTTTCAGATAAAGCATTAGTCAATTTGAAATACCACAACAAAGAAATTGTGACCGTTGATCATGATCAGCCGCAGTTTTCTAAGAGTACACTGAGCAAGAAAAAAGGTCCATGGCAAAAATATAGCCAATTAGATTATTTGAACCGAGCTCATGCTGCTAATGCTTTACTAAATAAAAGATTAATGCCACATAGTCAGCGTGCGGCTTTAACTTGGAATCCGACCGGCTGGCATAATAAACGAATCGCTAGTGGTTGGTTGTATAATCGGTGCCATCTAATCGGCTATCAGTTGACTGGTCAAAACAACAATCCACGCAATTTGATTACCGGTACGCGTGAATTAAATGATCCGGATATGCTTAAATATGAAAATGAGGTTGCTGAATATTTACGTAGTTCGAGCAAAAACTATGTCCGCTATCGGGTTACTCCAATATTTAAAGGGAATGACCTATTAGCTAACGGCGTTGAAATGGAAGCCGAAGCAACTAGCAAAAACGGGCCTCGCTTTAATGTCTACATTTTTAATGAGCAACCTGGTATGTTGCTTAATTACAAGACCGGTACTTCTAAGGTTAAACATGGGTCTAGTACTATTGCTGAACATGTAAAATCTAGAAAACGATCCACTTCTCGAGTAACCAAGAAACGAACCATTCACCATATCAAAGGTACTGTATCCACTGCAGAACACCGAGTCGTTGGCAATCGTCGCAGTAAGATCTACCATGTAATGAATGGGCAAAATTATCATATGTCATCAGCTAATGCAGTTTACTTCAACAGTGAAGCTGCCGCACAAGCTGCTGGATATCGAAAATCATTAAGGTAGTAAAAAAGTCAGAGCAAAACTCTGGCTTTTTCATTATCTTCTTATTTCACATTATTTTTGCCACGATCATATGCTTCCTTGAATTCCGCAAAAGTCATGTTCTTTCCTTTTTGATCAAAGACAACCAACACTTCGGCGACTCCATCCAAAATTTTAGATAACCATCTAAAGATAGTCACTGCCGCACAGAATAAGACCGCCAAAATAAATAATGATTTGTTATTAAGCATTGTCAATGAGAACAATCTTGGGAAAAAGATAGTTGAGCCAATAATACAGATAACTGATAAGCCCATAACAGCAAGTCTAAATTTGTTTATTGGTGCCGAAATATGATACATCACCATAAAACCAACTAAGACTAGCAACATAGTCGCTGTCGTGCCTACCTGACCATGATCAAGTGAGATAGAGGCCCCTGCAATGACTAAAATTGCAACTGCCAGCCAATCTGTTAAGCCCCCTGGAATTGCCCGAGCTAAAACATTTGGCATAAACTTTCCACGAATTCGCTTGTGGTTGCTTTCTAAGGCCAATAAAAACGACGGCAAGCCAATTGTAAATGCAGAGATCAATGTGATCTGGGCTGGCTGCAGCGGATAATTGATTGTCATAATCAAAGAGAAGATGGCCATCAAGAATGAAAAAATATTTTTCACCAAGAACAAGCTGGCTGAACGTTGAATGTTATTAACTACTTGCCTGCCTTGGTTCACCACTAACGGCATTTTAGCAAAATTAGAATCGAGCAAAACCACTTGTGAAGCTTGCACTGCAGCACTATTACCAGAAGCCATAGCGATTGAGCAATCCGCCTTTTTCATCGCTAAAATATCGTTAACTCCGTCACCAGTCATGGCTACGGTATTACCTTGATTTTGCAAAGCAACGACAAACTTTCGCTTTTGATCAGGCTTAACTCGGCCAAAGACATTATAGTTTTGCACGGCCTGCTCATATTCACCATCTTTAATGGTTTGCGCATCGATATACTTATCTGCCCCATTAATTCCAGCTTGCTTAGCTACTCGAGCAACGGTTACCGGATTATCCCCAGAAATAACCTTGATATCAACACCTTGCTGGTTAAAATATTGAAAAGTTGACTTGGCTTCTTTACGAATTGGATTCGACAATAAAATATAACCGAGAACTTGTACATTTTCCTTTAAGGCGGAATTATCTTCAGTTAATACGCCAGGATAATTAGCCGCAATCAACACCCGGTAGCCTTCTGCCGCATATTTTTCAAATTCAGTTTGATATTGCGCAAATTGATCACGCAAAACCATTTCAGGCGCACCAATTAAAGTTGTCTGATTGCCAAAAATTACACCAGAATATTTATTGACTGAGGTAAAAGGCAAAATGCTATCCGCCGTTTTGGTTCCATCTTTAAAATAGGCTTGAATCGCCTTCATCGTCGCGTTATCAGCTGGCATGTTTTTAGCAAAATCCGCAATGATGCTACTTAAATCACCAGTAAAATTCTTGCTACTAACAGCTTTTTCTACGGCCATCTTCGGTTCGGTGATTGTTCCCGTTTTATCTACACAAAGGACATTTACTCGGGCTAAAGTTTCAACACTCTTCATATCGTGCAGCATTACTTCTTGTCGCGCTAATCGCATAGCAGCTAGAGCTAAGGCAATCGTAGTCAATAAATATAGCCCTTCTGGAATCATTCCAATTAAAGCAGCTTCCATGGAAGTGATACTACGCTTGAGTCCAATATTATTCAAAAAGAAACTCTGATTAAATAGGGCAATTCCCACTGGAATAATGATGATGCCGACCCATTTAACCAGACGATTGATTGAACGCACCATTTCAGATTGTTCAACACTGCCCATTGCCTTTGCTTCGATCGTTAATTTAGAAATATATGAGTCTTTACCCACTTTTTCTAAGACGGCATAAGCCTTACCGGAAACTACAAAAGAACCTGACATTAATTCTGCGTCTTTAGTCTTAGTGATTTCATCAGATTCACCTGTCAACAAGGCTTCATTAACCCGCAGCTCACCTGAGATTACCCGCGCATCAGCTGGAATCTGGTCACCAGTTTGTAAAAGAACGACATCATCTTGAACCAATTTTTCGATGGGAATTTTTTCTTCTTGCCCATCACGTACCGCGATAATTTCCGTCGCATTCATCACGTTTAACTTGCTTAAAACTTTTTTAGCACGAAGCTCCTGCACAATACCGATAATCGTGTTTAAAACAATCACTGGTAAAAAAGTCAGATCGTTCCAGGCACCAACAAACACCAATAGCACAGCCAAAATAGCAAAAATCAAGTTAAAATAAGTAAAGACATTTTCTCGAATTATTTGAGTAGCTGTTTTGGACTGGTCATCAATGGCTTGATTAACCTGTCCATTTTGAATTCTTTGATCAACTTCAGCTTGAGTTAATCCCGTTATTTGTTTATCTGTCATAATTTTCTGTCCTATACTGAAAATACTTTCATCCATTATAGCGAAAAATAAAAAAGCCACGCAACTCTGCGAGACTTTTTAACAATTATTTATTTTTTCTATGATAAGTTAAAAAAGTATAGTCATACTTGTTCTTTTCATCATGATGATGCTCTTCGCGACTAACTAATTCAAAATCATCATAGTTAATCGCTGGCATCACTGTATCAGTTTTAAAATTAGCTTTGATCTCTGTTTTTTCTAAAAGATCAACTTGATCAAGTAACGCCCTAAAGATTGAAACTCCACCAATTGCACAGATTTCTTCAGTCTGATGTTGACGAAGATATTCATTTAATTCAGCTAATGTGGACACAATCTTCACTTGCTCATTACCCGCATATTTTTGCTTTAATTCTTGACGATGAGTTAAAACAATATGTTTTCTCTCTGGTAACAAGTGAGGCAAACTCGCAAAGGTTTTTCGCCCCATGATGATCGGATGACCTATGGTCTTTTCCTTAAAATGCTTCAAGTCAGCCGGCAGATGCCAAGGCAAATGGCCATCGATGCCAATACCATGCTGCTGATCTTCAGCCCAAACAAAACTTAACATTGAGACCTCCTAAACTGCAACCGGTGCCTTGATCGTGCCATGGTGCTGATAATTCAGCACTTTGATATCTTTCATTTCAAAGTCTTCAATGTGCTTTTTTTCAGGATTAAGCCACAATTCAGGTGAATCATATGGCATCCGACTCAGCAATTCCTTTACTTGGCTAAAGTGGTTGCGATAAATATGTGCATCCCCTAAAGTATGTACAAATTCACCCACTTTTAAGCCGGTTTCACGCGCAATCATGTTCAAGAGCAGCGAATATGAAGCAATATTAAATGGCACGCCTAAAAACATATCACCACTTCTTTGATAAAGCTGCACGCTAATTTTGCCATCGACTACATAAAATTGGAACATGACATGGCATGGTGGCAAAGCACTAGTTGGCACATCTTCCGGATTCCAGGCCGTGACAATCATTCTACGAGAATCTGGCGTTTCCTTAATTTGCTTAATCACGTCAGCAATTTGATCGATAAAACCGCCTGTCCGCTTTTCCCAATGACGCCATTGTGCCCCATAGACATCACCTAAGTTGCCATATTTCTGGGCAAAAGCAGGATCATCAAGAATGCGCTGATCAAATTTCTTCATTTCTGCTTGATAAACTTGATTAAATTCTGGATCACTTTGACTACGCAAACCAAAATTAGTCATGTCAGGACCCTGATATTCAGGACTTTGAACCCAATTTTTGAAGGCCCATTCATCCCAAATATGATTGTTATGCTCTAGCAAAAAGCGAATATTGGTATCGCCACGCAAGAACCACAACAATTCACTTTTAATCAAACCAAATGGCACCTTTTTAGTCGTTAAAAGTGGAAAGCCCTGTGTCAAATCAAAACGCATTTGGGCACCAAAATATGATCTAGTTCCAGTACCAGTTCGATCATCCTTGTCATGTCCTTCAGTCATAATTTTTTCTAACAAATCCAAATATGGTTGTTCAAGAATTGCCATTATCTTCACCTTTCAAAAAACATTTCTTCTAACATACCATAGATCTTGTATGTTGGATAATGAAAAACCATAGATTTAGTATTTCATACAAAACCCGGATTTAAAATTGAAGTGCAACACTAAGTGTTAAACAAAAAGGCCATGAAGACCTAAACTTGAAGTGACGAAAAATCAAGAAAGGAAGATCTTCATGACCAATTCAAATTCTAGCATTTCTAAGCACTATCATCAATTAACCAGCGTACAACGTGGACAAATTCAAGCAATGCTGGATTCCGGCATAACTTCCCGTACTGTTATCGCTCAAGAAGTCGGCTGCCATAAGTCGACAATCAGTCGCGAAATCAAACGCGGAAGCGTCCTGCAAAGAGACAGCAGCTATTTATTGTATGAGCACTATTACGCTGATACTGCACAGCTTTATTATGAGAAGCGTCGCAAAAACTGCTATCAGCGCAATCCATTGAAGCATTATGCTGTCTTTTTGAGAATGCTCTCCAGACGCTTCAAAGCTAAATTTGATGCCACCAGCATCGATGAATTCGTTGGTGAATTCAAAAGGACTATGCCAGGCTACCCTTGTCCCAGCACACCAACTGTCTATCGCTATATTGATCAGGGCTTGCTGGACATAAGCAATATTGATCTGCCTATGAAGCTCAAAAGACGCAGGAACAAGCGTCATCACGGCCAGAGCGGTCATGCTTTGCACAAGAAGAATCTTGGCAATTCCATTGAACAGCGTCCTAAAGAGATTGAAGACAGAAAAACGCCGCTGCACTGGGAAGGAGATCTGGTTAAAGGCGTCAGACGCAAGAATCAGCCTGCTTTAATGACTTTGACCGAAAGAACCACACGCTTTGAAGTAGTTATCAAGATTCCTGACTATCGGGCAAGCACATGCCAAAGGCTGCTTCAAAATGAGATTGACAGACATCCTGCCTGGTTTAAATCGATCACGTTTGACAATGGCTCTGAGTTTGCGGATATGACCAAGATCAAAGGCTGCCAGATCTACTTCGCCCACCCATATTCTCCATGGGAAAGAGGCACCAATGAGAACTGCAATGGACTTCTGCGTCAATTCTTCCCTAAAGGCAAAAGCATGAAAGATAAGTCAGCTGCTTATGTTCAACAGGCAACTGATGCCATTAACCGCAAACATCGTCGAATCCTTCAATATCACACAGCAGAAGAACTCTTCAAGCAATATATTTCCTCATAGCCTAACTGTTGCACTTAATTTGACAATTCAGGATTTCATACAAAAAATAAAAAGGTGAATAATCACCTTAATTATTTTTCTTAAATTCACTTTTATGTCTGACTAAGTAGACAATTGTTGCCACAATCAAGACTAGTGCCCCAGCGATAACTGAAATTCTTGTATCAGGATTGATAAACATAAAAATCACAATCAGTATTAACATTGCAAAGGCAAAATAATTCGAGAATGGATACAAAGGCAACTTGAATGGATGATCTTGCATCGCTTCTTTGTTATGCCGTCTAAATCTTAATTCAGCTAATAAAATCACAAACCAAGGAATCATTCCTGGTAAAACAGATGAACTGAAGACAATTACAAATAAATCACTAGCTGAATGATTAAATTGCGAAGCAATTACATTCAAAACAAAACCAATAAAAATACCACCAGAAATGCCCATAATTGCCCGATCGGGTACAATTCGCTTAGAAATATGCTTAAAAATACCAGGAGCTTCATGATCATGTGACAGTTTAAACAGCATTCTACTTGAAGAATAAATTCCTGAATTAGCTCCAGAAAGAGCCGCTGTTAAAACAACGAAGTTAATTATTGAAGCAGCCGCAGTAATCCCTACTTTAGCGAAAGTCGTTACAAATGGTGAACCTAGGCTGTCTAATTTATCCCAAGGATAAATCGTTACAATGACAAAAATTGCTCCGACATAGAAAATTAGAATTCTAAACAAAACTGACTTAACACTTTTAACGATTGCCTCTTGTGGATTAGCTACTTCTCCAGCAGAAATACCTAATAACTCGATTCCTTCATATGAACCAACAATGATTGACATTGAAAAGAAAAATCCTTTTATTCCACCAGTAAAGAAACCACCGTGAGACCATAAATTGCTAAAGCCAGTTGGATGTCCCCCATTACCAACGCCAAAGAAAATAACAATAAAGCCTAAAATAATCATTAGAATAATTGTTACTACTTTGATCATGGCAAACCAAAATTCTAATGAAGCATAGGCTTTAGCACTAGCTAAGTTGGCCAAAAGCAGAAAGGCAATAATAATTATGCCCGACCACAATGCTGAAATATTTGGCCACCAATACTTCAGATATTCAGTTGCCGCGACTACTTCGGACATTCCTACTACAATATATTCAAAGACATTGGCCCACATCGCTAAATAGCCGGCTAAGGGATGTACATATTCTGTTGCATAATCAGCAAATGAACCTGTCCCTGGATTGATATAAAGCATCTCACCTAATGCCCGCATTACAATATATAAAATCAACCCTACAAACATGTAGGCTAATAATACTGACGGACCGGTCCATTTAATAGTCGAGGTTGACCCCATAAACAAACCAACACCGATAGCACCGCCAAGAGAGATCATCTCCATTTGGCCTGCTGTCATTGTTCGTTTGAGTTGAGGAGCTTTAGATTTTTTATTCAATTTTCACAACTCCAATAATTAATCTATCCTAATTAATAACCCGCAATTAATTTACTGGTTAAATCAACATTTTGTCAAGGTTCAAATTAAAAATATTAATATTTGGGAGTCTTTTCTCTAATTGATTTTTTATTCTTTTATTAAATGAATTTCGCGATCAAACATTTCCTGCATCTGTTTATTAAAATTGTGAGCAATAAAGACAATTGTGGTCTTGCTTTTTAATAATTTTTGTAAAATATCCATAGTCGATGTCTGATCAATTGCACTAGTTCCTTCATCAATCAAAATAATGTCACTACCATGGATCTTCGATCTTGCCAATACGATCTTTTGTCGTTGACCTCCAGAAATATTCAAATCATCCAAGTCAATTTTTTCATCAACGCCAGCTTTAAACTTTTTAATATCAGCCACAAAATTAACTTCATCAATCACTTGATCAACTTGATTATCAAGTTGATCATTGAACAACGTAATATTTTCTTTGATTGTGCCAGGAAAAAGGTTAGGTTCTTGTGGAATATAGCCAATTCTTGACATATTAGGTTCAATCACCTCTCCTTGACTATTTTGAAATTCAACTTTGCCCGCACTAGGTTTAAGTTCACCCAAAATCAATTTAAATAAAGTAGACTTACCTGCGCCTGAATCTCCTGTTAATAAGATTTTCTCGCCAGGTTTAACTGCAATATCAGGAAAAGTAAGCTTTTCACCATTAGGATACTGCAAAGCCAAATCTTTTGTTGAAAATGCTACTGGTGTCTCTTCTTGGCCAGCTTTAACTTTTTCAATCACAGTAGCATCACCATCAACTTGTTTCATTAAATCCTGTGACGATTTCATAAAACTTAATGCCTGAATTGTTTGTTGTAAGCCGATCGAAATATTAGCTGCAAAGTTTTGGACAGACATAATTGCACCAAAAATCACTAAATTCTTAGTGATCAAAAAAGCCGTCAAAGACAACAGGATTATTTGTCCTACCATGTTACAGATCCCATTCAAAATAATTAATTGCTGTTGAGTAGCCGTTTGTTTAACATGAGCCTGTTCTACTTTACTTGAAGTTTTTTCACCTACCTGAAATAACTTAGCACCAGCAAAATATCTTCTTAATTCTTCTAAGCCAGAGAACCATTTAGCTAAAACATCTAGATAATGCTTATTTTGCTCAGAAACATTATTAGTTGCTTGTTCCATTTTCTTTTGTACTAATTTAGGTACAAAGTAAGAAACAATATCAATCACTACACTAGTCAAAAAGATTGACCAATTAATTGTAAGTAGAGCCACCAATGCCGCAACAAACATTGAGCCATAGAACGGCACAATTGGATACCAATCAAAATAATTTTTTCTAATCATTTCTAAATCATTAGTCATCCGATTTTGCACGGCCGGTACTTGATGATTTTGACCATCTCTAAAGTAATGTGTAGCCAAACGAGCGCGCACCTTTTTATTATATTCTTCTTCCTGCACTCGAATTACAAATTGGATATAATAGATCATCCCTTGAGCAGCTAAATATAAAATCCCCATTAAAGCCGTCGCAAGTAAAATCTTCACCCAAGCACGATCTTTGATATAAGTCAGCCAGTACATTTGAATGTAGCCTGCACCAATAGCAGCGACACCTGAAATAACTGATAAAATATTAATGTAAATACGCGTGGTGCTAGTTAAATCGTTTTAGTTAATAAAAAAGTCCAATCTTGTTAGACTCGACTTGTAAATAGTAATAATAGAAAAGAGTCTGATCTGATTGAACTGCCTTAAGCTTAAGCGTTTTAGCCACCATTTACAAGTTAGTTTTAAAGATTTAGTGATAATTTGTCGGCACTGGTATCGTTTGTATGCACCGGCTGAGTTTACTCATCGGCGAAATATTGATCAAATTAAAACTACGGACAGTCTGATTTTGGCTTTACTTATCTGGCAAGCTAAGACAGGAATTGAATCACAAAGAAGATTCTGTGAATGTTTCAATTGTTTATCACACTCACGTTTTAATCGGCGTTCACGTCAGCTATTGCAATTGATTTATCAGATACGGCAAGAAATGAATAAAAAGGTTGACCTGAATGGACATTTCTTGATCATTGACAGCTTTCCGGTACCTGTTTGCCAACCAATTCGCAACTATCGTGCTAAAATTTTTCGCGGTTATGCCAACATTGGTTATAAGGCCACCAAGAAAATTTACTTCTATGGTTTCAAAGTTCATGCCATTGTTAGCGATGACGGTTACATTCTTGATTATGTCGTAACAAAAGCATCAGTTCATGATGCCAAGGAGACAGTTGAACTGATGGAAAATGCACATCCATCTAATTACTATCTTCTTGGCGACGAAGGCTATTTAGGCAAAGAACTGCATCAACAGCTAAAACAAATGGGTTATGAACTTTGGACACCATATCGTAAAAATATGACAGGAGCTAAAAAGCACAATGATCATCAATTGATGGCTATTCGCAGAACAATTGAAAGCGACTTTTCGCTTCTGACCTATTACAATGCCGAGAACAATCGAGCACGTAGTCTGATAGGCTTTCAAAGCCGGTTGGAAATTGCAATTTTAGCTTATAATTTGGCTTATTGTCTAGAACGATTTAACTAGCACCACGCGTATGTAAATAAATCTTAAATAATTAGTTTTAATAAAGCCTTTGAAACTCAATCAGCGTCACCTCGATTAGTTAATTTAATTTGTCGATCAAACATTGAAACTAATTCTGTAGAATAATTGTGCGCAATCATAATTACAGTACTTGGAGTATTCAATAAATTTTGTAATACTTGCTTCGTCCCAGCACTGTCAATTGCACTAGTCCCTTCATCGATCAATAGCCAAGGTGATTGATGAATCAAAGCTCTGGCTAACACAAGCTTCTGCCTTTGTCCTCCAGATAAATTTCCTTTATCCAAATCAATTTGACTATTAAGTCCAGCAGACATCTTATCCAAATCCTTGGTAAAACCTACTTGATCTAATACACCTGAAATTTGATTATTTAAAGCACTATTAAACATCGTGACATTATTGGCAATTGTGTCAGGAAACAAGGTATTATCTTGAGCAATATAGCCTAATTCATCAAGATCAAAATTTAATTTTTGACCATTATGATCAAAAAAAATGATCTCACCTTGGCTGGGCGTTAATTTACCTAAAATTAATTTAAATAAAGTTGACTTGCCAGTTCCACTATCACCAGTAAGCAAGATTTTTTCACCTTGCTTAACTGTAAAATCTGGGTAAGATAAATACTCACCATTTTTGAATTGTAAGGCCAGATCTTTTACTTCTAGCCTGTTAATCTTCTTAACTTGATGCTGATCTGGGGCTATTTTTACTGAAGCTTGAAGATTAGTAATTTCCTTATTCAAATCCTTGGTAGATTTAATTAAATTCCATTCCGTTACAAATGCTGAAACACCATTCATTACAGTTGAACTAAATTGAATAGTAGTAATTACCGCACCAAAAACAATTTGTCCTTGCAAATATAAGTAAGCACATAAAACCATCAAGAGCATTTGTCCCACAATATTAACTACAAAGGTGATCATATCTGCAATAGCAATAGTTGCTCCTTGATGAATAGCTGCTTTTTTATATTCGTCTGCGCTTTGGTTAACTGATTCACTAAATATATTAAAACTGGCATATCTTCGTAATTCATCCAGGCCACTCATCCACTTGGCTAAAGTGTTTAAGAACTTTTCATTTTTCTTAGTAACCTTTATTGTGGCCGATGAAGTCATTTTTTCAAAAGTTTTAGGCAAAAATAATGAAATTGCAGTTAAAATCACCGTCATTACTACTAAAAACCAGTTAAATGAAAACAAAATTCCAATTGAGAAAAGCACAGACAACAAGTACATAAAACCGTTTTTGATTGGTTTTAAATAATTCTGTGTTAGCTGATCAAGATTGGCAACCAATTCATTTTGCACTTTAGCAGTTTGGGCAATTTCATTTTTAAAAAAGTAGCGACTAATTTTTACACGAATTTGATGCAAATAAGATTGTGATTGCTTTCCGTATAAGTAATCTGAACTAGTAATCAAGGCTAATCTAACTAGATCACAGCCAATAGCCAAACAAATAAAAATAATAAAGCCAAATAAATTCATTTTCTTTAGCTGGTTAAAGGCCGGGGTCATCAAATATTGCGAAGCAGCATCAACGGTTGTACCAATGATAACCATTAGAAAAATTAAAATAAATTTAGCTTTATTGACCTTAAAAATCCCTGTAATACTCATTTGTCTCATCTCCAAGCAAATTAAAATATTAAGAATATCTTATTTATGTTTAATATTACTGCTATTTTTTTAATATTCAATCACTTTTTACTAAGTGGTTAAAAAAATAACTTGAACGGCAAAATTATTACTACATCTAGCTAATCCTTTAAGAAAAATTGGCAAAAAAATAGACTAGAAACTCATTATCAAGCTTCTAGCCCATTAGTTTAATTCAATTATTAACGGTAATTCTTCAAGAAATTCATCATCTTTTGATAAGCTGTATCATGATCTGCATCATATGCATCGACTACATCGACTACTTTATTATCCTTAGTAATAATACGGTACTCACGTAAGTCTTTCTTTTCATTAGCAACAACTGTAATCTCACCCTTACCTGGAGTAGAGAACAATTCTGGATTAAGTTCTTTATTCAACTTATCTGATAATTGTTGGTTAAATGCGATTGTATTCATTTTTGTTTTTATCTCTTTTCTAAAAAATCCAACACAGACATTATATCATTATTAGATAACGTTGATGAATTTAGTTTTATTTTTTATCAAGGAGAACTGTACCTGCAGAAGGATTATGATCAATTGCACCACTGATGGAGCAGTAACACCTTCAATATAGCACAGCAATACTTATTCCAAAAATATCAATTTGTTATTTTGCCTTATTACTTTTACGTATAGATTTCACTTAATTAAATGCACAACAAACATGGCAATTCCTAAGAATACAAAAATTAAGGCAACAATCATACTAGTTACTGTGCCGGTAACTAAACCTAAAATGATCATGCCAATAATTGAATAAATATCCATTTGTTATCCCTTCAATTAAACAATAACAGCAGTATTTACTTTTATTATGTAGCATGAACACTTTAAAATACAATTTTAACGTATTTTAATTTGCTAACTTTTGATATAACGGCAATAGCTGCCCAATACCATCTAAGATGAAGTTTTCCATATCTGCAACTTGATCTTGCTTTCTAAAAGCAAATTTTCCTAATAGGAAACTGGATTGAGTTGCTTCCTTATTAAATGAAGTCTGTTTTTCAGCATCTGTTAAATACTCATTTAAGGATAAATGATCAGCAAACTCCATTTCGTTTTTATCCCATAAGTACCAATTATTAGTTGTCCGCCCTTTTGCCCAATCAGGAAGATCAGTTAATAATTTATTGTATTGTTCAGGATTATCGCCGCGCTTTTCACTCTTATAATGCTGAAACATAAGATAAACCTGCAGCTGCTTATTATCCAGCATCGCGCCGATGCATGGACTTTTATCGGCTAAAGCATTCAAACGATAAGCTGCCCAGTAATGATCGCGTAAGTTCCAACCATTGGTCCAACTTTCAACATGAACTTTAGCAAATTTATCTTGTGGTAATTTTTGATAAACATTTAAGTTTATTTCTTTCCAGGTCTGCCAAATTTCTTTAAAATCTGTTTTTATTTGCTCTAATTCATCTTCAGAATATTGCGATTTCAATTTTTTAAAAGAAAATTCATCCCGATCAAAAATTGCATACATTTCTTCAGTTAATTGCGTCATTTTACAAAGCCCTTACCATATTTACGCTAATAACACCAGTTGGATCTGGAATATCATCATTGGTCTCGCCTTCATTATAAAAACCACGTTTTTCATAAAATTTAATCAGTTTCGGTAAACAAGTTAAAGATATAGCTTGACGATTTTGCTTTCTGCCCTCTTGCGCTATTGCTTCAATTAATTTTGTCGCTACGCCTTGTTTGCGGTATTCAGGCAAGACCGCTAAACTCAAGACCATTTGATAGCGATCATCTTTTTGATTAGGATGATTTTCAAAATATAATTCATCTTCAATATAGCGTTTATTAAAAGCAGGACCAAAAATATGACCAATCACTTTTCCATCTTCTTGTGCAACTAAAAAAGTATCAGGATAATTCTCAATTCTACCAATCATATCTTGTTCAGTTTGCTTTTTAGTCATCTTAAATGCGTCAGATTCCAGTTCTACTACTTCATTTAAATCATCCATTGTTACGGTGCGAATGATCATAATAAGCATCCTCCTTAGGTTTATCTCTAAAAGTGAAAAAGGGTTCAAAAGTCATCTAGACTCTTGAACACTATATTATTACTCTCTATTTAATTCTTCCACCTTAATTTAAGACGATCTTGCTCAGTCTTTTTTTGAAAATACGTCTTCACCTTCGGCACTACTTCTTCTCCATAAATTCTAATTGCATCCATGACATCTTCATGCGGCATTGAAGCAATTGGCAAATGAAGATAGAAGCGAGTTAACCCAAGTTCTTCCATGACTTTGATGATCTTATTTGCAACTGTCTCGCTATCGCCAACAAAAATAGCTCCATTTTCTCCAACTGCCTCAAGATATTGTTCATATGTCATCCCTGTCCATTGTGGTCTTTCTTTACTAATTTGATCAACTAGCAATTTAGTAGGATAAAAATAATCCTTGATGGCTTTTTCTTTATCCTGATTCAGCCAGCCCCAAGAGTGTGCAGCAATTGGCATCTTCGTTAAATCATTGCCAACTTTTTCTGCAACTCTTCTGTACAACTTAATTAGTGGTTTAAAGTGCAAAGGATCACCGCCAATTATCGCATAAACGATTGGCAAACCTAACTCTGCAGTTCGGATAGTCGATTCTATGCTTCCGCCTGTAGCTACAGAAATAGGGATTGGCTTTTTAGTGCGCGGATAAATTCCTTTATGATCAACTCTAGGTGTAAACTTTCCTTTTGGCCAATCGAGAATTTCTTCTTTGTTCATTTTGAGTAGCATTTCAAGCTTTTCAATAAAAAGTTCATCGTAATTTTCTAAATCATAGCCAAATAAATCAAAGGCCTCAGTGAATGATCCTCGTCCAGCCATGATTTCAACTCTACCCGGTACAATTGCATCCATTGTTGCATATTGTTCATAAACTCTAATTGGATTAATTGTTGGTAGATTTGTAGTAGCACTTGAAAGATGGATTTGCTTAGTTTTCGAAGCAGCAGCTGCTAAAATGATTTCTGGTGCTGAGATAGCGAAATCCTTGCGATGGTGTTCACCGATTGCAAATGCATCAATATTCAATTTATCTGCAAGAACGATTTCTTCTAATAAATCCCTGATTCTTTGATCATGACTAATTGCTTTTCCTGTTGTTTCAAGTGGTGTAGTTTCACCAAATGATGAGATACCTAATTCGATCTTCATTTCTATCATCTCCTAAATCATTTACTTACTTTTTGTAAGCAAAATAATAGCAGATAATTTTTGAAAAAGCAATATCTTGAATATGTGATCCTTTACTTAGTTGCAGTTCTTCTACCAACATATTTGATAAATAAAGCCATGATTAAAATAACTAAACATAAAAGAAAAATATATGCATGCTGTGTTCCGATTCTGGTTAAATCAGCTGACTTAGTACCTTTTTGACTAGAAGCAACGATTGCTGAGGTAATTGAGGTTCCAACAGCACCAGCAAATTGTTGAGCAGTATTTAAAATTGCATTACCTTGAGTAGTTTTACTCTCATCAATTACTGCCAAAGTATCAGTCATGACATCTCCCAATATCATTCCCATTCCTGCCATGTAAATGATATAAACTATCAATATAAAAATATTATTCATCTGATTAGGTAATACTGCAAAAAACAATGTTTCAAGCAACATCAAACTTACACCAAATAAAATAGGTTTGCGTGCACCATAATTATCTAGCAACCGACCACCAATTGGACCCATGATTGCACCAGCAACTCCTGCTGGCAAAACAATCAAGCCTGCTAAAAAAGCAGTATTATGATTAACCAATTGAATGAAATTTGGCAATAAAAATGCATTACCCAAAGAAATTAGTTGAATGCAGAAAAAACCAATAATATGACCTGTAAAACTATGATTTTTAAATAATTTTAGATCCAAAATTGGTACTTTAATTCGATTAGATCTCCAAATTAACAGAGCTAAAGCTAATAAAGCAATCAAAATTGGAATAGCAGTTGCACCCAATTGTCCTGTTCCTAAGTTGCTAAAGCCAACCAGCATCCCAATAAAGAAGATTGCAATTATGATAAAGCTAAGGCGATCAATCTTAACTTTTTTAACAGCAGATTTTTGTTCAATACCCCAGATGCCTAATAACAATGAAATAATAATCAATGGAATTAAAAACCAAAAGACCCAACGCCAATTCAATGCCTGTAGGACGATTCCGCCAAAGGTTGGCCCAAGTGCTGGTGCGATTCCAGTGATCATACTGCCGACACCCATCATAGTACCAACTTTACCCTTAGGCACTTGTTCTAAAATGATGTTAAACATTAATGGCAGGGCGATTCCAGTACCAATGCCTTGAATTACTCTTCCGAGCAATAGCACCGGAAAAATTGGTGCAGTAGCATCAACTATTAAGCCAAGTAAAAACAAAAAATTAGCGGTTAAAAATAGACTTTTAGTTTTATATGAACTTTTTAATGCAGCAGAGATTGGCCCGATAATTGAAACTGCAAGCAAATAAATTGAAGTCATCCATTGCACAACATTGGTTGAAACATTAAAATCACGCAACAAGGTTGGAAAAGCAATATTCATTGAAGTTTCAACTAGAACGCCAGAAAATGACATTAATCCCGTGGCAATTACTGCTGCAAACACTTTTGATGATATTCTTTCATTATTTGGTTCCATTTTTTCCTCCATTTTTGACAAATTTTAAAACTTTTAGTGCCGTATTTATTTCAGCTTGTGTAAAATGACTACGAACTTTTCGATCATCTTGACGCATATAATCTTTTATCTTGGGAATAAATGATTTACTCTTAGCAGTTAAAGAAACATCCTTCTGTCTTTTATCGACCGCATTAGTAACGCGTTTAACTAAATCTCTTTTCTCCATTCTTTGAATCATGATTGTCACCGTTGAACGCTTTAAATCTAGTTCCTTTTCAATTTCATGTTGTGAAACAGTTTGATTTTGATGATTAGAAATAAAATCTAAAGTTGTCATTTGAACGCCGGTGATACCCAAAGTGTTAGCAAACGTCTCTCGTTCACGATCTATTTGAACGGAAGATTGCTTAATAACCTTTTTTATCGGTTCCATATAGGTCCTCCTTTTGTTAGATGTCAAACATATTTTTTACTAATTTGAGACTTTGGTTCAAAGTAAATACTAGTAAATATCTATTTCATCATTTGACGTAAAACTCACATCTAATTCTTCACTAAGAAAAGGATTTTAGTTACATTTGTTGCTAAAATAGATTTATTATTTCTACTCAAAATAAGGAGTTAATCATAAATGAATAAACTAAACTTCGAACTACTGCATATTTTTGAAGTTGTTAGTAGATTTGCTAGCTTCAGTCAAGCTAGCAACTATCTCTACCTAGACCAATCTACTGTCAGTAAAAAAATTAGACAGCTAGAAGCTATTGTCAATAAGAAATTATTTATTAGGAATACTGATGGTATTGTCCTCACTGCTGCTGGACTTGCTTTTAAAAATAAGTCAGATAAAATACTTCAAGATTTAAAAGAAATAATTGCGCTAAAGCCAACTATAACCACCTTACGAGTCGGGGTATTTGATAATATAAGTGCCTATCTGATGCCCGATATTTTTGCTGAAAATTTTAATCAATTTAAAAGATTAAAGATCAGTTCTAACAGTATAGAACTAGTTAATCTATTTAATGAGGGAAAATTAGATGCAATAGTTATCAATAGCGACTTCTTTACTCAAATTCAAGGTTCTGCAATTGAGACGCAAATTACTAATGAATCTTTTGCAATTCTCTTTCGCAAAAATAATGCTCTCATTGCAAGCCAAAATAGTATTTCGTTAAATGATTTAAAAAATAAAAATCGTAAATCAAAATAACTATTATAAAAAATATTTATTGGTAATAGTTAGCTATGCATAAAGCGAATGAATAAGGATTATTAATTAGCTATTACGTTTCTTAATTTGGCGATTTTGTGTTAACTTGATTGTTATCCAAATAACAACGTATGAAAGAATAAAAATAAACAATGTCCAAATATTGATAGACCAATCATTTAACAACATCATTATTGATGAATAAGCTAAAAGTTCCAATTAACATAAAAAGTCTTCCTTTCCGAATTCACTATTTAAATAAGTGGTTAAATTCAAAATACAAGATGTTAAAATTCAAAAGTAAAATTTTAAATTCTAAAAATTAATATCTGTAAGCTAAATATTTAAGTTATTGAACTGACTTTGCTATATTTAAGTTAAAAGATAATAAAAGGAGGAATTTCATGAAAGTTACTTTTAAAGGAAAAGAAGTTCAATTAATTGGTATGCCACCTAAGGTTGGCGATGAAATGCCTAATTTTACAGTTTTAGACAAAAATAAGCAAGAAGCTACTAAAGATAGTTTATTAGGTAAAAATACTTTGATCAGTGTTGTACCAGATATCAACACACCTGTCTGCAGCATTCAAACTAAAACTTTTAACCAAACAATGGATCAGTTTCCTGACGTTAACTTTTTAACTATTTCAACTAATACCATCAAAGACCAGCAAAATTGGTGTGCGGCTGAAGGTATTAAAAATATGCAATTAATGTCTGATGAAAAATTATCTTTTGGTAAAGCTACTGGCTTACTAATACCAGAATCTGGAATACTAGCACGCAGTGTGTGGATTCTTGAGCCTAACGGTAAAATCGTTTATCGTGAAATTGTTGATGAAATTACTCATGAGCCCGATTATAATACTGCTGTAAATGAATTAAAAAAGTTGCTGTAAAATTTAAAAAAGATTGCCTCAGTATATACACATATGCTAAGGTAATCTTTTTTTCTACCCAAAGTCAAGTATTATCAATGATTTAAGAAAATAAATTTACTTGTTTTAATGATGCGAATAAGGTTAAAGCAAATAAGAGTTTAAATTTAAGAAAAAGCGAAAGTACCACAAATAAGCCTATGAATACTTGTAGTTTTTCCATAGGTTGCTTATACTTAAGTTGATTATTTGATTTCAGCTAAAGTCTTTTATTTTTGGTGGCTATGTTGTAATCATATAATTGATCATGTTTGATAAGAGCAAACATTGTGCGTATCAGTTTATGGACTGATGCAATGGCGATTTTCTTATAGCCTTGGCTATTTGAAGATCGTTTTTTCTTGTCATAATAATCAGTTATATGGCAAGGCTGCGTAGCCTTTACCGTCTCCATTTGAATAATAACTCGATAAAGTATTTTTCTGGCAATATGATTGCCATGCTTGGTAATGCCAAGAGAACTGTCTTTTTCACCAGATTGGTACCTTCCTGGATCAATGCCAACAAACGCATCAATTTGAGCTGAAGTGCTAAACCGTCTTAGATCACCGAGCTCTGCTACTAATCTCACTGCTGTAATTCTAGCAACCCCTGGGATACTCAAATAGATGGATAAAGCACGAGCGTTTACTGCTTTAGCCAGCTTTTCCATGTAGTTAATTACATAGTCGCGTTCTTGCTGGAGTGAAAACAAATTAGAAATGTTCCTTTGAATAGCTCTAACGATAATACTATCTTTGGAATCATAAGGATAAGCTTCTCTAGCAAAAGCGTATAATCTTGTGGTTAAGTACCGTGCCCTTTGTTGTCCTATTCCAGAAATAGAATTAAGCATTTGAGTTACCTGTGTCTCATTCTTTTCTAGAACATATCCAGCATGTGGGAAAAGACTAACAAGCGCCCAATAAATTCTGCCAGATGGATGAGACAGTATTTCTTCAATTTGTGGGAAAGTGGATTGGAGGTTGCGGTGCAATTGATTTTTAGTAGTAACTATACTCCTAGTAAGTTCTTCATAATAGCGACTGGCATTCTGAAGTTCATGATACTCTCTGGGCTGTGGATCACGCAGCTTTTGCGGGGCATTAAATTGAATTAAAGCCAGGCGATAAGCATCTACCTTATCAGTTTTATTATGGCGTAAATTATTGTCCATTAGCTTTTTCGCTTTAAGCGGATTAAGCTTCAAATACTTAATATGATAATCCTCTAAGAAAGCTTGCAGGCTTAGAGAATAAACACCAGTAGCTTCGAAAACAACTAAAGGAGTTATCAAATATTGGTTCAGTTGCTCATAAAGTTTTTGATAGCCAAAGGAATCATTAGAGATTCTAAAAGATTCGCCTTGTTTGATCCGGTCATTAACCACACAAACTGTGGAAGATTTACTGCTAACATCAATACCGAAAATAATTTGTGATTCCATAATATAACCTCCGCTGTGAAGATAAACCTCTTTATCAACCTATTAATTCTAATTTTCTAAACACGGCATCTAAGTGCCCACAGACTTCGAAGAGACTTAAGAATAGGTGGTAAAGCAGTCCGTTTCTTTTACGACATCAAGTGTCTAAAAAGCTGAAGACTTGATTTGCTTTATCTTCACTTTCTATTTTAGACAAAATAAAAAGTGCCAGATCGTGAATCCGTCGATTCATGATCCAACACTAGGTTAGTATGTTTCTTTAGTTCTTATATTGTTCCATTCTTTGATTAAGTTCTTCCTTATTAAAATTATCTAAATTAATTGCTTCTCCACCCATTAACCAATCAATCATTTCAGGATCTACTTTATCTTTAGGCGTATCGTAATAATCTTGCAAAGACCATACGCCACCAATGTCATCAATTATTCCATAACCTTTTCCAGAAAGTATTTTTGGACACTTAGGAGCTGCTTGATCAGTAGTAATGTTCTTAATATCTACTTCGAATTCCCAGCTATCGCCATAATCATAGGTTAATAATAACTTATCACCTTTTTCAAAATATGAGACCTTCGCTTTTTCATAATCTATGCCTGTAGCCGGATCCCAATCTTCCGCTTCAGCGATACTTTCTACATTTTCAAAGCGTTCCTGCGTCTTTTTATTCAGCAAATCAAACATATGTCCAAAATCAGCATTAAACATATCTAGCATGGCAACTTCTAAAGTTTTCACGGATGTATTGCCACTAATAATAAATCTACGCCAAGTAGATGGTTTAAAAGACTTTAGTTTTACTCTAATCTCATAGGTAGCTCGATTGCGAGTTTGATTTTCAAAAATTGCCTTTTTTCGTGTTTTCTGCTTTTTATCATGATTCTCAAGATCTCTTCGCAAGCCTTCTAAGACTCTAGACAAATCCTGAGGAGACAAGTCTAAATCTTCAAGTTCCAAAATCTTTTTCGGATTTGCTTCAATTGCCTCTATCATATCGTTTATCAAATCCTCATCCAGGTTTTGATCGGGGTATGAATTAATTTCTTCAGTTACCCAGTCAATATTCATCCCTATTTCTTTACTATCAGTTTTACGAATAAGACCTACTCTACTCAAAAATACATAGAAATTTTTCAAGGTATTTGTAATCTGCTCTATTTCTAGCGGATGTAGTTTATTGTTAGATATCATAATCCATAAATAAGAAATTGCTTCTCCTAAATCATTAGTAACTAAATGGATCTTATTACGTAATAAATAATGATTTAGATAATCCGGCAGCATTTGATCAGGTTGGATATATCCTATTCCTGCTGGTACGTATTTAGCATATTGATCAATGAGTTTCTGATTATTTTCTTTAATTTTAGCAACAATCTTTTCATTGCCTTTTACTGGTTTATTTTCATATTTTTCAAAATTAGAGAAATCTTCAAATTTTGGCACTAAGTCAACATACTTATATCTTCGATTTGGTTTTTGCGGCTTAATAGGGAAATACGTACTAACCTCATCAATCATCTTAGAAATAAAATTTTGTCCAATCTGACTATCCAAGGCAAAAATAGCCGCTGACATTACAGTTAGCTTATCTACCATATTCTTTTCATCTTTTACAACATCAATCAAATTTAAATATTCGTTTTGATTATCCTCTATAAGTTTACGAATTTTTTCTAGCATTAAATTAGCTTGGCTTTTAGTATCGTAAAAAGACATTTGCTTGGACTTTACCGCTGAAACTAATTTTTGTTGCTGTTTAAACAAAATAAAGTCATAGCTTTTAATCGCATTAGCAAAAACATCATTAAATAGCTTGGCATCAAGTTTAGTTAATAAAATTGGAAAACTAGTGTCTTTTTCAACTAATAAATAGTACTTTTGCTTTTGAATATTTATTACACCTGCATCCCAAACAGTAAAAGGCTCATTCTTAATAATATCAATCTTATTTTCTTTAATTTCTGGTGCTAAGTTAATACCATATCGTACTTGAAGCATGTGGTTCTCCTTATTAAAATAATTTTATCATGTCTATTCACAACTATTCATCTCAGAAGCAAAAAAATGAAGGCAATCACTGCCTTCATCTAAAATACACAAATTTTAGTCTTTTTCTAAAACCGGTACTGTCTTTTTATTTCTAACATGATATACAACTAAACCAATTGCTAAACCTACCAGTGCTGGCACTAACCATGATAAACCCATGCTGGCAAGTGGCAAATGACTTCTAAGTGAAGCTACTGCTAAACCGAATGAACTTTGACTAACTACACTTGGGAAAGCAACCACCATATCGCCTAAGGCTGGCACAACAGTAAATAGGATTACGAAAAAGTAAACTACACCTGCCTTATTAAACAATGGTGAACAAACTGATAGCAAGATCAAAACCATGGATAAAGGATATAAGAACATTAACATCGGTGTTGACCATGAAATGATTTGATCCAAACCAAAGTTAGCGGCTAAGAATGATGCCAAGCAACTAAGTGCTAACCAAACGTGGTAACTTACCTTAGGAAAATGCTTATGAAAGTCTTGCGCAAAAGCAGCAACCAAACCAACTGCAGTAGTCAAACAGGTAACTGTCAATAAGAATGCAAGTAAAGCTTGACCAAAGACACCGCCATAAACGTTAACGATTTGGTTAAAGGCTACCCCACCGTTATCAGAAACTGCAAAGCGTCCGAGAGACATTGCACCCATTAAGATCAATAACAAGTAGATAAAACCGATTGCTAAAACGGCCAAGACACCTGATTTAGCAACAACTTTTGAAACACTTTTAGCATCTTTTTGTCCCATGCCACGAACAGCTGTAACAACCGTAACCCCAAAGGCTAAGCCTGCTAAGGCATCCATTGTGTTATAACCCTCTAAGAAGCCATTTACTAATGCTCCATGCTTATAAGCAGCAGTTACTGCAGCAGTTTGTGGATTCCCCAACGGACGAGCAAAAGCTACAAGAAACACTAGGAATAATAATGCCAAGAATAATGGATTTAATACCTTACCAACGTTAGACAAGATATTATTTTGATGATAAGAAAAAGCAAAAGCAGCTAAAAAGAATAAAGCTGAGAAAACAAGTAAAGCGGAACTTTGCATATTCTTCGGCATAAATGGTGCAATACCAACTGTGAAAGAAACGGTTGCAGTTCTTGGGGTACCAAACAATGGTCCGATTGTGGCATGGATTAAAACCATAAATACTACTGCAAATCCGGCACCCAGCGGCTTACCGATGTCGTATACTCCGTTTGCATGAGTAATTGCTACTGCTAATACAGATAATAATGGCAATAAAACCCCTGTGATTAAAAAGCCAATTGCAGCTGTTCCCCAATTTGCTCCAGCTAGTTGTCCTAAATGTAATGGAAAGATTAGGTTACCAGCCCCAAAAAATAATCCAAACAGCAAGGAAGCAACAACGAGATAATTTTTCCATGTAAGTTTTTTCGATGTATGATCTGTCATTTTCTCTCCTCCAAAACATCCCTGATAAACAAAAAAGACCCTCAGCTGCAAATTGCAACTGAGGGACGCTTTGAGCGTGGTACCACCCTTTATTTATATCACTATTGCTAGCAATACCTTTCACGTACAGTCAATTACTCGACGATACGTAGGCACTATAATGGGTGCTCCCACTACTTCTTACTTTAAGTTAAGAAATAGAACTCGAAAGTGATTTTCATTTAAACTTAGGATTTATCTCCTCACACCTAACGAGACTCGCTGTAAATTAAGTCTAAATTACTCTTCTTTCTCTTTGTTTTCAGATTTATTAAATTTGTTAATAATTATTTTAATCAAAATATAATCGTTGTCAACAACTTTTTTATTTATTTTTCAAATTTTCTATTCAAATTGAGTCTGCCAATTAGGATCATTATTTGCCGCAAAACACATGGTAATTTGTTCCTCAGTATTTCGCCCAAGTGAAAGCTTCGGTAAATTATCTAATGCAAAATAATCACAAGCATCAGTTTCATCGTTCGGCTTAAATTCACCACTAATTTCTTTGCATAAGTAAAATACCTTCGTAATGTTGGTGGCCAAAATTGGTTTATTATGATGATTACGATCTTGAACTGCAATAATTTTGACGGGTCTAACTACTCTACCTGCTTCTTCATATGCCTCTTTAACACAATTTTGTGCTGTAGTTTGGTCATAATCATTCCAGCCGCCTGGCAATGACCATTCCTGAGTCATTTTTTCACGGACAAGCAAAATTTTATTATCCTTAAAAATTGCTGCTCGCGTATCAATCTTAGGTGTTTGATAGCCCTCATCACCCAAAAAGAGTGTTTTAATTTGTTCTTTAGGTAGTCCTGTCCTAGCTGCCATCATTTCGCCTGCAATTTTACGGATTTTTTCATAGCGCTCATGATCAAATACATCATGACCATAATGCAATCCTGCTTGAGCTAAACTTTGTAAATCTGTCGCCCACTTGATAAATTGATCATCTGAATTCATTTTTATTGCCTTTAATATAAAATTCTAAGAAAAATAACAAATTCCAAATTAATAGGCAGATTGAAATACCTATTTTAGATTTTATCACAACCCATAAGTAACTTACTCCTAGTGCAAAAATTAGTAGCAATGTTAACAGATTACGAATACTAAATCGACATTCAGTATTAATATTGTTAGCCAGATAAACTGCTACAAACATATTTAAAACTAAACCGCCAATATCTAAAAATCTGTTTTTGCTATATCGGTTAAAATAGATAACTTGATAAAGCCAAATTTGCATTACTACAATTACAACCAATAAAAATTGAAGAAAAATAACTAAAGGAATACTGCCATTAACAGGATGATGAATCATTGCAGTAATTCGAGAAATTGCGTATACGAAAACTAAATCATAGAATAATTCAAACATTCCAACAGGCTTAGCTATTATTTTTTTCAAACTAATCCCCCCTAATATTTGATTACTGTCTATCATGCTTTATATTTGTCCAAAAAGCAAATTATGATATTAATTTGTAAGAATCAATTTTTAGCTTGATTGTAAAAAATTATGCTAAAGTAATTATTGATTATCACATTAATTTAATCGGAGGAATAACTATGCCACGAAATCCCAGAAAACACAATTTTAATCAATTCTCAGACCAAGAAAAAGATAAATTAAAAAATGTCAAAAAAGAATTAGCTGAGGCCCAAAAGAAAGAGCCTGAAAGTCTACGTGAACATCTACAAGCCTTTAATGATGGAGTGATGGCCATTATCATTACAATTATTGTTTTAGAAATTCAACCCGCGCTTCATGAAATTCATTATCAGCAATTCATTAGCAACATTGCTGTCTTTTTAATCACTTTTTTTATTGTGGCAGATTTCTGGTATGATCTGCATTTATCTTTTTCATACTATATTTTTAAGCCTTCAAAAGCGATTGCCATTCTAGACTTCTTTTTTCTAGCGGATTTATCACTTCTGCCAGTCATGACTAAATGGATTATGGCTGAAAATTCTTCTTTCGCTGTAGCCAATTTTGGGATTGTCTTCTTAATTGCCAAAATCTTAGAATATCTAATTCAATATTTTGGTGCTAAAAATACTGCGCGCTATTCCCAAATCATGCGAATTATTATTAGCCGCTCCTTTATTAGAAAAATGACGGTTACTTTATTTTTAAATGTAATATTGATCATTCTGTCATTATTCAATGCAAAACTAGCAATGATTCTTTATCTAATAGTTCCAGTTATTTCATTTCTTTTTCCAGTTAAACGCAACAAAATTATGTGATTTTTATTTAAAAGAGCGCCAGTAAACTTAAACTAAATCTACTGGCGCTCTTTTGTTACTTTTCTTGTTCCTTACAATGACTCTTGCAAACACATTCTTTACTATCTACCATTTTGCAGTGGCAAATGCCATCCTTATCTGCACAAGGACAATTTTTCTGACATTTCATTTCATCGTGACAAAATTCATTCTTCATGTTTATCACCTCTATAGCTTATTATGCCTATGATAATGAAACTGTCAAATCTTTTGTGTAAATAGATCTTTCTCGTAAATTGATTTTTTAATTATTTATTTAATCAAAGTAGGATTCTAAGGTGTCCTGAACCTGACCAAAGCCTTTATGAATTCGATTGAAATAACGGTCATTGTAGCTCATTGCCTGGATGCCAATAAATGCATCAAGCGACTGTTCAGTTGGAAATTCTGCCTTAGGCTTAGCTTTACGCTTGATGACGTTGTTAAAGGATTCAATCATATTGGTTGAATAAATTGAAGCTCTGATTTGTTTGGGATAATTGTAGAAGACTAGCAGATCGGGCTCAATTTCCTTCAAACCTTTGATGACATGGCTATAAGCTTTATTCCATTTGGCATAGAATTTGTGCAAGACAGCTGCAGCTTCTTTTTTGCTTGTCTGTTGATGTATCTGCTTGAATTCGTTCATGATCTTTTCACGATCGTCGACGCGTACTTTAGCGCAGATATTGCGCATGACATGAACCAGGCAGCGTTGAAAATGAGCTTTAGGATAAGTCCTGGCCAAGGCTGTTTTCATGCCAACAACACCATCAGAAAGAAAAAGCTCAACTTGCTTCAAGCCTCTGGACTTCATGTTTTGAAGCATCTCTGTCCAAACTTCAATGTTCTCACTAGGAGCAATGCAGTAGTCAATGACTTCCTTATGTCCATTAGGTTTAATGCCAATGGCAATATATACTGCTTCACGCTCAAACGTTTCTCGGCGCAAAGGAAGGTATGTCGCATCCAAATAGACACAGAAAAACTTGTCGCTTAGCTTGCGCTTGTGATAAGCCTCAATCTTGGGGAGCATCTGCTTGGAAATATTTGATACTTGAGCTGGACTATAATGACTGCCATACATTTTCTCAATCAAGTCAGCGATTTCTCTGGTAGTTACGCCTTTGGAGTATAGCTTGATAATCGTGCTTTCCAAAACATCAGAGTGCTGCTTGTAGTCAGGCAGCGTGTGCTGATGAAACTGACCGTTGCGGTCTCGAGGCACTTGCACTTCAATTGGTCCAAACTGGGTATCAACCTTGCGGAAATAAGCACCATTTCTAGAATTGCCAGTATTCCAGCCATTTCTGGCATAGGGATCATAGCCTAGAAAGGCAGTCAACTCAGCTTCTAGCAAGTTATTAACAGCCTGTTGTAGCTCTTTGCGCAATAAATCATTTATTTTGTCTGGATTGAATAGAGCTTGAGCAAAATCTTTGGTAAAATCATTCATGAAGGAGTTCTTCTTTCTGTATGTGTTTTTTTGTTCAAACCAATCATACGAGAAAGGAACTCCTTTTTCTAATGTTTAAAGAAATAAATTTAAGGAATCATTCATCCTTACACAAACTATTTTACAGTCTCATGATAATCGAACTTTCCAACCAATATATCTTATAATTTTACTTTTCCTAATAAGATTATTTTATAGAAATATCTAGTTAATTTGTTAATTTAATCTGCTGATCAGCTACCGATGTAATGAAGTAAGGATCATGCTCAATTAGTAACATCGTTGGCTTCACACTCTTAAGAAGCTTAATTAATTGATCTTGATTGAATACATCTAAATAATTTGCTGGCTCATCCCATAAATATAAATTAGCAGGTTCTGTCAATGACTTAGCCAAAGCTACTCGTTTCTGTTGTCCCATACTCATTTCTTCAATTCTAGTTGTAAAATCAGCACGCGCAAATCCCATTTTCTTAAGATTGCTCAACAAAGCTTCATAAGACAAATGATATCTTTTAGCAAAGTCTTTTAATGATCCGCTATACATTACAAATTCTTGTGGTAAATAAGAGATTTTCAAACTTTCAATTAGCTCATAATTACCTTTGGCAATTAGATTTTGAGAGATACCCAGTAAATACTTAATTAATGTTGACTTTCCAGAACCATTTTTACCTTCAATAGCAATAATTTCATGATTATTCAAAGACAAAGTCAAGCTTTTAAATAGTTCTCTACTATTTTTTAGTTGCAAGCTAAGATCATTAAGTTGCAAAATCTCACGATGATAATCTGCCTGAAAATTCATAGTCATAGTAGGAACTTTTTCAATATTCTTTAGCATTCCTTCTTTTTCTGCAATCCTCTTATCCATGCGATTGCGTGCATTAATCGACTTCTTCATCATCTTTGCAGCTTGATGTCCGATCGCTCCCTTATTTAATCTGTTTTTGTTTGTAACCGCTTAAATTAATTATTGACATTTAGCTAGTTCAGTTTTACGATAAAGTTGAATTAAATAAATGTTCTTCGAGGCAAGGTGAAATTCCTGACCGGCGGTGAAGTCCGCAACCCGCGAAAGCGGTGGAATCCGATAATCGGTACCGATAGTATAGTCTAGATGATAGAAGAATGATAACCAATAAGTAACGCTTATTTGCATTTACTTTGATTATTTGACTTTGAATATTATTACTGAACCTCGAGAATACTCGAGGTTCTTTTTGCTCTACGAGGAAGTGATTTTAATGGAAAAAGATAATTTTTATATGAATTTAGCTTTAGAAGAAGCTAAAAAAGGTCGCTATCAAACATGGAAAAATCCTATGGTTGGTGCCGTAATTGTTAAAAACGGTCAAGTCTTAGCTACTGGCTATCATCACCATTATGGACAAAATCATGCAGAACGCGATGCCATTTCAAAATTAACCCCAGAACAATTATTTAATTCAACTCTCTATGTCACCCTTGAGCCATGCAACCATTATGGTAAACAGCCTCCCTGCTCAGATTTAATTATCAAAAGTGGGATTAAACGTGTTGTAGTTGGACAAATCGATCCACACAAACTGGTTACTGGAAAAGGAATTGCCCAACTACAAAAGAATGGGATTCAAGTAACTACTGGTGTTTTAGCTGATGACGCAAGTAAACTTAATAAGTTCTACAGCTATTTTTACCAATATGGGTTTCCCTGGATCACAGTCAAAGAAGCAACTAGTTTAGATAATAAAGTTGCAATGCGCGGCCAGCGAACTCCAATCACTAATCAAGCAGTGTATCAGCAAGTTCATTCTGAACGTGCTGATTATCAAGCAATTATGATTGGTTCTTCGACTGCTATCATTGATGACCCTATTTTAAGAACTAATGTCAAAAGTGACTATCCGCCAATCCGTATTATCATTGATCGTCGCGGACGGCTGTTAAATCATTTACGACTTCGCTTATTAAGTGATACAAATCCCACTTGGATTTTCACTCAAAATAAGCAAATGTCTAAAAACAACTTTACTAATTCTAAAATCAAAATTATTCATTTAGCAACAAACAAGATCCAAGAAGTATTTGATTATTTGAGTACAAAAGAAATCCAGTCAGTTTATGTAGAAGGTGGCCCTACTTTGGAAAAAGCAATTATGAATGAAATTTTTGTTAATGAAGTAATTAAATATACGGCGCCGATCTTTCTTGGAGATGAAGGCGTAACAGGTTTAGTACCAAACGAAACTGTTCCTTTGACAAATGTTAAAAAAACAGCCTTTGGCAACAATGAACGAATTGCAGGTGAATTAAAACATGTTTAGTGGTCTAGTTCGCGGGGATGCTCATATTAAAAAAATTGATAAACACAAGCAAACAATTAAGCTAACCGTTTCGTGCCCTGCAGACTTTACTAATGAGCTAACGATCGGTGATTCAATTGCAATTAATGGGACTTGTTTGACGGTTGAAAGTTTTACTGAAACTAGTTTTGTTGTAACCATGATGCCTCAGACTTATAAGAAAACTGTTTTTAAGAATTTGCATAACGGTGATCAACTTAACGTTGAGCGTTCATTAGAAGTCGGTCAACGTTTAGAAGGTCATCTTGTTACGGGACATATCGATGATTTGGCAACAGTTACTAAAATAGCACAGAATGAAAATGCAATTGAAATTTGGTTTAAGTTTCCTGCCCGATTATCAACACAGATCGTACCTCAAGGTAGTATTGCTTTAAATGGCGTTTCATTAACAGTGATGGATGTTAAAGATAACAGTTTTTCGGTAGGTCTAATTCCACATACTCAAGACGAAACCAATTTAGCCAACTTACAGATAAATGATGAAGTAAATTTGGAAACCGACATTATCGGAAAATATGTTGCAAAAAATTTAGAAAAGAGAAATTAAAATGGATGTTAGAAAAATTCAAAATGCAATTCAATGGATGAAAAATGGTGGTTTAGTGATTGTTGCTGATGATGAAGATCGTGAATCTGAAGGTGATATGATCGGCTTAGGGTCTAAAGTTACTCCTGAAAATGTTAACTTTATGACCAAACATGCTCGTGGCTTACTTTGCACCCCTGTAAGCAAAACAATTGCCCAACGTTTAAATTTCTACCAAATGGAACAAAATAATACTGATCCATACGGTACAGCTTTTACAATCAGTGTTGATTACAAAACCACCACTACTGGTATTTCTGCTTATGATCGTGCGGCAACTATCAAGGCAATTGCTGATCCTACTTCCAAGCCAGAAGACTTCTTTAGACCAGGTCACTGTTTTCCATTAGTCGCTAAAGATGATCAAATCAAGAATCGTAATGGTCACACAGAAGCTTCTATTGCCTTAGCTCATCTTGCTGGCGAACCAGAAGTTGCATATATTTGTGAAGTTATGAAAGCTGATGGTCATATGGCTCGTCGTCCCCAACTGAAAGAAATTGCTAAAGAATATCACTTACCATTTTTAACAATTGCAGAACTACAAGAATATATTAATAGTCCTGTGAGTAAACGCTCAGAATTTGTAAACCTTCCTACTAAATATGGCAATTTCAAAATTAAGGCTTACGCTAATGAAAACTTGGCTCTTATTAAAGGAAAGATTGATCCTAAAAAGCCAGTCTTAGTACGGCTTCATTCCGAATGTCTCACTGGTGATACGTTTGGCTCAATGCGCTGCGATTGCGGTGATCAATTACATACTGCCATGAAGCAAATTAATAAAAATGGTAGTGGCATAATTCTTTATTTACGACAAGAAGGACGCGGAATTGGATTAATTAACAAATTAAAAGCTTATGGTTTACAGGACCAAGGTTATGACACTTATGAAGCAAATGAAATTTTAGGTTTTAAGCCAGATGAACGAAATTATATTATTGCTGCCAAGATTTTAAAGGATCTAGGTATTAGTCATATCAATTTGCTTACTAATAATCCTGATAAAATTGATCAATTAGAAAATAACTGTATTACTATTGAAAAAAGAATTCCCTTGGAGATTCCTGCTAATGAGGTAAATCATGACTATTTAGAAACCAAACGAGATAAATTCCATCATTTATTAGGAGCATTATAGTAAGGAACACAGAAATGAATATTTACGAAGGAAATTTTAAAAACAATAATTATCATATCGCAATTGTCGCATCTAAGTTTAACGAAATTGTTACCCATCATTTAGTTGATGGTGCTATTGCTAGCTTAAAACAATTTGGAGTACTTGAAGATCAGATCGATATCTATTGGGTCCCAGGTGCTTTTGAAATTGGTTTTACTGCTAATAAGCTTCTCAATTCAAATAACTACGATGGTATTATGACTTTAGGCGCTGTCATTAAAGGTGAGACTGATCATTACAGCATGATTATTCAGAATGTTACAAACGCAATTATGCAGATGAATCTTAAAGCAGAAGTCCCAATAACTTTTGGTATTTTAACCACTGAGAATATTGATCAAGCCTTGCAACGATCCGGCTTAAAAGCTGGCAATGAAGGTTCCTCTACTGCTCAGAGTCTATTAGAAATGATTTCGCTAAATAAACAAATAAAGTAATAGAGTAGAGGGAGATTAATTCTCGCCCCTCTCATTGCACCGGACGTACGGTTCCGTATCCGGCGCTACGTTTGTAATCATCTACGAGATAAATAGTATTCTAGCGGATCGACCAAGCCTGGGCGATCCGCTTTGCTTATGCCCAATACTTTTGGGCTAAGCAAAAAGTTAACGACATGTCCGGTACTGCGTTTATACCAACCTAATCGCGTATTAGCTACTTTATGAATATCTTCGTCGCTAAAATTGCACTTTAATGCCTTGTTAATCCGCATTAAATTAGTGTATATTCTTCTTGGCAGTTTCCAATTTTAAAGTAGTTAGTCCAACCTCTGACCACTTGATTTACCATAGTAAAGACTAACGATAGAGGTTGAGCAGCTGCTTTCCTGCGACAAAGAAGCTCTCTAATCTTGTTATAAAGCTTGGACAGGATTGGCGAAAGCGGTCCGCCTTGCGGCACGCCAATCTTATTGGGCTTAACCAAACCATCTTCCATGATACCGGATTTTAAGAATGACCGAATCAAATGGAGGGTGGTTTTGTCATTTACTCGTTCTCTAATTATTGAAATTAATTTATCATGATTGACCGTGTCAAAATATTTCTCAATATCTAAATCAATTACCCATTGATATCCATCATCTTCATGATTGCGTCTTTAATTTCTGCTTGATGCTTTCTGAAATAGCTATCAAGTTCTTCAACCATTTTTTTATCTACTCCCGGAGCACCTTTATTAATCTTGACTCTATGAATCGCTTCTTTAAGATTGCTCTGACTTAGAATCTGTTCAATTAATTTCATCTCGTAATATCTCCATTTCTACTTGTAAATTTATTCAGAATCATCCCAATTGCTTTCACCATCAAAGAGTTACGTTCTCTTTGTGCTAGGCTATCCTCTTATTCGGACTGTCTGAACATTGCTTATAGCGGGGTATTCTCTTACAAACATTAGGTCCTTCGCATCCAGCTCCATTACAGAGCCTTCATCGCTACTATGACACCAGCTGACTTCTTGCGACTAACCTTTTTCGACCAGGCTTACGATCGCTGATGTTAAAGCTTGCTCAGCTTGCCTGTCCGCAAGATCTCTCGGGGTAAGACATTCATCTTTGATTTTCCACTGCCTCCTGGTTTACCGTCTTGACTTTACGTTTGTCTTTTGGACTTCTACTTGTATCGCAGCCTTATCCGCCATTTGGCCTAACCAGGTTTCTGTACGTAGGCTCGGAAAACTCGCTAGCCACTTCCTTCACCCATAGCGTCACCGCTATCGGCTTGTGGTTCACTACACTTGGCGACAAATACCCGTGGTCCAAACTTTCATTGGATTAGATGAAATGTCATGCCCGACACACAAGTAAAAAGCCACCGAAGCACTAATACGCTTGGTGACTCAAAGGTCTAATTATAAGTTTCTTCTACTAGTAGCTCATATGGCTTTAGCAAGTAGGTAGCTCCCGTTTCTTTGATAGGATAATTTTGCACAACAACTTTTTTGCGGGAAATATGATAATTAATTCTTCCTGAATTGTCAAATTAAGTGCAACAGTTAGGTTATGAAGAGATATATTGCTTGAAGAGTTCTTCTGCTGTCTGATATTGGAGGATTCGGCGATATTTGTGGTTAATGGCATTGGTTGCCTGTTGAACATAAGCTTTTGACTTGTCTTTCATGTGCTTGCCCGATAGTCAGGAATCTTGATAACTACTTCAAAGCGTGTGGTTCTTTCAGTTAAAGTCATTAAAGCAGGCTGATTCTTGTGCAAAGCGTGACCGCCATGGCTGTGATGACGCTTGTTCCTGCGTCTTTTGAGCTTCATAGGCAGATCGATATTGCTTATGTCCACCAAGCCCTGATCAATATAACGATAGGCAGTAGGCGTGCTGGGACAAGGGTAGCCTGGCATAGATCTTTTGAATTCACCAACGAATTCATCAATGCTGGTGGCATCAAATTTAGCTTTGAAGCGTCTTGAGATCATTCTTAAAAAGACAGCATAATGCTTCAATGGATTGCGCTGATAGCAGTTTTTGCGACTCTTCTCATAATAAATCTGTGCAGTATCAGCGTAATAGTGCTCATACAACAAATAGCTGCTGTCTCTTTGCAGGACGCTTCCGCGTTTGATTTCGCGACTGATTGTCGATTTATGACAGCCAACTTCTTGAGCGATGACAGTACGGGAAGTTATGCCAGAATCCAGCATTGCCTGAATCTGACCACGTTGTACGCTAGTTAATTGATGATAGTGTTTAGAAATGCTAGAATTTGAATTGGTCATGAAGATCTTCCTTTCTTGATTTTTCGTCACTTCAAGTTTAGGTCTTCATGGCCTTTTTGTTTAACACTTAGTGTTGCACTTCAATTTTAAATCCAGGAGTCATATTTTTTTCACTGTTTTTATTTTTTTGTCTTGATCGAATATAGCTTGAGCAATATTTTTGGTAAAATCATTCATGAAGGAGTTCCTCTTTCTGTATGTTGTTTTTTGTTCAAACCAATCATACGAGAAAGGAGCTCCTTTTTCTAATGTTTAGGGAATAAAATTTAAGGAATCGTCCATCCTTACACAAACTATTTTACAGTCTCTAAAAACAGTATCTTTCAACTATAATTACTAAAAGATACTGTTTCTTTATAAAATCTTTCCTAATAAAAAACTATTCCATCATAGCGACCAATGTAATTAATGCTGCATCGTAATAATTCGTATCAGTCAAACGATTAGTAAAAACATACTGTTGTGAAACAAATAAATTATCAAATTCCGGTTTCTTTAATTGATAGCCAGCAGTCACTTGTTTTTGCTTGCTGAAAAAGCGTAACATTTTAGTAACAATTTTTTTTGCTCGTGCATCTTTGCTAGTAGCTAAAAATAATGGTACGCGACAAGCATTGCCAGAATAATCACCATCGTTTTTTCCAGCTACTTCATTAGCTTTAGCTGGTCTAACACCTTTTTTACTAATCCAAGCAAAATCTGGAACTAAGCCAGAAGAATGTTGCTTGCTCAATTGATATAGTTTTGTCAGCATTACCTTCTTGATCGTTAACCATTGAGAATTACCAGTCAACTGATAAAAATCATCAAAGTACGTCGGTAACACGTCAGAGGTTCGCATTAAGTAATAATACTTCGATTTCTTATTAGCCCAATCACCAACAGTCAGCGTCTGAGTAGTCGAATTATAATCATAACGTAAGATATCAGCTAATAATAGCTTAGCCTGCTGCAAGTACTTGGGTTCGTTCCAGAGTTTTCCCGCTTTAATCAAACTTTCTGCAATGTATAAATCGCCATCAGTTGCATTAGTAGAATAAACTTTTTTATCCACTTGCTTCCATGACATTAATTCAGTTTGTTGATCATCGATAGTCAACCGATTAGCCAGGTAAAACCGATATAACCGTTGAAAATCTTCTTTTTTAGCCCACCCCTTTTCACCAGCCATAGCAGAAATCAACATGCCATAGCCTTGACCTTCAGACAAGCTTGTGCGTGGTGCAGCTTTTATCCAAGTTTTTCCATCACTTTCTTCAACCACATAGTCTTCCTCCCATTGGCGGTACAAATTGCGATACAAGGTGCGGTTATTGCTACCACGGACATAAAACATGATGGCAATAAAAAGCCCAATAGTCAGTAAGATCAAAATTGGGGTAATCCTGTTTTTGTTTTTTAACATCAATCTGTAAACCTCTTTGTTTTTACCCACTTCGTTGCTTCGCGATGGAAAAGTCTGTCAGCAATTGCTGACCAAACCGCATTAATCGATATAATGATAAACAGCTGTGAGTATGTAAAATATGATGCCACAGCAAGCCAAAGTTGTCTAGTTGTAACCTGACCAAATTGGGTACTGGCAGCCACACTGATTTGGAGTACATAGAGTAGAATCATCAACAACCAATTAAAAAGTAATACTTGACTGAGCAATAGATTCCCAGCAGTAAAAGTAAATGGCATCTCAACTGTTGGTACCCAAATTTTTATTACTGCAAAAATCAGATTAACAATGAAAAAGATATCTGATAAGACTACTGCTGCATTAAACCAGAAAAAGATACTGGACATATAAAAAGTTTCAAGTTTGACCCGCCAATTACTATGGTCAAATAAATGCCGAAAATTGTTAATTACTACTTCGTAATTACCTTTAGCCCACCGCAAGCGTTGATAATAATAGTCCTTTAGCTTCTCTGGTTCTTGTTGAAAGGCTTCAGAATTATGAGCTAGGGCAATTAATTTACCAGTGCCCAAAATCGTAAATGACAAATCAGTATCTTCAGTTAAAGCACCAGAACGAAAACCACCTAACTCTTTTAAAAAAGCCGTCTTAATCACAAAGTTAGTGCCCGGAATGCGCCCAATTTTGAATAATTGCCAAACTCCACAGTGCTGAATTCGATGCGTTACCACAATTTCCAAGTTTATACAGCTAGTCAAAAAAGTTTTGCTTTGCATTCCGCGTCTTATTTCGTCCAAAGCTAGCCACATAACGTTCTGGATCTTCCAATACCTTTTTGATCAAGAAATACAAGGCATTTTCTTCAGGCATCGCATCGGCATCATAAACGCATAAGTAGTCGCCGTGGATCATCTTAAGCGCATCGTTCAAAACTCCTGATTTACCACCTTCACCAGTTCTTCTGATCACTTTAAACTGTCGTTTCTGATATTCAGTCCGATTGCCAATGGCTTCAGCCAATTCCGCTGTTCGATCAGTGCAATTATCAGCAAAAATCAAAATTTCGACTTTATCTTCTGGATAATTCAAGTTCAGAATTGCTTTGCTAGTTTTTTGAATAACGGCTTCTTCATTATGAGCCGGTACAACAATAGAAACGGTAGGATAATACTCAAGTGGTGTAATTTTAGCAATTTCTTTACTGTGTTTTAACCAGAAAAGCACTCCTCCCCAAAGCGTAATTAATGAAAATAGAATCGATAACCAAATTGAAATCAAAGTCAATATCTGAAAGCCTTCAGTCATCCAATTCTCCTTTCTGACTCTTCATTAATGCCTGTTCGATATTGCCATAAATTTTATAAGCACAGAAAAAAATCACTAAAAATGCAATTGCAAAGATTACAGAAATAATCACGGACAAATAATAAAACCAGTTCATTTTGCTATCTTTCCTTTATGTATTCAGTCACAATTTCAGTTTCCAATTCACGACGCAAAAAACGAATTACAGCTATCAAATCAGGAAATCTATCACTATTGTCGACATTAATATAGACACTCGCATGTTTTAGCGAAACAGGAATCGGCAACTCTAACTCGCTTAATTTTGTATCAACGATGTGATTGACCTTTTTTACTAATTCATTGGGGATTTCTGGCGAAATTATCAAAAAAGTCGCATCTCCCATAAAGTAAATAAACTCCCCCTTAAGTCGATTATTTTTCGAAACTTTAGTAATCTGCTTCAGGATCCGATCATGACTATTAGGATGAGCTTCCGCATACTGCTTATGTTGATCCCAACTCACAATTTGAACGTTGGACCATAAATCGAGTTCGGGATGCTGCTCAATTTTATGTAGTTCATTCTGATAAAATTTTTCCGCACTATCGAAAGTTCTTAGCTTTAACCTCCGGTCATAAAGCGAATTATAATGCCGAATTTCGTCATTGCGATTGGTAAAAAAGCTCCAGCGAATGATGTGCTGTCTAATGACGGTAACTAGACTAGCCTCAATAGGATAAGCAATCAATAATAAAAATTTTTCCTTAACTGGCATTACTACATAGCCTAACAGTAAGAATCCTGCTCCAATCGTGGTAAGAATTAAAATCAGCCAAGTAACATCGACTCTTGAAAAGATTAAGCCAGTTAAAATCGCCAAAATCAAAATCATTACTAGGCCATTAAAGACATTAGCTGGGTATAATCTTGCTAGCCATAATAACAATATCGGGAAAGTAACGCTGGCAAGATAAGCTAAACCTGCTAATTTAAAATACTTTCTAGTCATTTTTATAACATCATCCTCAATTATGCTATTTATTTACAAATTTTCATTGTAATAATTTAGGCAAAGAAATGCAAGAATAGAAAAAACTACTCGTGAATAAATATTATCTTTATACGCTTTCATTTATACTTTAAATAACAGAAAAAAGTTAGTTTCATTTTTAATGCGAAACTAACTTTTTATACTTATTTATCCTCTTTTTTCTTCACACCTAATAATGCGAGTAGACTTGATAAGCCCACAAGAGCCAAACCTAATAAACCAGCTTGGGTTTCTTTTTCACCAGTTTGTGGCAATTGGCCTTGTGCCTGTTGCTCAACATTAGGTTGAACAACTCTACGAGCATGGTTTTGCACTTCTTCGTGTGGTTGAGTTACACGATTGGCTTGATGAAGATGTTCTTCAAAACCTTGAACATGTGGTTTACCTTTATTTGGTTTGTCATTTGTTGTTGGTTTTGCAGGTTTATCATCAGGTGTTGCCGGAGTTGTTGGCTCAAGTTTTGGTGAAGGAGTATTTTGATCTGGCTGATTTTCTGGACTTACCGGTTCACTCGGAGTTATCGGTATATCAGGTTGATTAGATGGATCAGCTTCATACGTAATAACTTGGTTCAAATCAAGATCCTTATCCCAGTTATTTGTATTAACCGTGATTACTTGACCACCAGCTGTTGAAGTTGGGTGATATCCTGGAACTTCTGGAGCAGTAATCGTCGCAAATTTGGAACTTTCTTGATAATCGCCTTGCCAAGTTGTTTCACCAGTTGCTAAATCCTTTACGCCATTTTGAATAAAATTGATGGTTGCCGTCTTCTTAACCTGCGTGCCATCTGGCAATTCAAAGGTTACAGTTAACGTTACATCTTTAGTTCTTGTGACGTTTTCCTTCTTATGACGAACATGAACAATGACTTCTGGATGCTTATCTGGACCAAAAGTAATCTCGGTTTCATAGCCTGGAACCAATTCATACTTTGTATCATCCGGATTAACTACGTTTGTAGGTACTGTCTGATCAGTTTTACCAGTGATCGTTCCAGAATCAATGGTTGCCCCATGATTGTCATCATCGACATAAACTACATTAGTAGACTGATCGTTAGCACTGTATGTTACGACCACCATTTGATCATGTCCTTTAGTAAAGTCCGCATCCTTTACTGTCTCAGTCTGTTCATCGACCTTGGTAAGATCTGGAGTGTAGCCAGCTATTTGAGGACTAGTAACAGCCTTCCACGTCAAGCTTTGAGTATAATCTGGATCCCAAGTAATTTCACCAGTAACCAAATCTTTTTTACCAGTTTGAGTAAAGATCAACGTTTGGTTAACCGGATCCGCCATTTGTTTTCCTTGTTCATTGACATAGACAATAGTTCTTGTGGTCTTCAAGGTTCGGTTTGTATCAGCTAGCTTATGCTTTATATGAACCTTAATTACCGTTTCATCATCTGGCTTCAAGGTAACCGTTTCTGGCAGCTTATCGCCATCAACGATTTCATACTTTGTAGAGTCTGGATTGCTGATATTGGTTGAAACTGTTTCATCCGTTACCCCACTTACGGTTTGTGTATTACCGATTTGGCTACCATTGTTGTCATCATCGACATAAACTACATTGACTGTTTGCGGATCTGCCTTGTAAGTGATTGTCAAGTTTTCAGTATGTTTTTCACTGAAATCTCCATCACTTGGTGAAACTGTTTCAGCTGAAATTGCCTGCTTATCACTAGTGTATCCAGCTATATTCTTAGCCGCTACTTTTTCAAAGCTCTGACTGTCAACTGGGACCCATTTAATGGTACCAGTAGCTAAATCCTTGTCCCCCGTTTGATTAAAGGTCAAAGTCTGCTTTTCTGGATCTGCCATTTGCTTACCAGCTTCATCAACGAAGTTAATGGTCCGGTCATAAGTTACACTTCTATTCACTTGTGTATGCTTATGCTTCAAATGAACTGTAATTTCTGGATAGCCAGTAGTACTAAAGACAATTTCATCTGGTAGGTTATCACTATCAACTAAATCATATTTAGTTGGATCTGGGTTAACAATACCAGTAGCTACAGTATCAAAAGTATGACCGGTGATTTTATTACTACTAATTTCCTTATCTTGTTCGTCATCATCAACATAAGTTACCTTCGTCGATTGCGGAGCAGCATTATAGTAAATCTTGTAGCTGATTACCCAAGCCTGAACGTAAGGGTCAGTATTAGTCTGCGCGATTTTTCCACCTAATTGGTCATTAACTACGGAAATCTTATCGCCATTTTCACCATCAATTGCTACTTCTTGAGCTGGTACTGCTTCCATACCAGGTTGAACTACATAGCCTTGAATTTCAGGACTGGTAATTCTGACAAATTTGCCAGTAGTTGATGTCCAATCATGTTGCCATGTGTATGTATCAGTTACTAAGTCCAAAGTACCATTTTGAATGAATACGACTCTGTTAGCTGCATCAGTAATGTAGTCGCTATGAATGGTGTGCTCTACACCATTTTTGTCGACATAAACATATGAGATCTTTTCACGAATGTCACGATAACCAGTTGCTGGAGCTGTCTTATGCTTTACGTGAATGACAAAATTGTTGTTATTGTCATCAGCTTGATACTTACTATTTTCAGGCAATCCCGACATATCAACTTGATAGTTTTCATTAGTTAGTTTATCTAATTCATCTTTCAAGTTATCGAAGTAAACATTCGTGCCAAATTTACCTGAAGATGATGTAGTGAACAACTCTTTAGGTTGGCCATCAACTAAAGCATCATCATCAACAATCCTCAGTTGAGCTTTTTGCGTATTTGGTTTATATCTGATATCAACAATTGTATCCTGGTCATTAGGATCTACGCCTGTTAATTCAACTGCTTCTAGCATTGGACTATAACCAGCAGGTGTAGGAACAATGTCTGTTGCTTTAACTGCATCCATGGTCGTACCATCAACAGCAGTCCATTCATCGTAAGTCACATTACCGTTAATTTCATCGATTGTAGCCCCACGAGTAAAGTGCAAAACTTGATCCATACTCTTGATCGTGCCATCAGGCATGTGAACTCTGATCGTTCTTGTGACCGTTTGATTCAAATCATCATGATCAACCCCAGCTGGGAACGGACGGATACTGTTATCAGGTAAAGTCTCAGTGTTCGCTTCATGATATTCATCATGATTCAAGTGAACTGTAGCATGTTCGAT
Source organism: Lactobacillus crispatus (assembly GCF_018987235.1). Taxonomy (NCBI): domain Bacteria; kingdom Bacillati; phylum Bacillota; class Bacilli; order Lactobacillales; family Lactobacillaceae; genus Lactobacillus; species Lactobacillus crispatus. The sequence continues at coordinate 1,308,867 of NZ_CP072197.1, forward strand.
TTCAATTCTAATGTTTGCTAAAGGTGTCTTACCAAAACTAACCTCAGTAGGAATTTCAGTTTTAGGATCAACCAGCTTCCACCCCATTGGCGGTGCAATGAGATCTCCAAATTCATCAACTACTTTTACGGTTTGTCCCGTTGAACCTGAGAAGGCATATTCTGGCTCAATGACATTTCCATTCTTGTCAACGAATTGTATCGTGACAGATTGATAAATTGGTGAGTAAAGCACTACTTGGGTTTTCCCATGCTCCGGACCATTAACCGGATCAATTGTTGGCGTTTTTTCTTTAACAGTTGCCTGACTAGCTTCATAACCAGCAACTGGTAAAACATCAACACTACCAAAATCAGGATCTGAACCTGCCTTTACTTGCCAATCGCTATATGTAACTGCATTCTTGGCTTGCGCAGGATCCGCTAATTTTACCAAGTCAATTGTAGCTTTTCTTTGGTAAGAAACACTTTGAACAATATCTTTAAGTTCTTGCCCTTGATCATCAACTACAGTTTGACCGCTTAGATCTTTGCCAGCCCATGTCGTTCCATCAGCATACTGGAATTTAATTGTCCGTGATACTGTTTGATTCAAATCATTTTTATCCACGCCTTGAGGATAAGTACCCTTATAGCCCTCATTAGTAGTTAATTCATCACCATTTGCGTGGCATTTATCAGGATTAACCTCAATTTTCTTGTGACGCATCGTTACAGTCCATTTCCATTTATGAACTTTTGATTTGTCAAAATACTTATCATCGCTAGTATCATCAGAATAGCCATCAGTTACCAATTCATAGCCTTTAGCCACAAGTTCTTTTATTGTATCAGCAGTTGAATACCTAATCGGATCTCCATGTGGACCGTGCATAGTATCAGCTATGATCGTACTGCCATCATTATCGGCATCAATATAAGTTATTACGGCATCGGTTTGATCAGCGATATAAGCTACGTTAACTGTCTTCAGGGCATCGCCTAGGTTAGCATTCGCGCTGTCTACAGTAGCATCAACGGGCATATAATTGGCAATCGATGGCGATGTAACTTCAGTGAACTGACCATAATTTGGCACACTAGTGGTCGTACCATTTTGGGTAGTTGCTGATTTTACCGCACGATATTTCCCAGTGTAAGTAATTTTCCCTATAACTAAATCGATAGTTGCATCTTGATAGAAGGTTACGGTTTGAATCGTATCACTTAAGCCAGCAACGGCTTGACCACTGACATCAACCCCGTTGATTTTAGTTCCGTTAGCATAAACATGATGAATTATCCGCTGAACTGAAGACTGGCTAGCTGCTGCATTAGGATCATAGTTGTTAGTTGGATATACTGGACTATTCGGATCGCTTGCATCAACCTTTTCACCAGTAGTTGGCAATTTATCAGGTGCAATCGTTACTAGTTTGTGGTGATAGTAAACATTAACTACCGTTGATTTGCCATCAACACTAGGAACAGCTTCTACTACCTTTAAAAAGGCATTACCGTTTTCATCAACTGGGCCTTCATAACCAAATTTGGACAGATCATAATTAATTACCGCATCTTGCTTAGATGAATTTCCATTTTCTGTGTCAATTTCAAAACCAGAATATTGATCACTAACATCATATGGAATATATGATTCGCCGGCTTTAGGCTTCCACGAACCATCGACTAATTCCATCTGACTAGGTTTATAATAACCAAGAATTGCGTAAGTAATCGCATCAGTTACTTCAAAGCGCTTGTAGTTAACACTTTGGATAATTGTATCTGGATAATCATTTTCAGACAATGGATTAATTGGTAAGTTATTTAATGTTTCATCATTCTGATCGGCATCATGATAATAAATTATCCGTGATACCGCTCTAATCTGTTGATTATAGTTTACTGGGTCTTTTACATAAAGAATTACATTATTCTTTTCAGGATCGCCAGTAAACTTACCTGGGGCTGCTAACTTATCAGTGTCAATATTAAAACTATCACCGTAATAGACAATATTTTGTTGCCCTGTTTCAGAGTCATAGTAATAGATCTGATCAAGTTTATATGCATTTGGCGTTAAGAAATCGTGAACTTTTTTCCTAAGCGCTTCAAGCGCACCAGACGCATCATCATCAGTTTTTCCATTTAAAAACCCGATTGGTACAGTAGTAATCCACTTTTTTTGAGTTTCATTGAACATTGTATAAGTCAATGTTTGGTTATCCGGAATATAATGTACTACACGTTTTGATACTATTTGATCAGTTGTTGGATTCGCTGTAAATAGCGAATTAATATTATAATTTTTAGCCGTTTGTGCCAACGTCGAATCTGCGGTATTAGCAGTGTAGCCTGACAAAGATGGCAACCCCTTAACCCCAGGAATCGTAAAATTACCACTTTCATCAACAGCAATACTTTCATTGGTGCTGGTGTTAACAACATAGTAAGTTGCTTTGCCTGTAACCAAATCCGTTACTCGTTTTAGACTATATGTATACGAAGTAGGAGTAGCTTTTTGGCCATTTACAACAATTGTATTTTGATCATCAGTTCCACCTGCTTGATACTTGCTAGAGCTGTCATCATACTCATAGTAGGTTGTATCTTGAATCGTCTTAGCTTCCGATTTCGTCTTGTGTTTCAGTTCAAACTGAACGATATCTCCATTAAAGTAATACTTGACCTGTTTGCCAAAACCTGCATTTTGAGCTTCATCACCAGAATTAGTAATGATGAAGCTAGGAATTGAAGAACTGAGTTCATAATTTTCTGGAATCAAGGTAGACGGAATATTCTTTGGATCAAAATCTGCAAGATTCATGACGTCTTTATTTTCGACATAAGTCTTAGCCATGGATGGAACTTCAATATATTGATCCTCGCCATTAGCGTCAACATAATGCAATCTCGTATCGATTGTTGATTTACCAACAATTTGAATACCTGTGTCAGTTGAGACAAATGGTGTGAAGTTCGATCCCGTCAAAGCCACTCTTATATAACCTGTTTTACCAGCGTCAGACTTAAAGTTAGGGTCATGTCCCTTAATTACGAAACGTCCTATTTGATCAGCAGCTGGAATATCCTTCGAGAACTTCACAATGATCGATTTAACCTTAGACCAGTCTTTAACTTGATCACCAGTAACATAATTATCTAGTGAAGGTTGAATACCCTTTTCCTTAGTCGATGGCAACCGTTGAACGTCATTTGCGTAGTAGAAAGTAAAACTATTATCAAAAGTCTTATCATAAGAAGCATCATAAGTAACGGGACCATCAACAGTGAAGTCAAAACTAGTGCTATTGTCACTGGATAATGGAACGTTAATCAACAGCCTCCCATCTTTGATCACATTCAAATCATAGTTAGCTACGTTAACGTAGTAATACATTGTTCCGTCGCCTTTAGTATCACTGGTTCCTTTGACAGCAGCCTTAGGATCTTCATTACCTTGAGCCATGTTAGGAACATAAGCAATAACTGGTGATTTAATAGTGAATCGGTTGCCATACAAATAGGATAACTTATAAAGCGAGCCTGGAATATCACTGTTAGTAATATTTTTAGTAAACGCCTTAGTCTGATCATCAAGATTTGTATCACTATACTTTGTCGTATAATGACTCATTCCCGACTTAGTATAAACAAACGCATCATAGTAGTAATCTCCAGCAACTCCATCAGGGTCGATTGTGATGCTAAGCCTATCGTGCGATTGATCAGCATTAGTATTATAGTTAAATCCTGTTCCGGTATAATCTAACTTCACTACTTGACGCCCATCAACCATATAAGTTTCAAATTTAGGCTCAATCACTTTACCGGTGTTTGCATCTTTAGCCTTATATTGAACAGCATCCCAACCACCACTAAAACTGAAGTATTTTGGTAAAACATAGTAAAAGATTGGTTCAAAAACTTTTACCGTGGTTGCTTTAGAATCATTATCAAAGTGCATATCAATTGTTCCAGCTGATTTAGTCGGATTAGTTGGATCATACATTGTACTAGTCTGGCATCCATAGGCTTGCATTGCAGCTGTTAAGCTATCCAAGCCCAAAACCTTTTGGTCCACAGCTGAGGTTGCAGTTTGATTATCATTAAAATCTGTAGACCGAATCGCAACCTTGGTCGATACAGTTGTATCTGGTGGCAAAGTTGCCATATTATTCAACTTATCTGATATATAGCCATATGCTTCAAAAACATCTGGATCTTCATTTTGAGTCGTACTACCACTATTGCTGTCTGGGATTTTTGAAAGATCCGACCCCATCTTGGTAGTTGCCCCTACTTCAACATAATTAGGCAAAATATCAGCTTTATAGATGGTAGTCCCCGTAGGTGCAGCAATAACTTGCCCAGCATCAACCGATGCTGTAATAAAGCGGTGCTTTTGCGTTGCTTTATCTACAACTTCAATAACATATTGGTAAGAAGTTAATCCTGGTCGCAAGGTGGCATTAATATCAGGCGTTTTGATACCAGTCACTGCCAAATTTTCATCAAAACCAACTTGAATATGGAGACTATTGGTAAAACTAATTGGAGTATCATTGGTAAAGCCAAAATAGTTCACAATGTTGGTTGCTTGCTTTTGAAAAATAGTCTTGCTTCCGTTATTACCAACAACTTTAGTCGCTAAATCACCTTGTTTAGGCGTTACTTCAGGCCCAACTAGGTTAACTGACCATGGCTGATTGATAGTTGCTGAAATAGTTGAAATGCCATCAACGGTTCTTACTTTTTGATCAATTTTAATATTGCCATCAGCGGTATAGATCTTATTCTCATACGGCCCAACGGGCTGCATGAATTTTCCTACCAAGTGATACCCAGTAGCACCGGTCCAATTTTGTGAACCTGTTCCAGCTGCAAGTTTAATTACAATATCTGCTCCAGCTTTTTCTTGGGTAATTGTAGTTTTTCCATCAGGCACCAAGCCACTTGCTCGTAAACTAGCATCAGGATCGATTACGAAATCGCCAGGTACGGGAATGGTAATTGTCGTTCCCATATTAACCGCACTGTTAACTTTATTGGAGCCATAGCTAGTATCATTTTGTAATCCCGTGGTTTGATTAATATTTAACTGAAAATCATAATTAGTATTAGTTTGTAGTTGCGTAACCTTATTAGGACTAGGCTTAACTTGGTTAAATGTTGGATGCATGGAATCCTTTATTATAGTGGTGAAGTATAAGGATTTATTTTTCACTTCACCCTTTTTAGGATCCACGTAGCCCCATGAAATTTCTCGTTTAACTTCGCCGGCTGGATCAATCGCATTACTTGAAGTTGCTGCAGCTTGTCCAGTATAGTTGTTACCATCTGAAATTACTAGCTTAAAACCGGTTGTAGTAGTAAAGTCATTGCTTACTGTAAGTTTGTAATTAGAATATTTTTGCCCATTAACTGTTTGATCACTCTTAGAAATAATCCCACGATTGGCAATAATTGTATTATTAAAATTGGAATCATCAATCCCAAAAGTCGTTACTGGTACCGTAATACTATAAACTTCACCAGCTTGAAAAGTACCAGATAAGTTAATATTAATTGGGGCGCCATCAGTACCATCGTTACCAACGGTATTACGGTTGATTGCTAAGGTAATGCCATTATCATCGGTAACCGCCAAATCAGAATTAGTAGTGGCCGGAGTCGGGGTTCTTACAGCTAACTTGGCGGCTACAGCTAACTTGGGTGTTACTTTACTATTTGTAGTAGACGTAGTTTTTTGCTTTGCACTATCCGTTGTGTTCGTTTCAGTCGAAGCTTTATCACCAGTATTGATAGGTGCCGCCACTGTAGGATCTGTTCTTAATTTTGTTTTTTCAGTTGCCGTATCAGGTGTACTTGTAGTAGATTTTGCTTTGTCATTACTAATAGTATCAGTTGCAGAAACTGATTGATCAACCTTCGCATTTTGAGTTTGGTTTTCATTATTTGTTTGTGTTTGAGAAGTCTGATCCGTTGAAGTTGGATCCTTAGACTGTTCAACAATATTCGATTGTGTATTTGTAGTTTGGTTGTTTGTTATAGTCTTATTTTCAGTTGTTTGCGAGGTCGAAGTTTCAGCAAAAACGGTATGCCCACCAGCCATAAAAAAAGTTACTCCTAGCATTACCGAAGTAATGCCAATTGATAGCTTTCGAAAGCCAAAAGTAGGCTTTTGATCCATTGTTTGCTTTAATCTTTCGACTCTATTACTCTTGGCTAACATAATTTAGCGTATAGCTTTCATGATTAGCTTATCTTGGAAGCGATACTTTTCAGTCCTTTCTCTAGTTAATTTTTTAAAAAGCAGTATTCAATTGAAGAATTCCTATTTTTCCTAGCTATAATAATATGCTTTAACTTTCATTATACGCCGATTATTAACCAATGTTGGACTTCCCTGTAAGAAAATTTATCACAAATTTTATACTATTTTGTAACTGCGCATATAAATTGTTTATATATAAATTAGCAATGTATTATAATTCGCTTTAACACTAATTAGGAGGGTGAAAGAATTGAATTACCAGATCAAGCCTATTACTATACGCGTGGTGCTAGTTAAATCGTTCTAGACAATATGCCATATTATAAGCTAAAATAGCTATTTCTAGCCGCTGTTGAAAGCCTACTGGACTTCTTGCTCGATTATTCTCAGCGTTGTAATAACTAAGCAAAGAAAAGTCGCTTTCAATGCTTCTTCTAATTGCCATCATCGCTTACTATTGCGTGGACCTTGAAGCCATAATAATAGACTTTCTCGGTTGCTTTATAACCAATATCAGCTACGCCCCGAAAGATCTTGACACGATAATTGCGAACAGGCTGGGAAACTATCAATAATCAAAAATTCTCCAGCTGTCTTTACTTCTTGATTCCAAGCCTGACGGATACAACGAATTAGAGGCAAGAGCATTCGAGCTCGACGGTTAAAGCGAGAATGAGATAAGCCAACGAAGAATTTACAGAATCTTCGTTGAGATTCAATTCCAATTTCAGTTTGCCAAATGAGCATCGCTAAGATAGAACTATCAGGAAGCTTGGTCTGATCAACATTTTTACGATGTTTAAGTCCATCAGGCGCATAAAGCTTATACAGCGAGCGACAAATCACATTTAACCGATTAAAACTAACTTGTAAATGGTGAGAAAAACGCTTAAGCTTGAGATAGTTCAATTAGATCAGACTCTTTTCTATTTAAATTACTTACGCGTGGTGCTAGTTAAATCTTTCTAGACAATAAGCCAAATTATAAGCTAAAATTGCAATTTCCAACCGGCTTTGAAAGCCTATCAGACTACGTGCTCGATTGTTCTCGGCATTGTAATAGGTCAGAAGCGAAAAGTCGCTTTCAATTGTTCTGCGAATAGCCATCAATTGATGATCATTGTGCTTTTTAGCTCCTGTCATATTTTTACGATATGGTGTCCAAAGTTCATAACCCATTTGTTTTAGCTGTTGATGCAGTTCTTTGCCTAAATAGCCTTCGTCGCCAAGAAGATAGTAATTAGATGGATGTGCATTTTCCATCAGTTCAACTGTCTCCTTGGCATCATGAACTGATGCTTTTGTTACGACATAATCAAGAATGTAACCGTCATCGCTAACAATGGCATGAACTTTGAAACCATAGAAGTAAATTTTCTTGGTGGCCTTATAACCAATGTTGGCATAACCGCGAAAAATTTTAGCACGATAGTTGCGAATTGGTTGGCAAACAGGTACCGGAAAGCTGTCAATGATCAAGAAATGTCCATTCAGGTCAACCTTTTTATTCATTTCTTGCCGTATCTGATAAATCAATTGCAATAGCTGACGTGAACGCCGATTAAAACGTGAGTGTGATAAACAATTGAAACATTCACAGAATCTTCTTTGTGATTCAATTCCTGTCTTAGCTTGCCAGATAAGTAAAGCCAAAATCAGACTGTCCGTAGTTTTAATTTGATCAATATTTCGCCGATGAGTAAACTCAGCCGGTGCATACAAACGATACCAGTGCCGACAAATTATCACTAAATCTTTAAAACTAACTTGTAAATGGTGGCTAAAACGCTTAAGCTTAAGGCAGTTCAATCAGATCAGACTCTTTTCTATTATTACTATTTACAAGTCGAGTCTAACAAGATTGGACTTTTTTATTAACTAAAACGATTTAACTAGCACCACGCGTGTTTTATGTAATAAAAAATGTGCCCGAACAAGCACATTTTTAAGTAAGTTTAAAAGAAAATTTTACTCATAATAATCATGAATACCAACAAACAAGTTGAGCTAACTGCGGCAGCCCCAAAGACTGAACCGCCACGCTTAAAGATTACCTTGAAGTTAACGGAAATTCCCAATGCAGCCATTGCCATCCCTAAAAAGACATATGCTGCTTGCACTAAGAAGTCTAAAGTCCGCGCAGACATTGGTAAAAATGTACCAATAATACTAGTTAAGATAAATCCACCCAAGAACCAAGGAATTGGTAATTTCTTCGGTGCTCTAGTATGTTCTGCTTCACTTTCCGTAACCAAACGCTTTTGGTACCAATAGCCCACAATTAAAGCAACCGGTGCTAAAAGTAATACACGAGATAACTTCATAATTAGAGCGCTATCCAAACTGACTTCACCAAAAGCACTTCCCGCTGCAACCGCATGAGCAATTTCGTGTAAAGATCCACCCGCTACTACTCCATATTGTGTATCAGTTAAGCCAAGAAACGGTTTGAGCACGATTTCAAGTAATGCGTTCCCATGACACAAACAACAGCCACCGCTAGAACTTCGTTTTCTCTTTTTCTTTCTTCATCGCTTGTCTCAATTTGTGGTGACACGCCCATAACGGCAGCTGCACCACAAACTCCACAACCACAAGCCGACAAAATAGCTAACTCATCTTCAGCACCAAACTTACGGCTAAGCCAATAAGTAAGCACAATTGTTCCACTAACTGCCAGCGCCGCAACCAGTATAGTCTTAACACCTGCATCAGCCAACTTAGTCAAATTGAGTCTAAATCCTAACAAGATAATCCCTAATCTTAAAAACTTGTTGGAAATAAAACCCATGCCAGCTTTCGCTTCAGCTTGTACGCTCTGAGGCGTTATTTGCAATGCAATCCCTAATAACAATGCAATTACCAATGTCCCGATTAAGTTTACGTATGGCAATTTAGCCAAGAAAATTCCTGCTACAGAACAAAATAAGGTCATCGCCGTAGCTAACCAGAATGATTTAGTTTTAATTATGTTTGTCAACAAAAATCCCTCCATATGTGATCTGTTTAATTTGACAAACACAACTCCCTTTATGATGATAGTAATAAGTATACTATTATTTTCTATTTGTGACAAGGTAAATTGTTAATAAATTCACATTAACTAAAAATAAAATATTTTGGCATTATTTAGTTAAGTAGGTTATAATACTTTTGTTACGGAGTGTTGGCAGAGTGGTAATGCACCGGACTCGAAATCCGGCGAACCAAGTTTTCCTTGGCGCGCAGGTTCAAATCCTGTACACTCCTTTTGTCAATATGTGGAAAAGACCAAGTGCAGTGCTTGGTCTTTTTTATCTTAGTCATTTTTTAATATTTAAATGCTATACTTGCTAATAGCACATTATTTGAAGATATAGAAAAGAGATTATATATTATGTGTACTTCAATTATTTTCAGTCCACAAGATCACTATTTTGGACGTAACCTCGATCTTGAGATTACTTTCGGCCAACAAGTTGTAGTTACCCCACGCAATTATGCTTTCAACTTCCGCAAGATGCCTGAAATGAAGCATCATTATGCTATGGTTGGTATTGCACTTGATGCTGGTAATTATCCGCTCTACTTTGACGCAGCTAATGAAAAAGGTTTAGGCATGGCAGGACTTAACTACCCTGACAATGCTACCTACTATGATGAAGTTGCCAATAAAGACAACATTGCTTCATTTGAATTTATTCCCTGGATTCTGGGTCAATGCGCAACTGTAGCGGATGCTAAGGTATTACTTAAAAAGATCAACATTGTTAACCTTAATTTCTCTGACAAGATGCAGGCATCCCCACTTCATTGGTTAATTGCCGATAAGACAGGTGTTTCAATTGTCGTTGAAACCGATAAAGATGGAATGCACGTTTATGATAATCCTGTCGGTTGCCTGACTAACAATCCTCAGTTTTCATGTCAATTATTTAATTTAAATAATTATGCTGATGTTTCACCTGCAATGCCTAAGAACAACTTTTCAAAAGAGGTCAATATGAATGGCTACAGCCGTGGGCTTGGTTCACGCAATTTGCCAGGTGGGATGGATTCAGAATCGCGCTTTGTTCGTGTAGCTTTTAACAAGTTCAACGCTCCTGTTGGTAAAAGTGAGGAAGAAAACGTAGACAATTACTTCCATATTTTGCATTCTGTTGAACAACAAAAGGGACTTGATCAAGTTGGCCCTAATTCATTTGAATACACTATTTACTCTGATGGTACCAACCTTGACAAAGGGATTTTCTATTACACTACTTATACTAATCAGCAAATTAATGTCGTTGACATAAACAAAGAAGACCTCGATGCTAAGGATTTAATCAAGTATGATATGTTAACTAAGCCAACATTTAATCACCAAAACTAAATAATTGAAAAATAATGTTAATTTTATTTAAAGATTAGCATTATTTTTGTTTTTCCGGTTAAAATAGATTGTACTTATATAGTAATTGGGGATTTTCTTATTAATGAATAATTATTTTGTACTGCTACTGTCTGCGGCAGTTTTGCTCTGGCTTATTTTTAATATCAAAAATTCACGTCGTTTCAATCTATTTGATCACTGGCTTCACCACCAATTGGTCAAACGTCATGATGACTACAGCTGGCAGGTTATCGCTTTTATTAATGATCCTAAACTAATGGTCGTTTGGGATGTATTATTAGCAGGTCTACTTTTAAACGAAGAACGAAATCTAACCGCTCTTTGGGTATTAGGAACTCTAGGATTTGCTGACATTTCTGGTATTATTCTAAAAAAACTTATTCGGCGCAAGCGACCATTATTACATTCCGATAAAGAAGATGGCTATAGCTTTCCCAGCGGTCATGTTTTAGGTGCCACAACCATGGGCTTAATCGTACTACAACTATTTGCCAAAGATCTTGGAGCCGGATTTGTTATTGCCGTAGTAGCTATTTGGGCAATGGTAATTTTCTCTCGTTTAAGTTTAAAGGCCCACTATCCTTCTGATGTTCTTGGTGCTACTAGTTTAGCAATCGTTTGTTTCAGTATTTCGCAGCAACTATTTTTAGCGATTTAAAAAGGATCACGTTCAGCACTTGAGCGTGATCCTTATTTTTTATTCATGAAAGCCTACCATAATGCCGCCTTCTTCAGCATAGAAACTACATAAACCATGCATTGGACGAATAGCAATTTGAGCTTCAGGGTATTCCTCCAATATTTTATTTTTAATTATTTCTGCATCTTTTTCATTTTCGCAATGATCGATTATCACTTTGCCACCGTGATAATTATCTTCCTTCATATACTTGATAATTTCACGGATGGCCTTTTTCATTCCACGAGCCTTAGTAAGTGGCTCAAGTTTTCCTTCTTTACTTGCTGTTCCGATCAAGTTGATTTTGAGCAAACCTGCGATTTTGGCTACAGCTGGTGAAACACGGCCGTTTAAAGATAAATTATGTAGTGATTGCAAAACAAAAAGCAAATGAGTCTGCATTCTAAACTTAGCAATTGCTTCTTCTAGATCTACAAAGCGCATTTCACCTTGCAGCATTTTCTCAATACCATGGACTATGATTGCTAGCTCAGGTCCTGCACTTCTTGAATCAACTACTATAATTTTACTCAAGGGATGTTTTTCCTCATACATTGCTTTTGCCTGAAGGGCTGAAGAAAAAGTGCCACTCATCCCGCTGGTCATTGTGACGATAATCGCTTTTTCTGTTCCTTCAAGTGCGTCAAGCCATGCTTGAATACTTGGACAAGTTGTTTTGCCTGCCACATTATTTTGGTTCATATTGGACAAAAATTCCTTCATATTCAAATCTTGATTATCAAGGTAGTCCTTACCACCAAAAGAAATTGTCAGAGGCACTACTTCCAAATTACGCGCCGGATCATTATTCATATTGGCACTTGAGTCAACAATTAATTTAATATTTTCCATTTTAGATTCCTTATTTTTTGTATTTATTTTAATACATATATTATAGTCCTTTGATATAGAGTTTTTTAGGCTGCTTTACTAATTTTTAAAATGTAAACCGCTTTCATATGTTTACACCGTCACAAAGTTAGGCTAAAATTTGAGATGTAAAGCGGAGCAAAAATTGTTCCGTATGGTATGAAAAACATACCATAATTTTTGAGGAGGTTTATTAATGCTCAAATCAGTTATTGAAAATGTACACGCACTTGAAATTTTCGACTCACGTGGTAACCCAACTGTTGAAGTTCACGTTACTCTTTCAAACGGTGTCGTAGGTAAGGCTGAAGTTCCATCAGGTGCTTCAACTGGTGAAAACGAAGCTGTTGAATTACGTGACGGTGGTTCACGTCTTGGTGGTAAGGGTGTTTCAAAGGCTGTTAACAACGTTAACACTGAAATTAACGATGCTCTTAAGGGTATGGACCCATACAATCAACCAAAGATTGACAAGACCATGATTGACTTAGACGGTACTCCAAACAAGGGTCGTCTTGGTGCCAACGCTATCTTAGGTGTATCTATGGCTGTTGCAGTTGCAGCTGCTAACGATGCTCACCTTCCATTGTACAGATACCTTGGCGGTACTGATCTTGAAATGCCACAAACTTTCCACAACGTTATCAACGGTGGTGAACACGCTGACAACGGTATCGACATTCAAGAATTCATGATCACTCCAGTTGCTAAGACTTCATTCCGTGACGGTTTCGAAAAGATCGTTAACGTATACCACACCTTGAAGAAGGTTCTTGAAGACATGGGTTACGAAACTGGTTTAGGTGACGAAGGTGGTTTCGCTCCTAACATGAAGAACTCAGAAGAAGCTTTGAAGGCTCTTCACGAATCAATCATCAAGGCTGGTTACAAGCCAGGTGAAGATATCGCTATTGCATGTGACTGTGCTGCTTCATACTTCTACAACAAGGATGATCACAAGTACCACCTTGAAGGTAAGGTTCTTACTGATGAAGAATTAGCAGATTACTACGACAAGCTTTTGGACGAATTCCCAGAATTAATTTCTATGGAAGACCCATACGACGAAAACGATGTTGACGGTATGGTTAAGTTCACTAAGAGCCACAAGGACCGTATCCAAATCGTTCTTGACGACTTCATTTGTACTAACCCTGCACTTTTGACTAAGGCTATCAAGGAAGGTGCTGGTAACGCTTCACTTATCAAGTTGAACCAAATCGGTACTGTTACTGAAACCCTTGAAACTATCCGTCTTTCACGTAAGAACGGTTACAACACTATGATTTCTCACCGTTCAGGTGAAACTGGTGACACCTTCATCGCTGACTTAGCTGTTGCTGTTAACGGTGGTCAACTTAAGACCGGTGCTCCAGCTCGTTCAGAACGTGTTGAAAAGTACAACCGCTTACTTGAAATCGAAGAAGAACTTGGCGATGGTGAACGTCTTGCCTTCTTCCCAGACGATGTTGATCACGATTAATTTCGAGTTAACCGAGTACAATTTCAAAAAAAGCATGAGAATTAATTTTCTCATGCTTTTTTGCTTACTCATTTAATCTTTATTTTACTAATTGACTAAAGATTTTATTCAGAGATGTATCTTTAACTACTTTAACTACAATTGGGTTGCCATTCCTAGACTGATCAAGCAAGATAACCGGCTTATCAGATTTAAGGCAGAATAAGTAAGTATTGTGCCAAGATTTAAAGTCATCATTAGCTATTGCCAGCACATTATAATCATATTTTGCCTTGCCCGTTGGACTGTAGCCTATCTTAATTGACTTTTTATTCAAAACAAACCGATTAGTTGCTAGCACTCCAGGATAAGTTGCACCCTTTTTGGTCTTTAAATTCTTTTTCCCATCATAAAACTGATAGGTCTGACCGGACTTTTTACCCCAGTTATTGACTGCAGTCTTTAACTTGGCTGTCTTAGCTGTATTCCAAATTACAACAGCCGACTTTTTAGTCTTATTTTTCTTATTCTCTTTGATTTTCTTTTTCGAGTCTTTTTTAGGCTTAATCTTCTTGGAACTTGAAGATTGTACCTTGGCAGATTTAGCCTTTTTTACGTTTACTGTTTTCTTATTTTGTTTTACTTCACCAATCGTCACTGCATCTTTACCAAAATGTACTTGACTACAACCCGTCAAAGTCACAGCTAAAGTGACTGCAGCAATACCTACAAAAATTTTTCTATTCATAAATAGCTCCATTTGTTATTTCTTATGTCTATTATCACACAAAACCTCCCTCTTTAACGAGACTGTAAAATAGTTTGTGTAAGGATGAATGATTCCTTAAATTTATTTCTTTAAACATTAGAAAAAGGAGTTCCTTTCTCGTATGATTGGTTTGAACAAAAAAACACATACAGAAAGAAGAACTCCTTCATGAATGATTTTACCAAAGATTTTGCTCAAGCTCTATTCAATCCAGACAAAATAAATGATTTATTGCGCAAAGAGCTACAACAGGCTGTTAATAACTTGCTAGAAGCTGAGTTGACTGCCTTTCTAGGCTATGATCCCTATGCCAGAAATGGCTGGAATACTGGCAATTCTAGAAATGGTGCTTATTTCCGCAAGGTTGATACCCAGTTTGGACCAATTGAAGTGCAAGTGCCTCGAGACCGCAACGGTCAGTTTCATCAGCACACGCTGCCTGACTACAAGCAGCACTCTGATGTTTTGGAAAGCACGATTATCAAGCTATACTCCAAAGGCGTAACTACCAGAGAAATCGCTGACTTGATTGAGAAAATGTATGGCAGTCATTATAGTCCAGCTCAAGTATCAAATATTTCCAAGCAGATGCTCCCCAAGATTGAGGCTTATCACAAGCGCAAGCTAAGCGACAAGTTTTTCTGTGTCTATTTGGATGCGACATACCTTCCTTTGCGCCGAGAAACGTTTGAGCGTGAAGCAGTATATATTGCCATTGGCATTAAACCTAATGGACATAAGGAAGTCATTGACTACTGCATTGCTCCTAGTGAGAACATTGAAGTTTGGACAGAGATGCTTCAAAACATGAAGTCCAGAGGCTTGAAGCAAGTTGAGCTTTTTCTTTCTGATGGTGTTGTTGGCATGAAAACAGCCTTGGCCAGGACTTATCCTAAAGCTCATTTTCAACGCTGCCTGGTTCATGTCATGCGCAATATCTGCGCTAAAGTACGCGTCGACGATCGTGAAAAGATCATGAACGAATTCAAGCAGATACATCAACAGACAAGCAAAAAAGAAGCTGCAGCTGTCTTGCACAAATTCTATGCCAAATGGAATAAAGCTTATAGCCATGTCATCAAAGGTTTGAAGGAAATTGAGCCCGATCTGCTAGTCTTCTACAATTATCCCAAACAAATCAGAGCTTCAATTTATTCAACCAATATGATTGAATCCTTTAACAACGTCATCAAGCGTAAAGCTAAGCCTAAGGCAGAATTTCCAACTGAACAGTCGCTTGATGCATTTATTGGCATCCAGGCAATGAGCTACAATGACCGTTATTTCAATCGAATTCATAAAGGCTTTGGTCAGGTTCAGGACACCTTAGAATCCTACTTTGATTAAATAAATAATTAAAAAATCAATTTACGAGAAAGATCTATTTACACAAAAGATTTGACAGTTTCTCTTTAACCGCTGTTTAAACAAAAAAAGAGCTAATTTTCACATTAGCTCTTTTTAATTAATAAATTGTAACTTGATAACGATTTGAACGATCCGTTGCTTCCGGTTTTTCTCCAATCTTGCCAACCGGCACGATGACACTCGTCTGAAAGGCAGGATCAATCCCCAGCTCCTTCTGCAATTCGCTGTCATCATTTAATCTAGCTGCGCCGCCCATTACATAAACTGAGCCAAGACCTAAGTCTGTCGCCTCAAGCATAATGTTCTCTGCACCACAGGATGCATCCCGCTCGCCAAACATGCTGTCTTTTTTAGTATTAATTATAAATAATACTGGGGCATGATAACACGCATTATCGGTCTTCGTCTCAATCTTGTCGCGCAATGCTTCATCTTTAACAACCACCAAGCTCATTACATCTGTCTGATGCATTCCACAAGGAGTCGTTTGAAAAGCAGCAATTAGACTCTTAATCTCATCGTCTGAAATAGATTCACTGCTAAAGTTTCTAACAGCTCTCCGATTTGTAAAAATTGAATTAACCATATATGCCTCCGTTTTTACTTTACATGCCTATTTTAGCATGCAATCTTTTATTGACAACGCTTTCATAAATATTTATGATATTCTTAAAAAGTATAGATTTTTATGAGGTGAATAAATAATGGATTTAGCAGCAATTGATATTGGCGGTACAACAATCAAAATCGCAACTTGGAAAGACGGTAAATTACAGGATAAACATGCCGTTAATACGCCAAAGGATTTAAATATTTTTTACGATATTTTGACTGCAGAAGTTAATAAAATTAAACAAAATACCAAAATAAAAGGTGTGGCAATCTCTTCACCAGGTGCAGTTGACCAAAAAAATGGCATTATTGGTGGTTCTTCTGCCCTTCCATACATCCATAACTTTAAAATCGTTGACGAATTAAAAAAGCGTTTTGAATTACCTGTTTCTATAGAAAATGATGCCAACTCCGCTGCGTTAGGCGAATTAGCAGAAGGTGCTGGCAAAGGTAGTGACAGCATGGCTTTCTTTGTTATTGGTACAGGTATTGGTGGTGCCATCATTATTAATCAAAAAGTCTGGCATGGCGCTCACCTATTTGGTGGTGAATTCGGTTACATGAGCATTGGTACAAAATCTGTTAGTGATCTGGCATCCCCAGTGGCAATGGCTAACCGCTATAACGAAAGAACTGGTAAAAAACTTGATGGTAAAACAGTCTTCGCTTTAGCAGACGAAGATGATCCAGTAGCCAGCGATGAGCGTCAAACCTTAATTCATTCCCTAGCCTTAGCAATTTACAACGTTCAGCAAAGTTTTGACCCTGACAAAATTGTAATTGGCGGTGGCATTTCTAATAATCCAGAATTAATTCCGTTATTGAATCGCGAAATTGACTATATTCGCAAACAAGTCAATCCAGCAAGTATTAAACCTGAAATTGTGCTTTGCAGTTTGAAGAGTAATGCAAACTTACGTGGCGCAGTTGCAGATTTTGAACAAGCACATTAAATTTTGATAATTATTTAATTCCGTTAAAAGCCCGCTGTGATGGGCTTTTTGTTTTGTATTTATAAAAAGTATATATTTTTTATATAAAAAGATATTTATTTTTGCATGAATTATGCTATACTTATTTGTGTAAAAAAATGAAAGCCCTTACATAGGAGAGAGAGGATCTAGATGACTGAAAAGCGCAAATTGCCATCCACATTCCTTTGGGGCAACTCAGTTTCCAGTATGCAAACTGAAGGTGCATGGAATGAAGATGGCAAGGGTCTTTCAGTCTATGATGTCCGACCTGCTACTGACAATACTAGTGACTGGCATGTAGCAATTGATGAATATCATAGATATGACGAAGACCTCGACTTACTGAAGGACATGAACATGAACATGTATCGTATTCAAATTTCATGGTCTCGTGTTTGTCCTGATGGAGACGGCGACTTCAATCAAAAAGGTATTGACTTCTATGATCGATTAGTTAATGCAATGCTTAAACGTGGCATTCAACCAATGATCTGTCTTTACCACTTTGATATGCCGCTTAATTTAGCCAAAAAGTACAACGGTTTTATGTCACGGCACGTAGTTGACGCCTTTGTCCGTTTTGGTAAAAAAATGATCGATCATTTCAGTGATCGAGTGAAATATTGGATTGTCTTCAACGAGCATAATCTATATTTCCAAGATGAAGTTTTTAATATTTCAGGTTACGAATCTGGAGATAAAAGTTTGGATGATATGTACACTATCTTCCACCATACGATGATGTGTCATATTCAATTAGCAAATTACATCCACGAAAATCACTCAGACGTAAAAATTGGTGGAATGCTTGCTTACCAACAAATTTATCCAGCAACGAGTAAACCTGAAGACGTTTGGGCAGCAAAGCAAGTACAAGAGTTTTTAAACTTTAATATTTACGATGCTGACACCGGCTGCGGCTATTCACCAGAAGTAATGCAATATGTCAAAAATCATGGCATTCAAATGGACATTACAGATGAAGATAAAGAAATTATGAAGAAAGCTAAAGCTGATTTCCTAGCATTTTCTTACTATTCATCCTGGGTTTTATCTAGCGATAAAATTCCTGATGGTGAAGCTCCTAACCATTACCTTAACAAGGGCGGAGTTGAGTCCAAATATGTTAAGACAAACGATTGGGGCTGGGCAATTGATCCACTAGGATTTAGGAATGCAATTACTACAATGTACAACTACTACCGTATTCCTATTTTCCCTATTGAAAATGGTATCGGCCTCAAGGAAACTTGGGACGGTGAGCATATGATTGAAGATGATGAGCGTATTGCTTATCACCGCGACCATATCAAAGCAATGAAAGATGCTATTTTTGATGACGGCGCCAAGGTGCTTGGTTATCTTGGCTGGGGATTAATTGATATTCCAAGTTCTCATGCTGATATGGAAAAACGCTACGGTGCTGTTTACGTCAACAGATCAAACCACGATTTAAAAGATTTAAAACGTGTGCCTAAGAAATCATTCTATTGGTTTCAAAAGGTACTTAAAGATAATGGAGATGAATTATAATGACTGATCAAAAACAATCTGGGTTCAGTAATTTTGTGAACAGCAAAATTCTGCCACCCATTATGAAATTTGTTAATACTAAAGCTATTGTTGCTTTACAGAATGGTATGATCTATACTTTGCCATTCATTATTGTTGGTTCTATTTTCTTAATTTTATCCAACATCCCTATTCCAGCAGTGGCTAATGCAATTAATGCTTCTGGTTGGGGGGCAATTTTCAATCAAGCCTACACCACAACTTTTAACGTTATGGCACTTTGGGGCTCAATTGGTATTGCTTATATTTATGTTAAAAATGAAGGCTATGAACCATTAGCTGGTGGGCTTACTGCATGTGCTTCCTTCTTAATGCTCCAAACTTTAGCAATCGACAGCCCATTAAAAGCCGCTTTAACTTCCGGTATCAATAACGGTCAAATGAGCGGCAAGGTGGTTGCTGAAAATATTGATAAGTTACCTCATGCTTTACAAACATTTTTGGAAGCTCCTGTAACTGGTGTTATCAACATCAATTGGCTTGGTGGTGACGGTATGATCGCTGCCATTATCGTAGGTTTGATTGTTGGTTGGGCTTACTCAGCAATGATGAAAGCTGGTTGGACTATTAAGCTTCCTAAGCAAGTTCCACCTGCAGTATCTAACCAATTTACTGCTATGATTCCAGCTGGTGTAATCTTAATTGTTACTATGCTTATCTTCGGTGCATTTAATAACTTTGCACACACTGACTTCTTACAATGGGTATACAAAACCATTCAATCACCATTACAAGGTGTATCAGATTCATTTGGTGGTGCAGTTGTTATCGCTTTCTTAGTGCCATTCTTCTGGTTCTTCGGTGTTCACGGTGGTTTGATTGTTGGTTCCATTGCTGGTTCACTTCTTCAAGCAAACTCATTTGACAACGCTCAATTATACAGAGCCGGCAAATTAACTATTGCCAACGGTGCTCACGTTGTTACTAACGAATTCTACAACAACTTTATTAACTTAACCGGTTCTGGTATTACTATCGGTTTAGTTATCTTCATCTTAATTGCTGCTAAATCAGCACAAATGAAATCATTAGGTAAATTGGAATTAGTACCTGGTATCTTCAACATTAACGAACCATTCCTCTTCGGTATGCCTATCGTTATGAACCCATTCCTTGCAATTCCATTCTTCTTAACTCCAATTGTCGTAGCTATCTCTACTTACTGCGTAATCAGATTTGGTATTGTTCCACCATTAAATGGTATGGCTGCACCTTGGACTACGCCAGCTGTTATTTCCGGATTCCTAATCGGAGGTTGGAAGATGACCATTTGGCAAGCATGTACTCTAGTAATTTCTACTTTGATCTATTGGCCATTTGCTAAGAAGTATGACAATATCTTACTTAAACGTGAACAAGCAAACGAAACTAAATAATAAAAGAGGTATTTAAAATTGAATAATGAAGAAAAAATTGTAAATGAATTTGATCGTGACGGTCATCATTATAAAATTGGCGTCAAAGCCGATGGTCAAGTATCTGTATACTTAGATGATGAAACCAAAGCTCATCATGGATATCACTTCCCTGGTGTTATCCAAATCCCTAAAGGAATTGAAATCGATGGTCAAATGGTTTTACGACTCCCTATTGACTGTGATGATGCAATTGATCAAGGTATTAAAGATTTGAAATAATTCATAAAAAGAGACGTTGTTAGGCTATAAAAATAGTAAAATAATGTCTCTTTTTTACTAAAGTATAGACTTTGCTATATAATAAAAATATAAATCTAATATAGAAATAGAATGGAAAAACATGGCAAAGGCAAAATATCTAGAAGTAGCAAATGAATTAAGAAAAAGAATTAAACAAGGCATCTACAATAAGCAAGAGCCTCTTCCCGATCAAGAGACATTTGCTCAAGAATTTAATGTCAGTCGCTTAACTGTCAAAAAAGCATTTGATGGTCTTGAACGACAGGGTCTGGTTTATAAACAATCCGGACTTGGCACCTTTGTTACTGGAGAAATTCCAATTAAGGAAAAAGTTGATGCTCCAGCTAACGCATTCATTGGTTTAAGAAATCAAATGGGTAAAGATGCCATTAAGAGTCAAATTATTCATTTCTCTGTAGAGTTTCCTGATGAACAAATGCAAAGAAATCTTGAAATCAAAAAAACAGAACCGATTTATAATATTGTTCGTTTAAGACTTTATAATGATAAACCACTTACCCTTGAGCATACTTACATGCCGGTTAAATTAATTCCTGATCTTGATGAAAACATTTTGCATAAATCAATTTATGATTACATCCATAAGAATCTTAATTTAAAATTTGGACACGCTTATCGTAAGATTCGTGCTAATAAAGCAGACGAATATGATCAAAAATATTTAAATGCCAAAAAAGATGATCCTATTCTTGAATTAGAACAGATTATTTGGCTTACTAATGGTCAACCTGTCGAATATTCTGTCAGCAAGAATCGTTACGATACCCGTGATTATGTATTGTTAGATAATAATCGTTTTTAGAGGTAATATATGTCATTTACAAAAAATTTCACTTGGGGTGGCGCTACTGCAGCTAACCAATATGAAGGTGGTTATGATGAAGGCGGCAAGGGTTTAAATGCTGTTGACGTTTTAACTAATGGCTCAGCAACTGAACCGCGTAAGGTAACTTGGAAAAAGCCTAATGGTGAAACTGGAGCTACGCCTCTAGTTTGGGGGCAGGAATTTAGTCTACCTGAAGGTGCTGTTCCAACTATTTTAGACGGTTACTACTACCCTAGCCACCAAGGAACGGACTTTTATCACCACTATCAAGAAGATATTAAATTAATGGCCGACATGGGCTTTGATGTTTTCAGGCTATCAATGAACTGGTCCAGAATTTTGCCAAATGGTGATGACGAACAACCTAATGAAGACGGATTAGCCTTTTACGATAAAGTATTTGATGAATGTGCTAAGTATGGCATTGAACCACTGGTAACTTTATCCCACTATGAGACACCTCTTTCTTTAATTACCCGCTACGGTGGCTGGAAAGATCGCCATTTAATCGATGCTTTCGTTCACTACTCTGATATCGTGATGAAGCACTACAAAGGCAAAGTTAGATATTGGCTTACTTTTAACGAAATCAACGCCATGGACATGGCTCCTTATATGGGTGGCGGTTTAATCGATGGTAGCGAACAAAATCGTGCTCAAGGTGCTCACAATCAATTCGTAGCTAGCGCTAAGGTAGTTAAATTAGCCCATGAAATTGACCCCAACAACCGTGTTGGCCAAATGCTAGCTTATTCTGCCTACTACCCTTACACTTGTGATCCTGCTGATCAACTTAAAGTGATGGAAGCCAAGCAAGAGATGCTCTTCTACAGTGATGTTCAAACTGGCGGCCGCTACCCTAACTATCGTCTTAAGAAATATGAACGTGATGGGATTAAGCTTAATGATACACCAGAAGATTATGAATTAATCGCTAAATATCCAGCAGATTTCTTAAGTTTTTCTTGCTATACTTCAAACGTTTTAACCACTCATGAAGCTGATGCTAAAGCTAACGGTAATGTTTCTGCTGGTGGTGTAGTTAACCCATATCTTGAGAGTAATGCTTGGGGCTGGGCAACTGATCCAGATGTTTTACGAATCGGCCTAAATGAGCTCTGGGATCGTTACCACAAGCCTCTATGGGTAGTAGAAAATGGTTTAGGTTCTGCTGACACCCTTGAAAAAGATGGCTCAATTCATGACAACTATCGTATTGATTACTTACGAGACCAGATCAAATCAATGCGGGATGCTGTCACAATTGATGGTGTCGATTTGATGGGATACACTACCTGGTCAGCAATCGATCTTGTCTCAAATGGGACTGGTGAGATGAAGAAACGCTATGGTTTTGTCTATGTTGATCGTGATGACCGTGGCAATGGCTCACTCAAGCGTTATCCTAAAGATTCATTCTACTGGTATAAAAAAGTTATCACCTCAAATGGTGAGGATTTAGACTAAAACTTTTATTTATAAGTAGAGCCTAGCTAAAAAGTGCTAGACTCTATTTTTCTAAAAAGATATGATGAAAGCATAAGTAATATAGATGAGAGAAGGAAAAGTATGATTACAATTACTAAACAATTCAACTTCAAGGCTAAGGACTTCTTTGATTACCTTGAAGAACAATTAATTCCTGCTATTAAAAAAGCTCGTGGTAATGACATGCCGGTAACGCTTGCTAAAGGTACTAAATACGAGGTGGATGGTGCCCAAGTAGAATTAACCGATTACGAAAGAAACAAGGTCTATGGGGCTCATTTTAAGACAGATCGAATGGAATTAGTGATTAAATATGTCACTGAGGATAACGATCAAGGCGTAAAAATCACCTTTTCTGAAGACATGCTTAGCTTTGACCGCGAGAAACACGGCAAACTCCAAACTATGTTTTACAATTTCCAATTAAAGATGGGCGCAAAGAAAGAATTAAGACGAATGGGTGACAATGTTTTAGCTAATATTGCAGCTTAAAATCGCCATCTCAGCAGCAAAAAGACCATAACTACTTCTAATTGTGTTGTAGTTATGGTCTTTTTTGGTTCAAATTAACAATCTTATCTATATCAAAATTAATCTATTAGTTCTTAGTAGCGTCAGCCTGTTCCTTCTTCAATAAGACATTGTCATAGTGCTTGATGAATGGGAACCAAACTAAGAAGGCAACAAGTGCACAAACAATTGAAAGCACGGCACCTTGCCAGCTAGTAGTTGCAAGATAACCACTCAAACCCACTGGAGTTGGCCATGGTTGTTGCACAATAATCTTAGGTACTAAATGTGAAGTTACTGCGATGTAACCCACCAAGCCAGAAGCAAGTGGAGCACAAATGAATGGCACAAGCAAGTTAATGTTATAAACGATTGGCAAACCGAATAACAATGGTTCATTAATATTAAAAATGGCAGGAACCAATTCAACCTTACCAATTTCTTTCAATTGAGCTGAACGAGAACCAAAGGCTAACCAGATTGCCATCCCTAAAGTAGCACCTGAACCACCAATAATTACAAAGGAGTTCATCGGATCACCTGCAAAGAAGTGATTAGCACCATTTACATTAGCAGCCATATTAGCTAAAACAATTGGAGTATAGAATGAGCTCATGATAGTAGCACCATGAATTCCGAACCACCATAAGAAGTGAATCAAGAAAATGATAATCAAAAAGCCCCACCAAGTATCAGCAATTGCACTGATGAATGAGAATGGAATGTAAAGAACTTGGAAAATATCAGTTCCTAAAGTTACCAAAATTAGTTCAATCAATGCAACTACAACAGCAATACAAAAGCCTGGGATCAAAGCGCTAAATGAGTTAGAAACACCAGATGGAACTGATGCAGGCATTTTTATTCTCCAGTTGTGCTTAACAGTGTAACGGTAGATCTGAACTGTAAGCCATGCAATTACTAATCCAGTGAAGATACCAACGGCAGCAATTCTGGTAATACCATTTGTTGAGGCTTCATAACCACCTGCCACCATTTTAGTCTTAGTAAATGTAGTAATAAATTGAACAGCACCATTTTTCCAAATAAGTTCCGGAACAGTAATGAAGAATGCCATTAAGAACATCATCAAACCGTTCATCGGTACCAAATCAATTTTCTCTTCTCTTCGATAAATATCCGTGTATGAATAAGCAAAAGTACCTGCAAATACTAATGCCAAGATACCCATAGTCGAGTTGTAAACTACTTGGAATAAGCCACTAAAACGTCCTAAAGTATTCGCATAAAATGCGGCAAATCCTGGAATTGGAAATGCTTGAGGCAGCACATTCAAAATTAAGAAAACTGCCCCGATAATTGAAAATGAAATAACGCTATAACCAGCGTCCATAATAGCTCTAACAAAACGTGAACCTGCAAATTTACCTGCTTTTGCAGCTAGCGCATCTTTAAAAGAGCCAGATTTTGAATCAGCCATATTTCTTTCCCCCAATATTCTGAAATATCATTAAATCTGAACAACCTTATTATAGCGAAAGCGTTTTCTAATGTAAACGCTTTTTATTGATATACGATATATTTTGGTTTTTTAAAATGTATATTTTTGAAATTACTTCTAATAAAAAAAGTTCATGTAACTTTACATGAACTATTGTTGGTGCTTCTTAAAAGTCTCTATCACCTTGTGATAACGATCTTGATCATTCATAATTTGATGAATTCGGTATTCGCTCCAAACACACAATAAAATGCCAGCTAAAAACAAAGTTGTCATAAAGAACATAATACTTTGATTTTCGATGAATGGGAATAAATACTTACCCAATGGCAAAAACGTCAATATTATAAAAAGTAAATTTAAAGCTGCTTGTACTTCAAGATAAACTTTGCTAATTGGGACCTCTCGTTTTCGATTATGCATTTTAGTTAACTGCTCAATCGAAGCAATCCCACTATAAATTGTCATAATTGCCGAAACAATAATGCCAAGAACACTATGATAATTTACATCAATAATTAGCCACATCAAGTTGGTAAAAAAGAAGATGGTAATAATATATCTAATTAACAAATATCGACTAAAATACATATACTTAATGCTATCTTCATGTCTTTTTTTAGCCGTCTCTGTCTGTTCTTTTTTAATGTTTTGTTTATTCATTTTTCTTCGTCTCATTTCTTGCCTAATAATTATATTTAAGCACAAATCAGGCAAAAATTATCGAAAAAAATAACTCCCGCATTCGCAGGAGTTATTTTCATTTTCAGCGATTACTTATCTTCTTTTTTAAGAGAGCCAGATTCATACAGCTTTTCGTAAAGATCAACCATTTCTCCAGCTAAATCTCTAAAAGTGATAGCATTCATCAAGTGATCTTGAGAGTGAACTACCAACAAAGTTACATGCATGTGGTCGCCTTGAGCTTCTTTAGTTAACATGCCGGTTTGTGAATTGTGAGCTTCAAGAAGTGATTTGTCACTTTCCTTCAACTTTTCACGAGCACCTACAATATCGCCTTTTTTAGCCAAGCGAATTGCTTCAAAGGCTAAACTCTTTGCATTACCACCATTGGCAATTAAACCCATAGCAGCCATTAAAGTCTCTTGTTCTTTTTGTTCTGGAGTTTTCTTTTCTTCTGCCATAAAATCTGTCTCACTTTCCTTAGCTATTTTAGCTAATTAATTATTCACCTTTGATCAATTTTTCAGCTTGTGCCAAAACGTTAGCACCATTCATCATGCCGTAATCTTGCATATTAATTACGTCTAAAGGAATGTCCTTACCGTCTTTACCCTTACCTTTAACCTTGTTTTCGAAGTCACCCTTCATGTAACTTACTTGAGGCCCAAGAAGTACACAATCGATTTCTTGTTGTGCCATCTTGTCATCAGCTTCTGATGCTGGGCAAGCAAAGATTTCTGCATCAATACCTTGTTCCTTAGCAGCAGCTTGCATCTTAGTTACTAAGAGTGAAGTACTCATACCAGCACTACAATTTAACATGATAGTTTGTTCAGCCATAATAAATTTCCTCCTGAAATTTTTATTTTATAGTTTAATTAGCTTTTATTGATCTACACCAATTATTATAAAACGCTTTCATTGATTTGTAAACAAAAAATTATACATGCACGTCTTAGTCTTACCATGCTTATATAATCATCTCAAGCAAAAGATATATACTTTTATCTCCTGACAGCGAATATTATATACCCTTTGTAAGCATTTTCAAATACATATTCTCAGTATATTAAGTAAAATCGTTTACATGCGCATGCTTTAGCATAAAAAATAAATTATTTTTAGCAAACGCTTTCAATTAATAAATGAATACTGTTAGAATGTATATGTAATTTATTCCTTTACAATAGAAAGGAGGCAGAATCTTGAGTCGCTATCAAGACATTGCTAATGATATAGAAAAAGATATTATTGAGAAAAAATATACAAGAAAACTACCTGAACAATTTGAACTGGCCCAAAAATATCAAACTAGTCGGGTCACAATCGTTCACGCCTTAAAGATTTTACAAAATAAAAAATTAATACGGACTGTCAAGGGACATGGGACCTTTATTACAAGCAAGTCTATTCCCGACATTTTTCTTAATTCTGATGTCAATGAGCATACCGGCTTTACTCGTCATGTCAATAATGCTCTCGCAATAACCAGTAATGTGATTGCCTTTAACATTCGCAAACCTAGTATTAGTGAACGAAAAGCTCTTTGTTTAGAAAAAGATGACGAAGTTTACGATATTATTAGACAACGAATTTTAAATAAAAAGCCAGCTAAATTAGAATATACCGTGATGCCAGTTAGCCGCATCCCCGGTATCACCCTAGATATTTTGCACAAGTCAATCTACTCTTATATTCAAAATGATCTTGGGCTTAAGATCGGCCGAGCAGATCGCATTATTACAGCTGAAAAATCTGATGCATATGATATGAAGTATCTTGAATGTAAAAATGATGATCCTGTTTTATGTATTCAGCAAAAGGCATTCCTTGAAGACGGACGACCTTTTGAAATTTCTGAGTCACGTAATCGCTATGACCGTGGTGATTTAACAGTTAATGGCAAATAAGTGTTACTTGATTAAAAAAATCAATTATGGCAAAATGGCTCTCGTAAGCGTTTCCAATTACATACAAGAAAGTGAGGAAAAATTTAATGTATTCAGCAAAAATGCCTAAAAACTTTTTATGGGGTGGTGCAGTTGCTGCCCACCAACTTGAAGGTGCTTGGAAAGAAGGAGGAAAAGGTACTTCTGTTGCTGATGTAATGACCGTTGGTTCAGCTACTAAACCACGTGAAATTACTGACGGTGTTCTTGAAGGCAAGAATTATCCTAATCACTCAGCCATTGATTTTTATCATCACTACAAAGAAGACATTAAATTAATGGCTGAAATGGGCTTCAAGGCGTTTAGAACTTCAATTGCCTGGACAAGAATCTTTCCTAATGGTGATGAAGCCGAACCTAACGAGGAAGGTTTAAAGTTCTATGACGATTTATTTGATACTTGTCATGAATACAGCATTGAACCCGTTATTACCCTCTCCCACTTTGAAATGCCTTTTAATTTAGCTAAAAACTATGGTGGTTTTACCAACCGAAAAGTAATCGATTTCTTCGTTCGTTTTGCAGAAGTTTGCTTCAAACGCTACAAGAATAAAGTTAAGTACTGGATGACCTTTAACGAAATTGATAATCAGTCTGCATTCAATAATGATTTCTTGATGGCTACTAACTCAGGCATTTTGTTCAAAGATGGCATGACTGACAGAGATAAAGAAGCCGCCATGTATCAAGCAGGTCACTATGAATTGGTTGCTTCAGCCTTAGCTGTTAAGATTGGTCACAAGATTAATCCTGATTTCCAAATCGGTTGTATGATTAACTACTCACCTGTACGTCCGCTCACTCCATCAAGTGATGATGTCCTTTTAGCTGATAAATGGGAGCAACGCCGTGACTGGTTCTCAGATGTACATGTTTTTGGTGAATATCCAAATGCAGTTGAAGCCTACATTGAACGAAATGGCTATCGTCCTGATATAACTGATGAAGATAAAATTGTCCTAAAGGAAGGCACCGTTGACTACGTTGGCTTCTCCTACTATCAGACTACTACCGTTTCTAGCGAAAAAGTTAAACCTGATGAATTAACTGATTTGGCTAAAGCTGTTGCTAAGAATCCAACCTTAAAGCGTAGCGATTGGGGCTGGGAAATTGACCCAGAAGGCTTAAGAATTGCATTAAATCAATTGCAAGACCGTTATCACAAACCATTATTCATCGTTGAAAATGGTCTTGGAGCTTACGATAAAGTTGAAACTGATGGGTCAATTCACGATGACTACAGAATTGACTACTTAAGAAACCATATTTCAGAAATGGAAAAGGCAGTTGAACTCGATGGAGTTAACTTAATGGGCTACTTACCATGGGGCTGTATTGACCTTGTTTCTGCAGGTACTGGTCAAATGGATAAGCGCTACGGCTTTATCTACGTTGATAAAAACGATGCTGGTGAAGGTACATTGGCTCGTTCACGTAAGGACTCATTCTTCTGGTACAAGAAAGTTATCGAATCTAACGGTCAAGACTTAGATTAATTAAACTATTAATAGCAAAAAACTGATATTCAGACTTTAATCATTGAATATCAGTTTTTTATTTTATAAATATTTACTGCCTTCTTTAATACTCAATTTAGCTAAATGCTCTCGATGCAGTTCAATGAAGTTACTCACCCAATCTGGATTGGTCTTAGAGTAATCACGCAAAGCCCAGCCAATTGCCTTATTGATAAAAAACTCCTGACTATCAAGATTATTTTCAATAATTTTTTGTAATAACGCGGTGTTCATTTTCTTTTTACGCAATAATTGATGCTCAATCGCGACCCTTCTTACCCAGAAATCTGGATCTTGCGACCACTTGAGCATTAGATCGTCTACTCGATTATCCGTTAAGCCAACATAGCCATAAATTTTGATTAATGAGTCAATCGTATCCCACCATTGCTTTGTTCTAACAAAACGCTCAATTTTAGCTAAATCATCAAAAACAATATACTTTTTCATTGCCAATAAATAATCACAGGCAAAATATTGCAATTCGCGTTGTTCTTCATCCCATGCCTGGTCTAGCAACTTCCAGTCAACTTCTTTTTTCTTCTTTTCATCTTTCAAAAAATTATGATAAATCGCCCTACGTTCTGGTGTTTGTAGGCCATAGAATAGAAATTGATTTCGCATGTAACCAACAAGATGATTGGCCTTTTCTTCATTTGCCTGAGCGCTAAATTCTTTTTTTAATGTTTCAATATTCATATTTTTTATTTTAGCACAAAAAGAGGTCTCAAATTCTAGAGACGCTTATCGTAAAAATAATCATCTATCCGATCATTTCAACTAAAATCTTGGTAGAATAAAAGTATCTATATTAAGAAAGGCATAAACAATGAAACAAATTTATTTTAACCATGATGGTAATATCGATGATTTAGTATCTTATCTGCTCTTACTACAAGCACCAGATATCAAACTTTTAGGTGTTGGTGCAATTGATGCAGACGGCTACATTGATCCTAGTGTTGAAGCATGTCGCAAAATGACCGATCTTTTTAACTTACGTGGTGATGATTTGACTATTGCTCGTTCCAACTCACGTGCAGTCAACCAATTTCCTCACGAGTGGCGGATGGCAACTTATTCATTTAATTATCTTCCCATGCTCAATGAAAGTGGCAAGATTGATACGCAACAGGCAAAGCTTCCTGCTCATTTAGACATGGTCGAAAAAATTAAAGAAGCAGACGAGCCTATCGCTTTAGTTATGACAGGTCCGTTAACTGACCTAGCTCGCGCTTTAGATGTCGATCCCGACATTGAGAAAAACATTGAAAAACTTTATTGGATGGGTGGTTCTCTTGATGGGCACGGCAACGTTGCTATGGTTAACGCTGACGGTAGTCAAGAATGGAACTCGTTTTGGGATCCATACGCAGTTAAACGCGTATTTGAATCAAATATTCCAATTCAGATGGTCGGATTAGAAAGTACGGAAGAATTACCACTTAACGATGAGTTGCGCCAGCACTGGGCAAGTTTACGCAAATATCCTGCAATGGACTTGATAGGACAAGGCTATAGTCTAATCGTATCTATACCATCAGCCGAACTCTACCTTTGGGATGTGCTAACTACAATCAGCGCACTATATCCAGAAGTTGTTGAAACCGAAACGGCTAAAGCAAGAGTCATCACTGATGGGTTAAGTGCAGGAAGCTTTGTACGGGATCCTAAAGGAAGAGAAGTAACCCTTGTTACTAAAGCCAATAAGGATCTCTTCTTCCAAAAGATGGATGAAATTTTAGAAAGAAAATAACAAAAAAGAGGCTCACGCCTCTTTTTTATATTGCCTTAATTGACTTTTTGTAAAGAATTACCGCAATCCAAACTGAAATGAATGATGGCAGTATCACAACTACAAACAAATTTGGATCTAAAAAATTACCTACTCTGATGAAGTTTGTAATTGAAGTAATATGTTTTATGTTACTAAATATCGCTTGATAAACTGTAACATATACTAACGACCACTGAATATAATATTCTACCAAAGTGAGTGTAGTTGTCGAAAACTTAAAAATTTTGCTAGCCAGTCGCATCCCCCAATAAACAAAAACACCTGAAAGTACAACAAATGCTGCTAACAGCAAAAACAAGTTTCCCAAATTAACATGGTCCCATTGACTCATGATCAAATACGCAATTACCATGAAAATTAAGAAATTAATTGTTGAACAACACAGCTGAATGACAAATAAAATTGCAGCCTTTAAGAATTCAAACTTGTGCTCTGATCTGAATAACAAAAATACTACTAGAATAATTACAGCAATGATGAAATATGTAGTAACGTGCACAGTTATCTCCTACTTTGCCTGTTTTAAGGCTTCGCTTGTAGCCTCTTTAACCCCATTGGAAGTAAATGTTGCACCAGTAACAGCGTCGATATCAGCAGATTGTTTATCCAAAATTTCCTGCTTTAATGTTTTTTCTGCTTTTTGACCATACTGCGGCGTTTCCGTAGATAAATCTAAATCTACAGTTGAAATTTTATTATCAGCTACAGTTAATGTCACACCTACAAAGCCTGCCATGCCGCGTGCACGGGCACTATATGTTCCTTCTTTTAACATCCTTTTTCCTCTTTTTTATAAAACAAAAAATACTGCTATATAATAAATATAACAGTATTCCTAAAAAAAGCCACAAAGATATTGTGTTTAGTATATCATATTGATATACTATTTCTTGGGTCTTGATTGTTTTTATAAGTCCTTATTATGACCCAAGTGCAGGTAGTAGAATCCCCTTCTACCTGTTTTATTATACCACAATAAATAACTGATATTATATAAAGTCTTAAGTTCTTTTGAAAATTTTCTCAAAAGGGCTTTTTTCTTGCACTATCCTTTCTAAGTTACGTTAAAATTGAAATGGAATTATAAAGTTATATTTAAAGAAGGTAAAGCATGTATCCAGATAATAATATTCTTACATATTTAAAATGGCGTGGTGACGTTGACTTCTCAACATCGCCTTTTAATGATATTGATGCACTTGTTTTATCTATTTTTTCTTATCTTGAATTACCAGGTATTGTTAAAAGTAACGGAACGACAATTAGTTTAGAGAAGGCTGCCAAGCTCTATTTTGCAGATGATCATCCTCGTTATGATAATTTGCAATACCAAGAACTATTTAAATTAATGGCTCATGCAGACCGCTTTAAAAATGCAAAACTGTCGTATTTTATTAGTACGTTAACTGAACATACTCAATTTAGTGCAATCAAAATTGAACTAACTGATGGGACCAACTTTATTGCTTTTCGTGGGACTGACGATTCACTAATTGGCTGGAAAGAAGATTTTGAAATTAGTTTTAAAATCACTGTAGCCCAACAACAAGCAGTAAAATTGCTCGAAACTATTCTCAAAGCTGATGATCAAGATTATTACTTAGGCGGTCACTCAAAAGGTGGCAATTTAGCTGAATATGCTGCCATTAATATTGAGCCCAAATTAAGAAAAAGAATCAAACGTATTTATACCTTTGATTCACCTGGAATTGCAGAAGAAGTTGGTGCTCAGCTCCCTAATAAGTATTTGCAAAATACTCTACGCCGCTTTGTGCCAGACTTTAGCGTCATCGGTCGCTTGTTTGAGTCGAAAAATATTCCAGCCACTATTGTTGGTAGTACTCGCAAGGGATTAAGCCAACACGATGCTTTTTCCTGGCAAATAATCGGTTCTAACTTCGACACCAGACGCCACCGCAATGCTCAATCTCAAGTATATAATCAACTAATCAATCAATGGATTGGTAACGCCACCCTAGAAGAACGTGAGTCTTTAACTAATGACCTCTTTTCTGCTTTAAGCTCTAGCGGCGCAACTAAGATCAACGAACTTGATAAAAATGGTTTTGGCGGTTTTGGTGCAATTTTGTTTTCACTGGCTGATTCATCTCGGCGAACCCGTTTCGTCTTTGGTTCATTATTTTCCAGCATTTGGCAGACGATCAAGAGCCAGCAACTGACCAAAGCGCTTTTCTCAACAGACACAATTGTTGGTTGGGTGCTGGTAGTATTAGGAATCATTAGTCTAACTCTACCCCAATATGCAGTGCGCGCTTTTGGCGCCCTAGTTGCCTTCACGGGGATTGGTTTCAGTGTTCACCAAATTTTAACAACGGCAAAATCTAGTCTAAAAGACCGACAAAAAAACTTCTTTATTATTTCGTATTTAGTAGTTTTTGCTTTATCAACCGCGTTAATTTCTAATAACCGTCTACTAATTTTCTTAGCTCACTACTTCTTAGGACTATTCTTAATTATCTATTCCTACATTCGAATTAGGCAACTAGTCTTTCGTAAATTACCCGGAATTTTTCAGATTACTATTGTAGCGATCGAGGCATTAATTGCTTTTGCTTTAGGAATTATCGTAGTGGTTAACCCTAGTGCCTTTAATCGGAGAGCAATTATTATTATCGGTATTTTGCTAATTGCTTACGGCTTCTTCAAGTTAGTTGGCGAATTATTTGGCCAGCGCAGCAAAATGCCCAAAAATCATCGTTAAAAAAAGCTTGTTAACTTCAATATCAGTTAACAAGCTTTTTTCTTAGCCCTTAATAAAGATATTAGCCTTTATATGCTTTAAAATGTTATACCCGATTGCACGAATATGATTTTTACTACCATAAGTTTGATTCAAAAACATTACAATTCCATTCTGATTATCAGTAGTCAGTTGCATCCAGTTAACAAAGTGGGTATCACCAAAATTGCCATAAGCGACTTTTAAAGTTTGATTCTTTTTCAGATAAAAACCACCTGAGTAAGTATTAACCTTAGAACTTAAATGACCAAGATAATGGAACTGTTTTTTAGTCAGAATCTTGCCATTTTGCATACCTGATTGGATTTTATAATAATCATTAGCCGTTGAAAATAGATTCCCAGCACCAGGCAATTGAGAAACAACATTACGATTAGCATAGGCACTAGCACTGTAATTTTTACCACCAGAATAAAGATATGAAATCGCATCAGTCTTTGACCGCGGAATTTGTTGGTAAATATAGGTTTGCTTCAACTTCAATGGTCGAATAACCCGCTGTTTCACATTAGCAGCATAAGACTTTCCCGTTACTTTACTGATAATGCCTGCCAGCAAAACATAGTTAGCATTATTGTAATTAAATTTACTGCGTCCCGTATTTTCTCGTGCATTGGCTTGGGCAATTGTCCAATTGATCGCGCCATTTTCAGAAAAATTAACT
Organism: Lactobacillus crispatus; assembly: GCF_018987235.1. Lineage (NCBI taxonomy): Bacteria > Bacillati > Bacillota > Bacilli > Lactobacillales > Lactobacillaceae > Lactobacillus > Lactobacillus crispatus. The sequence goes on from NZ_CP072197.1 coordinate 1,343,144, forward strand.
CCATGATTAGATTCTGTTCCAATTACGTTAATTCCTGAGGTATGTGTCATTAACTGCCCCACCGTAATTTGGTTTGCATGCTTCAAATTTGGATACCAGCGTGAAATCTTAGTATTCTGATTGAATTTCTTCTGGTAGATTAACTGTGTAATTATTGCAGCAGTAACCATCTTTTGCAAAGAACCAACTGGATAAAGCAATTTTGTATTGCCATTTTTCAGTCGTTTGCTGTAATAACCGTAGCCTAAGCTAACACGTTGAGCATGCCCATTTTTTACAATTTCAATGCTTCCTCGTAAATGATGCTTTTTCATCATCTTAAGCGTATATTTCCATAGTTGCTTATTTGAATAACTCTTCGCCTGCACAGCATGATTTGACATTATCAAACACGATGAACAAAATAAAATGAAAGCTATCCCGAACTTTTTTAGTGTCTTCAAAATTTCAATCTCCTTTTAATCCTGAACTATTCTACCACAATCAAAAAGCGCAAAATCACTTTTAATCATGGTTTGCGCTTTCATTTTTATTTTTTAAAATTTTTATAGTAAGTTCATCTTAACTAGGTATTCCGCATTTTCAACCGTATTCCATGCAGCACCCTTAAGCAAATTATCGGCTACAATCCACATGTTGAAGGCACCCTTATTTTCATAATCAGGGCGAATGCGGCCAACAAAAGTTTCTCGCTTACCTGTTGCATTAATTGGTTGCGGATAAATTTGATGTTTAATATCATCTTCCAAAACATTACCTGGAAAGGCAGCAACTGCATCTTTAATATCTTGTGCCGTTGCAGTCTCATCTTCAACAGTAAAGTAGACACTTTCCCCATGAGAAATTGGCACAGGAACCCTAACACAAGTTGCAGTTACCTTGATATCTTTGGCATTCATGTCATTCAGCATGATCTTCTTTGTTTCATGAATCATCTTCCATTCTTCATGAGAATAGCCACTATCTTCTAAAACATCAATTTGAGGTAACAAATTAAAGGCTAATGGGTAATGCTTTTTGTCTCCTTTAGTAGGTAAAATATGAGCATCTGCTTGCATGTCTTTACCATCAAGGTAATCTTGACTTTCCTTTTTTAATTCATCAATTGCTGCTTGCCCTGCTCCTGAAGCAGCTTGATAAGTGGAAACGATAATTTGTTTCAAACCAAATTTTCTTCGAACTGGTTCCAAAGCCATTACCATTTGAATTGTTGAACAATTTGGATTGGCAATGATGCCGTGATGCTTTTTCAATGCTTCTGGATTAACTTCAGGTACAACCAGTGGTACATCTGGTTCCATTCTAAATGCTGATGTATTATCAACACAGACAGCACCACGCTTAACGGCTTCCGGCAGAAACTTCTTTGACACTGCACCACCAGCTGAGGAAAGTACTAAATCTACACCATCAAATGATTCTGGTGTAGTTTCTTCAACTGTCAAATCTTGATCCTTAAATTTTAAAACTGTACCTGCTGAACGTGAGGATGCGAGTAGCTTTAAGCTTTTAACTGGTATCGTTGATTGTTCCAATTGTTCGATCATTCTTCTTCCCACGGCACCAGTAGCACCTAGAATTGCAACATTATATTCTCTCACCATTATTTTTCTCCTCGCAAAAAATTCTTCATTCTTTCCATCGCTTCATGTAGATTTTCATCACTGGAAGCATATGACATTCTAACGTACCCTTCTCCACCAGGACCAAAAGCACTACCTGGAGTAATACCGACTTTTGCTTCAAATGCTAAATCCAGTGCAAATTGCATATCATTTTTACCATATTTAGCTGGAATCTTAGCGAAAATATAAAATGCTCCCTGTGGTTTAACTGCTTGCATCCCCATCTTAGCTAATTCATCCAACACAAAATCGCGCCGTCTTTGATATATTTTGCGGTATTTTTCTGGATCATCCAATCCATGCTCCAAAGCTTCAGTCGCTGCAGCTTGAGAAGAGTCAGTTGTAGTCGTAACCATTAAACCATGGACTTTACCAATTTGTTCCATAATTTTTGCCGGACCAGCTACATAACCCAGTCGGTATCCTGTCATTGCATGTGACTTAGATAATCCAGAAATATAAATTGCCCGTTCAGGAATCACACTTGCAATTGAAAAATGCTTAACGCCATAAGTTAAAGTACTGTAAATTTCATCAGTAATTACGTACAGATTGTGTGCTTTTATCACTTCAGCTAATGCCCTAATTTCGCTTTCGGTATATTCAACTCCTGTCGGATTAACTGGGTAGTTTAAGATAACCGCCTTGATATTAGATTCTTCCTTAAGTGTACTTTCTAATCTTTCTGGCGTTAATTTAAAGTTATCTTCTGACGTGTTCATTAATACATAATCTGCATCTGCTAAAGTTGCAACTGGCCAATATAGTGAAAATACCGGTGTAGGAATAGCAACCTTATCACCCGGATTGGTAATTGAAAATAGTGTCGCATTAATTGCTTCAGTTGCGCCAACTGTAACCACAATTTCAGTTTCTGGATCGTAAACTACTCCAGTTGCTTTTTTCAAATAATTGCTAATTGCTTGCCTAAGTTCCAATTTTCCCTTTTGTGGCGCATAGTGTGAATCATTATTTCGAATACTTTCAATTGCAGCTGTTTTAACATGCTCAGGTGTATTCATATCAGGCTCACCCAAAGTCAGCTTGATAATTCCAGGAATGGTTGAAACTTTATTATCAAAAATCCTAATCCCCGAAGCCTTAACAGATTGAATCTTCTTACTTAAAGCTAAGTCATTTGCTAATTCTGGCATAATTTTTCCTCTTATAAAATATTCTCTAAGCCAATAACTAGTTCAGTTAATTGATCTACTTTTTCTAAAGCAACTTTAACCCCACTCATAAAGGAATCACGATCAAATGAATCCTGTCTAATGGTTAAAGCTTCGCCAGGTCCACCAAATAAAACTTGCTCATGTGCAATATAGCCAGGTAAGCGTACTGAATGGATTTTAATTCCTTGATAATCTCCACCGCGAACATTGGCTAAAGTCTCAGTTTCATCAGGCGCAGTTTGATGTTCAGGACGATTTTGCGCGATCATTTTTGCAGTAGCTAAAGCAGTGCCTGAAGGTGCATCTTTTTTATCTGCATGATGCATTTCAATAATTTCAACATCAGGGAAATACTTAGCAGCTTCTTCAGCAAACTTCATTAATAAAACTGCCGACATTCCAAAATTAGGTGCGATTAAGCCACCTAATTTTTCCTTTTTGGCTAGTTCAATCAAAGTTGCTTCTTGATCATCACTCAAGCCAGTAGTTCCCACAATAGGTTTAATTTGATGCGTTAAAGCAAAATAAACATTGTCATAGACAGCTGCGGGAGTAGTAAAATCAATCCAAATATCTGCAGCATGGTCAGGAATTTGACTTAATTGGTTAAAAATTTGGGCTGTTTTAGGTAAATGATATCTTTCAGGCTCATTTACTGCCTTTGGAGCAAATCCAGCCACCAATTCAAAATTGGGCAGCTGATTAACTAAACTAACAGCCTTTTGCCCCATTGCGCCAGTAAACCCAGCTATTAGTACTTTTTTAGGCATCTCGTCTTACCAATCCTTTCCTAAATTAAGTGGCAACTTTTGCATCAATGCATTAGCATTTAAACCTAAATGCTGGGCCAACTTTTCTTTTTCCTCATCACCTAAAGCGACTAATGGCAAACGACATCCCCCTACTATAAATCCTTGAGCATTCAAGGCTGCCTTAACAGGAGCTGGTGAAGGATACATAAACAAAGCCTGCATTTTCGGCGTTAACCAGCGTTGAATCGTGCCCGCTTCAGGATAATTTCCTTCATAAAGATCATCAAACATTCGCCGCATTTGTTTGCAATATAAATGGCTAGCTACGGAAATAACGCCATTGGCTCCTAGTAATCTTGCAGGTAACGCTTGCGTATCTTCACCACTAAATACCAAAAAATTAGGATCTTTATGATCAATAATGTATTCCATTTCTTCTAAAGATGCACATTGTTTGATTCCCTTAATATTTTTAAGGCGTGATAATTGGACTACCGTTTCTTTTTCCATTTTTACGCCAGTTCTACCGGGAATGTTATAAATCATAATTGGCATTTTAGTCTGAGCATTAACAGCACTAAAATGTGCAATCATGCTACGCTGATCAGGCTTATTGTACGGTGGCACTACTACTAAGGCATAATCAATTCCTTTAATCTGTGCTACCTCATTGGTGAAGGCGATAGTGGTTGCAGTGTCGTTACTGCCCGTTCCTGCAATAACCGGAACACGTCCATTAACAATTTGACCAAAATGCTGGTACAAGTCTATCTTTTCATCATGAGTCAGAGTTGGCGTTTCTCCGGTCGTACCACCAACTACAAAGCCATTGCAACCTTGGTCAATTAAATAATTAACCAGCTTTTCTAAACTGGCAAAATCTATTTTTTGATTCTCATCAAATGGCGTAACAATCGCCGTTAACAAATCTGCATCAATTAATGTTGCCATTTTATTGCCTCATTCTATTAATCAAAAATCCTTTGATTGCATCAACGCCGCGCTGAATGCTTTTCTCATCAGGATTAAGTGTAGCCGTATGCAATTGTGAATCAGGATCACCAACACCTAGCCAAAACATTGTCCCAGGGAATTTAGCCAGCAAAAAGCCAAAATCTTCACCCGTCATTTTTGGTTCAGTAGTAATAAAGTTAACCGTCGGCTGGCTTTTCATATATGAAATAAAGTTCTTGGTTAATTGTGGGTTATTTTCTACTGGCCAATATCCACCTTGATTCAAATCTAACTTCACTTCTACACCAAAGCTTTTCTCAATACCAAGACAGATTTCTTTGAGACGTTGATCGATTGTCAAAATCATATTTTGAGTTAAGCCACGAATCGTGCCCTCAATTCTAGCTTGACCAGCAATTACATTTCTAATCGTACCAGCTTCGATTTTGCCTAGAGTAATAACACCACTTTGAATTGGATCTATGCTTCGTGAAATAATAGTTTGAACCTGCATGATCAAACTTGCTGCTGCAACTACCGTATCATTTGCATCTTGCGGAAAAGCTGCGTGTCCACTTTTACCTAAAATATCAATATTGACTTCAGTTGTACCAGCAAAAAGTGTACCCATCCGACACCCAATGCTACCAGCAGGCAAAACGGGGTTATCATGCAAGCCATAGAACTCGTCAGGTTTAAATTGATCATGAAAAATTCTTTTTTCATAAGCTTGCATCCCACCACTTTGGCTTTCCTCGGCTGGCTGAAAGAAAAAAAGCAAATTATCTTGTGGCTGATTTTCACTAAAATAGCTTAACAAACCTAATGCCACGGTCATATGAATATCATGTCCGCATGCATGCATTACTCCCTCATGTTTTGATGAAAATGCCAGTCCAGTTTTTTCAGTAACTGGTAAAGCATCGATATCAGCACGATATCCTATCGTTCTGTGCGGTTTTCTTCCTTTAACTAATACTAGAATTGCGGTAGGCAGTGTCGACGGCATCTCAACTTCCAAATAATCTTGCTTAAATTTTTGAATTACCTCGATTAAATAATCATGTGTTTCTTTTTCTGCTAGTGCTAATTCAGGTATTTGATGTAAATGCCTTCTAATTTGAATTAACTCACTTTCACTTAAAACTGACATTTTATAACTTTCTCAGATTATCTTCTAGTTCCGTCTTACTACTAGTTTTTTCATCAACTTTTTTAATAATTTTAGCAGGAACGCCCGCTACCATTGTATGTGCTGGCACATCATGAGTAACTACTGCTCCGGCTGCAATAACGGCTCCTTCACCTACATGAACACCCTCAATTACAACTGCATTAGCTCCAATCATGACATTATCATCAATTTGAACCGGTTTAGCTGAAGCAGGCTCAATTACACCAGCCAATACGCTACCAGCTCCAATATGACAATGTTGTCCAACAATGGCACGGCCACCGAGAACTACGCCCATATCAATCATCGTATTAGCCCCGATTTCTGCTCCAATATTAATAATGGCACCCATCATAAATTACCACTTGATCACGAATAATAGCTCCTGGTTCAATTCGAGCATTAACTTTTTTGAAGTCCAATAAAGGAACTGCTGAATTTCGTGCATCATTTTCAATATGGTAGGCCGTAATTTGATGATTTTCTTTTAAAAATGGTTCAATATCTTTCCAGTCACCAAAGATCACGCCAGAATGAGCTTCAGTAAAATTCTCAATTTTCTTTGGAAAATCAATTTGTGCTAAATCTCCTTTAATAAAGACTTTTACCGGTGTCTTTTTTGGTGCATTACCGATGTAATCAATAATACTTTTTGCATCTAACTTTGCCATCTTTTTTCTCTTTTCTAATTTAAATATGATTGATCTAAATGAACCAAGTCTTCTAAACTTTCACGCTTAATGACTAATTTTGCTTTACCATTTTCTGCAAATACCACTGCTGGTCGAGGATTACGATTATAATTTGAAGCCATTGAATACCCATATGCACCTGTATCCAACATCGCTAACAAGTCTCCAGCTTTGACTTGTGGCAAAGCTTGATCTTCTGCTAATATATCGCCACTCTCGCAATACTTACCAGCAATACGAACATGTTCAGTCAAAGGCGCTTGTGGATCGGTGGCTAAAACTGTTTCATACTTAGCCTGATAAAGTGCAGGGCGAATATTATCTCCCATCCCGCCATCGACAGTAATATAAGAACGATAACCTGGAATATCCTTACGGCTACCCACCGTATAAAGGTTGTAACCGGCTGGACCAACAATTGATCTTCCCGGTTCAATATCGATTTCAGGTAAAGGATAATTCATTTTTTCAGCTTCAGTTTTGATCACCTTAACAATCGTCTTAACAAATTCTTCTGGTCGTAATGGATGATCTTCTTGGGTATATTTAATCCCAAAACCGCCACCAACATTAATAACTTGTGCAAGATAGCCATACTTTTCTCGCCAATCTTGCGCTACTACCATTAATTTTTGTGCTGCCATTTCAAAGCCGTTTAAGGCAAAAATCTGTGAGCCAATGTGAGCATGAATCCCCAACATTTTCATCCTAGGATTAGCTAGAACTTGTTTTAATGCCTTTTCTGCTTGACCTGATTCAAGATCAAAGCCAAATTTACTATCAATCTGACCTGTTTGATCATATTCATGGGTATGTGCTGAAATCCCTGGTGCAATACGCAACATGACACTAATCGTAGCATCGTACTTTTTTAAAACTTGCGCCAATAACTGAATCTCATGAAAATTATCAATAATAATTTTGCCAACATGATTTTTTACAGCCATTTCCAATTCAGTTAATGATTTATTATTACCATGAAAGCTAACTCTCTCCATTGGAAAATTGGCTTTTATTGCAGTAAATAACTCACCTGCTGAAACTACGTCAGTGTATGCTCCCTCTTCTGCAATAACTTGATACATTGCGATTGCTGCGAAAGCTTTACTTGCATAACTAACAGCATAGGCCATGTTTTCTTCTTCAAAAACTTTCTTAAAAGCCCGAATTTGTCGACGAATTTGATCGACATCATAAACTACTAATGGCGTACCATACTTTTGAGCTAATTCTACTGTATCAACTCCACCAATCGTTAAATGGCCTTGCTCATTAATCTGATCTACTGCAATTTGTGAATTCATTTTGTTCTCCTGTCTTTTTCAGGCGAAACGCTAATAAAAAATCCATTGTCTGCGCCAAACAAACAATGGATTAATTTCTACTTAATCTATGGTCGATAGCGCTCCGCGAATTTTGTTCGCGACAGTCCGCAGTTTATTCAACTACGCCCCAGCTCAAGCCTTTAGCATGACTCAGCTTCGGCAACCTCCCCTTTTACAATTCATCTTCGTTTTGCCCAACTCAGAATTGTTACTTATGTCGGCTGCGCCTCTTCGATTGACTGTAGTTTACAATTTTATAAAAATATAGTCAACAAATTTATTATAAAAATTTAATTTTATTTGTAACAATGCGGCATTTAGAGTGATAAATTACAGTCATCACTTGCAAGATTAAAAAAGAATGTTAGAATTCAATTAAATTTAGTCTGACTTTTTTATTTAAATTAATGATTTCTGAAAACAAAAGGAGTTTTGAAATGAAAATCGTAAAGTTTGGTGGCTCTTCTTTAGCTACCGGTGAAAGTGTTGCACAAGCAATTCAAATTATTCTCAGCGATCCTCAACGACAAGTAATGGTTGTCTCTGCCCCAGGCAAAAGGAATACAACAGATATCAAAGTTACTGATCTGTTAATCAAGTACGCAGATTTAGCCTTAAAGCACAAGAATTGTGTTGAAATCGTGAATAAAATTTTTAGTCGCTATCAAGAAATTGGTCATTATTTTGGCTTAGCAGATACGGAATTAAGTATTATTAAACAAATTTTATTAGAGTTGCCCAATCAGGGTTATCCTAACGAAAAATATCTTTTAGCTGCATTTAAGGCACATGGTGAACGGCTTAATGCTCGTTTAATTACTTTAATTTTACGCCATCAAGGAATTAATAGTCGTTTTCTTGATCCGGCTGAAGCCGGTTTAATCGTGACTGGCGAGCCCAATGATGCCATTGTCAATCCAGAGAGCTACTTAAATCTTGACCAAATTAAAATTAAGGCTGATGAACGTATCGTATTTCCTGGCTTTTTTGGCATGACTCCGTCTGGTAATATCGCCACTTTTTCCCGTGGCGGGTCAGACATTACCGGGGCTATTCTAGCTCGCGGCTTTCATGCTGATCTCTATGAAAATTTTACAGATGTCAATGGGATTTTTGCCGCTAATCCTCATATTATTGAGCATCCCCAATCCATCAAGAAAATGACTTATCGCGAAATGCGAGAGTTGTCATATGCTGGCTTTTCTGTTTTTCACGATGAAGCATTGATTCCTGCTATTCAAGGACAGATTCCTATCAATGTGAAAAATACTCATGATCCTAGCAATCCTGGCACTATGATTGTCCCAGAAAAGGATTTTGTCCCAGATAATGCAATAGCCGGCGTAACCAGCCAAAAACATTTTTCCGCATTATATTTGCATAAATATTTGCTCAATAAAGAAGCTGGTTTCACCTTACGTATATTACAAATTTTATACCAACATAATATTCCATATGAGCATATGCCATCTGGGATTGACGATATTACCATTATTTTTAACAATGATTTTCTAAACGATCAGTTAATTGATCAAATTTGTAATGAAATTCAAGCTACAATTAATCCAGATCAACTCGAATGGATTGAAGATTATGCAATTATTATGGTTGTCGGCGAAGGAATGCGACAAAAACATACCATCAGCCGTCAAATTATCGATTCTTTAGGCGATCATGATATTTCACCACAAATGATCAATCAGGGAGCTTCTCAAATTTCAATCATGATCGGTACTAAAAAAGAAAAGGCTGATGAAGCAGTAAAAATTATTTATCAAAAGTTTTTTAATTAGGGGGCATTATGATTAATTTATTCAAAGTTCACGGTTCGCAAAATCATTTCTTTATTCTTGATCAAACACAATTCGAACACGAATTAAGTGACGCCGAGCTAAAAAATTTTACGCAAAAGATTACCAATCCACAAACTGGACTGCTTCACGGAGCAGATGGCGTTTTAGTAGTTAATCATCCCGTGCATTCTAACTCACTTGGCCAGATGCGTGTAATCAATGCTGATGGAAGTGAAGCATCAATGTGTGGCAACGGCCTACGCACCGTTGCTCGTTACCTAAGTGAAAAAACGGGAAAAGATAATTTCCTAGTTGACACAATGAATGCCAGCTTACGTGTTAGAAGAGAAAAAGATTTTGCTTCTAACGTGCCAGCATTTGCAGTTGAGATCTCTCCTGTACGCTTTAATAAAGAGGCACTCCCTTTTGATAATTTAGGACAAGAACGGATTATTGATGCTTGGTTGCCAGAAATTTATCCTGGATTACGTTTTACTTCAATTGCCGTACCTAACCCACATTTGATTTCTTTTGTTAATCAAGCAGAAATTACCGGCCCGATCTTAGGCATTGTTGGTAAAAAATTAAATAGCAATAATCCCTACTTTACAGATGGCGTCAATGTTAATTTCGCGCAAATTTTAGATAAAAATAAACTTTTTGTCCGCACTTACGAACGGGGCGTTGGTTTTACCAATGCCTGTGGTACTGGAATGTCCGCGACTTCTCTTGCTCTTACTTTAACCCACCCCGAAATAGGCAACTTAAATACACCAATATCAGTTTATAATCCTGGCGGTATGGTTAAAACTATCGTGCATTATGAAAAAAATAGTTATTGGATCGAGCTTATTGGTAACGCTACTTTTACTCATCGAATTAAGCTTTCTGAAGCTGACTTAAGGAAAGGTGATTTTTCCAATGTCCAGATCCAAAAGACTGCTGAACAAAGTGCTTATGAAAAATTTATTGCTAATCTGCCAAAGTTCAATGACATTACAACTTTAGCGTAAAAAAATGGCTTGCAACACGCAAGCCATTTTTACTTTTTAATTATTAATCTAAGTCTTTCAAGCCATGCTTTTTCTTGGAAACGCGATAAAAAATATAAGGTGCAGTAGCGGCTACGTTACCCATATCCGTCAGAATTTGATAAAAGCTAGTCGCTGCCTTAGGCCATAAACGTGGATCAGATCCCATGATGAAGGATTTAAAGCAAAACAAAGAAAGCACCTGCCATTCCCATCAAACCAGATAAAGCAATTGCTCTAGTAAAGAATTTACCAATCAATAAACTCGTGTTAGGATCCAAATGAAGTGCGGTTCCAAAGGCTTTGCCAAGTGTGCCATATACGGTATACGTAATATTTCCAGTATTGGCATTGGCTGCTAAAATATCTTTTTGATAATTAACTGAAAAGCCGGTCATAAAAATCATCAAAACATAAGAAATAATAGTGAACAATGACCCAATAATTAAGCATTTAGGGAAATCTTTTTCTGGGTGTTTCATACTGTCAATCACATCACCGATGGTTTCCATCCCACCATATGCAAAGACTGCATAAACTACGAAAGAAATAATCGTAATTGGCGTTTGAAAACTTTTATTAGGCGAAATAATAAAACTTTGCCACCCAGTAATCGGCTGAGCCAATTGCCCATGATTCATAATCAAGACCGTTAAACTAGCTAGAATAAAGACTGCATTCATTACAATCATAAACCAACCACCGATTGATGACATAATTTTAATTCCAGTTATCCCTCTGGAAGACAGGTACGTTGATACAATCATGAATAAAATTGCTAGTACACCTATCAATTGAGTACCATGCAAGCCCAAAATATTCCATTCTTGAGTTGTATCTTTGCCAAAAATAAGGGCAGAGATTGAAATCCAAAGCCTTGAGGCGCTTGCAACCAGCCACAGCACCCAGTTAGCCAGCCATACAAAAGTCCCAATAAAGGCCTATTTTTGTCCAATTGAGCCAGCTAACCATGAATAAATACCACCTTGAGCATCATGAAAAGCAGACCCATATTATGCCATCATTAAGCCAGCTGGGAAAAAGAAATAGACGCAAGCCAAAATAAACCAAATGATCCCAGCATATGTCATTTGCTCATAAGAAACAGAAACATTGCCAAAACCATAAACCGTTGTGATAATCATCAACACAAGGCTCATAGTCGTCAATGATTTTTTAGTTTGTGAATTTTCATCATCCAAGATAAAGCCTCTACTTTCTATTTACACTTTCCATTTTAGCATCGTTTATCTTGAATAAATTTATTCTAATTTTAGGCTCATAAGAAAAAACTACTAGTTATTCACTAGTAGTCCTTCATTTTTATTCATTAATTCTTTTTTCAATCCAATTACTTAATTCAGTTACATGTAATTTAGTGACCGAACTAAAAGTCAAAACGGTGACATGATCATAGTTGAGATTCAACTTTTTCTTTAAACCTGACATCACCTTATTAGTTTGACTCTTTTTTATTTTATCCATCTTGGTACAAACTACCAAAATTGGGATATTTAGATATTGAGCATAATCATACATAGCAATATCATCTTTGGTTGGTTCATGACGACTATCTACTAAAATAATTAGTCCCTTTAGGTTGGGTCTAGTTTCTAAATAATCTTGAATCATTTCGCCAAATTCTTGCCGCTTCTTCTGTGAAACTTTGGCATAGCCATAACCTGGTACATCAACCAAATAAAATTTTTCATTGACTTTGTAGAAATTCAAAGTTTGTGTCTTTCCAGGCTGTGACGAGGTCCTAGCTAAGTTTTTACGCTTTAATAGGGTATTTATCAAGCTGGACTTTCCCACGTTTGAGCGGCCTGCTAATGCGATCTCAGGCAAGTTATCTTTAGGATATTGATCTTCTCTAACAGCACTAACTGCATAACTACTGCTTTTAATGATCATTGACACTTACCTGTTCTTTATTATCAGCATTTTTGCGGATTACCTTTGGCTTAGCGTGCTTAGTAATTACGTCCTTAGTTACTTCAACGGTCTCAATATCCTCTTCACTAGGAGTTTCATACATAATATCCATAATTGAATTTTCGATAATTGTTCTAAGTCCACGTGCACCCATATTTCTTTGGATTGCTAAGTCAGCAATTGCCTTCAGAGCACCATCAGTAAACTTCAAATTAACATCGTCAAGTGATAATAATTTCTTATACTGCTTAACTAAAGCATTCTTTGGTTCAGTTAGCACTCTGACCAAATCCTTACTACTCAATTTATCAAGCGTAGTAATAATTGGAATTCTACCAATGAATTCAGGAATCATTCCAAATTTAACTAAGTCAGCTGTAGTCAAATGGTGTGTCCAATCATCTGCATTAATTTTATCTGCCTCATTTTCAGCACCAAAGCCAATGGTCTTTTTACCTAAACGATTTTTAACGATTTGTTCAATTCCGTCGAATGCCCCACCAACAATAAATAGAATGTTAGTCGTGTCCATCTTAATCATTTCTTGTTGAGGGTGTTTACGCCCACCTTGAGGTGGAACAGAGGCAATTGTACCTTCCAAGATCTTTAATAATGATTGCTGTACACCTTCACCTGAAACATCACGCGTAATTGAGACATTCTCAGATTTTTTAGAAATTTTATCAATTTCATCAATATAAATAATGCCACGCTGTGCACGTTCCAAATCATAATCAGCATTTTGTAGTAACTTAAGCAAAATATTTTCAACGTCTTCACCAACATACCCTGCTTCAGTCAAGGTAGTTGCATCGGCAATTGCAAATGGGACATTTAAAATACGAGCCAAAGTCTGAGCAAGATATGTCTTACCTGATCCAGTTGGTCCGATCATTGCAATATTTGATTTTTGTAATTCAGTTGAAGAATCAACATCCATTTGGCTAATTCTCTTATAGTGATTATATACAGCAACTGATAAGACTTTTTTAGCACGGTCTTGACCAATAACATATTGATCAAGTTCCTTTTTTATTTCAACAGGCTTAGGTAATTCACGAGCTGCTTTAAGTGAATCTGCTCGTAATTCATCGTCAATAATTTTTTTAGCCAAGTCAACACATTCATTACAAATATATACACCGTTACCGGCAATCATTTTCTTAACTTGGTCTTGAGTTTTGCCACAAAAAGCGCATTTAATCTCTTCTTGATCTGTAAACTGATTTGCCATTATTTTTCCTCCTATATCTACCAAAAATCAGATTATCATAAATTAACTAATATTGATAAATATTAAGCTCGAACAGCAAAAAAAGCGGCCTATAGCCGCTCTTTTTGAGAAATTAGCAAATATTACTATTACTTGCTTTCCTTCTTGTCATCGTCTTCTTTGTTTTCAAGCTTTGACTTAGCAACTTGCTTAGCATTATCAGTAATAAGATCCATAGCCTTACGTACAGTAATGTCGTGGCCTAACATGTCATCTGATAAGGTGTTACGTACCATCTTTTCATCCATGTTGTATTCTGAAGCAAGATCCTTGATTTCTTTATCAATTTCTTCCTTAGTTGCCTTAAGGTCTTCAGCAGCAACAATAGCTTCAAGAACTAAGTTAGTTTTAACTCTTTCAGCTGCATTCTTTTCAAATTGTGAACGCAATTGTTGTTCGTTGGTATTAGTCAACTTGTAGTAAGTTTGTGGGTCAATACCTTGACGTTGCATATTACCCAAGTATTGGTTCAATTGAGTATCAACATCTTCTTGAATCATAGCATCAGGAATTTCATCGATAGTAGCGTTGCTTACAGCACCTTCAATCGCAGCTTCTTGAATAGCGTCGTTTGCTTGTTGTTCCTTTTGTTCCTTCAAGTCCTTCTTGATCTTTTCCTTTAAGTCATCAAGGGTGTCTACAGAGTCATCAACGTCCTTAGCAAATTCATCGTCTAACTTAGGAAGTTGCTTTGACTTAACTTCGTGAATCTTAGTTGCAAAGTGTGCTTCTTTACCAGCTAAATCCTTTGCACCGTAATCTTCAGGGAAAGTTACAACTACATCAACATCATCGCCGGCTTCATGGCCTTCAAGTTGATCTTCAAAGCCAGGAATAAATGCACCTGAACCTAATTCAAGTGAGTAGTTTTCAGCTGAGCCGCCTTCGAATGGCTTGTCGTCGATAGTACCCTTGTAATCGATAGTAACAGTATCGCCCTTTTCAGCCTTACCCTTCTTAAGAACAAGTTCTGCATTTTGTTCACGGCGCTTGTCAAGTTCAGCATCAACGTCCTTTTGGTAAACACGAGTGTTTTGCTTAGGAACTTCGATACCCTTGTAGTCACCTAACTTAACTTCTGGTTCTACAGTAACAGTAGCCTTCATAGTCCAATCCTTGTCCTTATCCATTGATACAGGAACAATTTGTGGTTGGCCAACTGCCTTAATACCTGCTTCTTTAACAGCAGCAGAATATGCATTTGGTAATACAATATTTAAGGCATCTTCATATAATGCTTCTTCACCGTAATATTGATCAAAGATCACACGTGATACGTGACCCTTTCTAAAGCCAGGAACACGCAAGTTTTTCTTTACTCTTCTAAAAGCTTGGTCTAAACCTAATTTAATTTCATCTTGTGAAATATCAAAAGTAAGATCACCGGTTGTCTTACCGGTCTTTTCCCATTTAACAGACATTAATTAAATACCTCCAATGTCAAATTTGAGTTTGCTTCTTGCATACTAAGTTATCTTACCTTAAAAGGCCGCAAAAAACAAATTTAAAAGAAACATACTAACCTAGTGTTGGATCATGAATCGACGGATTCACGATCTGGCACTTTTTATTTTGTCTAAAATAGAAAGTGAAGATAAAGCAAATCAAGTCTTCAGCTTTTTAGACACTTGATGTCGTAAAAGAAACGGACTGCTTTACCACCTATTCTTAAGTCTCTTCGAAGTCTGTGGGCACTTAGATGCCGTGTTTAGAAAATTAGAATTAATAGGTTGATAAAGAGGTTTATCTTCACAGCGGAGGTTATATTATGGAATCACAAATTATTTTCGGTATTGATGTTAGCAGTAAATCTTCCACAGTTTGTGTGGTTAATGACCGGATCAAACAAGGCGAATCTTTTAGAATCTCTAATGATTCCTTTGGCTATCAAAAACTTTATGAGCAACTGAACCAATATTTGATAACTCCTTTAGTTGTTTTCGAAGCTACTGGTGTTTATTCTCTAAGCCTGCAAGCTTTCTTAGAGGATTATCATATTAAGTATTTGAAGCTTAATCCGCTTAAAGCGAAAAAGCTAATGGACAATAATTTACGCCATAATAAAACTGATAAGGTAGATGCTTATCGCCTGGCTTTAATTCAATTTAATGCCCCGCAAAAGCTGCGTGATCCACAGCCCAGAGAGTATCATGAACTTCAGAATGCCAGTCGCTATTATGAAGAACTTACTAGGAGTATAGTTACTACTAAAAATCAATTGCACCGCAACCTCCAATCCACTTTCCCACAAATTGAAGAAATACTGTCTCATCCATCTGGCAGAATTTATTGGGCGCTTGTTAGTCTTTTCCCACATGCTGGATATGTTCTAGAAAAGAATGAGACACAGGTAACTCAAATGCTTAATTCTATTTCTGGAATAGGACAACAAAGGGCACGGTACTTAACCACAAGATTATACGCTTTTGCTAGAGAAGCTTATCCTTATGATTCCAAAGATAGTATTATCGTTAGAGCTATTCAAAGGAACATTTCTAATTTGTTTTCACTCCAGCAAGAACGCGACTATGTAATTAACTACATGGAAAAGCTGGCTAAAGCAGTAAACGCTCGTGCTTTATCCATCTATTTGAGTATCCCAGGGGTTGCTAGAATTACAGCAGTGAGATTAGTAGCAGAGCTCGGTGATCTAAGACGGTTTAGCACTTCAGCTCAAATTGATGCGTTTGTTGGCATTGATCCAGGAAGGTACCAATCTGGTGAAAAAGACAGTTCTCTTGGCATTACCAAGCATGGCAATCATATTGCCAGAAAAATACTTTATCGAGTTATTATTCAAATGGAGACGGTAAAGGCTACGCAGCCTTGCCATATAACTGATTATTATGACAAGAAAAAACGATCTTCAAATAGCCAAGGCTATAAGAAAATCGCCATTGCATCAGTCCATAAACTGATACGCACAATGTTTGCTCTTATCAAACATGATCAATTATATGATTACAACATAGCCACCAAAAATAAAAGACTTTAGCTGAAATCAAATAATCAACTTAAGTATAAGCAACCTATGGAAAAACTACAAGTATTCATAGGCTTATTTGTGGTACTTTCGCTTTTTCTTAAATTTAAACTCTTATTTGCTTTAACCTTATTCGCATCATTAAAACAAGTAAATTTATTTTCTTAAATCATTGATAATACTTGACTTTGGGTAGAAAAAAAGATGCGCTCCTGTGAAGAAGTGCATCTTTTTTAACTATATCGTTAGAAATTAGTCAAGGATTTCAGTAACCTGACCGGCACCAACGGTACGACCACCTTCACGGATGGTGAACTTAGTACCCTTTTCGATGGCAGCTGGCTTGATTAACTTAACAGTAAATTCAGTGTTATCACCAGGCATAACCATTTCAGTACCTTCTGGCAATTCAATTTCACCAGTAATATCAGTGGTGTGGAAGTAGAATTGTGGACGGTAGTCTGAGAAGAATGGGGTGTGACGGCCGCCTTCTTCCTTCTTCAAGATATAAACTTGACCCTTGAATTCCTTGTGGGTTTGAATTGAGCCTGGAGCAGCCAATACTTGACCACGAACAACTTGGTCACGGTCAATACCACGAAGCAATACACCAACGTTATCGCCGGCTTCACCTAAGTCAAGAGTCTTGTGGAACATTTCCAAACCAGTAACAACTGACTTAAGAACCTTGTCTACCAAACCAACGATTTCAACTTCGTCACCGACCTTAACAGTACCACGGTCAATACGACCTGAAGCAACAGTACCACGACCAGTGATAGTAAATACGTCTTCAACTGGCATTAAGAATGGCTTGTCAGTTTGACGTTCTGGAGTTGGGATGTATTCGTCAACGACGTCCATCAACTTAAGAATTTGTTCTTGAGCTTCCTTGTCGCCTTGTAAAGCCTTCAAAGCTGAACCACGAACAACTGGAATATCGTCACCAGGGTAATCGTATTCAGTCAACAAGTCACGAACTTCCATTTCAACTAAGTCGATCAATTCTGGGTCGTCAACTAAATCACACTTGTTTAAGAAAACAACGATGTAGTTAACACCAACTTGACGAGCAAGCAAAATGTGTTCACGAGTTTGTGGCATAGGACCATCAGTTGCAGCAACAACTAAGATAGCACCATCCATTTGTGCAGCACCGGTAATCATGTTCTTGATGTAGTCGGCGTGGCCTGGAGCGTCCATGTGAGCGTAGTGACGATTTTCAGTTTCGTATTCTACGTGGGCGGTATTAATAGTAATACCACGTTCCTTTTCTTCTGGTGCAGCATCGATTTGTGAGTAATCTTCAGCCTTAGCCAAACCCTTGTCAGCCAAAACAGTAGTAATAGCCGCAGTTAAAGTGGTCTTACCGTGGTCAACGTGACCGATAGTACCAATGTTTACGTGTGGCTTAGTTCTAACGTAATGTTCTTTTTCTGCCATTAAAATGACCCTCCTGTAAATTTGCAAGAAGTCCGTTGAGATAAGTTAACGGATAATTCTCTGTTGAATATTGTACTACTTTCTTCGGCAAATGCCTAGTAAAAAAGCTTAAGCGAAATTGCCTAACGAAAATATCCTTTGCTAATTATACTAAATAGTTTGAAAATGTAAACCTTTTTTACTTATTTTTTATTGCGGTAAGTATTTATATATTTTTTCTAGTAATTTTTGATGACTACGGCCATCTTTTCTTTGTAAAAATGAAACTAAATCACTAGCAAAACTGTCAGGCTCATCAATATATTGGTTAATTTTAGGGTAAAGACTGCCTAATACCAAATTCACTTCTCCCAGCATTAATGGCAACTGACTTGGACTATTGTGAAATTTGCTTCCAATGCTAGAAATAATTTCACGGTACTTAGGTTCTTTTTCTAGAAGCAGTGTATTCGCCGGAATAAAGCTCTCCATCTGGCCTATTACCCAAATTTCAAACTTTTCTTCAAGTCCCAAGCGAACTAGATCTTCACAAAGTGACAACCTAACAGCAAAATCTGGCGTTGGATCTAATAAGACGCTTCGTGCAAAAGCTTTAAAATTAGGCAGGTTTAACTTATGTAAACTTTCATAATCCAACTGAGTAACCTGTTCTCGTTGTTTAAAGTTTTGCATAATCTGCCGCTGTTTTTCTTCAGAAGCTGGTTTTACCTTTTCTGATAAGTCCACTCCAACAAGATTTTTTAGTTGTAGAGCTTCAATAAAAAAATTATTTTTAGCTAGAATTTGACAGTAACTTTTAAATACTCGCTGATCAGAAAAAAGATCAGGCTCCTCTTTAATTAAAGCATATGCCTGATCTTCTTGTTTATTAGCGGAATAGAGTTTGCAGAGTTTCAAAATAACGTCCAATGAATGCTCTCCACGTAATGCTTCTTCTAGATTTTGAATAGCTGCTTCGAGATCTCCCTTACGCTCATCTTCTTCAGCAAGTTTCAATAAATTTTGTTGGCTTACTGATGTCATTTTTAGTCTTTCTTATTACTTTCTTTTTTCTTATTTATTTTTGTTTTTTTATTTTCGTCTTTGGCATGGTTCTTATTGTCATTTTGTGCTTTTTCATTGCGTTTCTGCATAGCACGATGACGGTTTTGATTTACTTCCATGACCACGGGCAAGATCACTGGACGACGGTTAGTTTTCTTGTATAAAAACTTCTCCAAATCACCGCGGATATCTTGCTTCAATTCAGTCCAATCAAACTTTTTGTGTTCAAAATTGGCCTGAATTGCTTTTTTAATTACATCAATTGAATCACTCATCAACTGGCGATTAGCCTTGATATAGACGAAACCACGACTAGTGACTTTTGGCTCTGCAATAATCTTTTTCTTCTTACGGTCAATTGTAACAACCGCAATAAAGATTCCGTCATCTGATAGGACCTCACGATCACGTAGCACAATATTACCAACATCACCAACACCAGAACCGTCGATCATGGTATCTTCACCTGGTACTGGGTCAGTTAAGAAGAAACGCTTTTGCTTAAAGTCATATTCAAGACAGTCACCATTCTTGGTAATATATATATCTTTAGGATTCATTCCAGCTTTAATAGCCAAATCACGTACTACTTCAAGTAAACGATATTCACCAATTACTGGAATTAAGAATTTTGGCTTCAAGGTTGTAATCAAAAGTTGCAGATCACGACCAGTTGCATGCCCACTAGTATGTATATTTCTGCCTAACTGGATAACCGTACCGCCAGCCTTATATACCAAATCACTGGTTTCAGCTACCATCGTTTCAACCGCATGTGACGGAGTAGTTGCAATAAAGACCAAATCGCCCTTATGAATCGTAATCATACTATGACGCTTCTTAGCCATTTTTTGTAATGAGTTAAGTGGTTCACCCATACGCCCAGTCTCTAATATAACTGTCTGCTCATCTGGCACAGTCTTCAGATCCTTAACTCGCATCAACAAGCCTTCAGGCACATCTAAATAGCCTAATTTCATTGAAGTTCTAACAATCTTAGCTAGATCGCGGCCAGTTAATAAGACGCGTTTCCCTGTTGCTGCTGCAGCATTTAAAACTTCTTGAACACGATTCAAGTTAGAGGCTTTAGCAGCTACGATAATTCTGCCTTTAGCATTTCTGAAGACATTAGTCACAAATTTACCAATATCTTGTTCAGATGCATTAGGGAAAGATGCTTCTGCATTAGATGAATCACTTAAAAGCGCTAAAACGCCCTTTTGTTCAATTTCAGCTAAGCGATCCATATCAGTCCGATAATTTAACGCAGCTGTTGGATCAAATTTAAAGTCACCAGTATAAACAATTTCACCTGCTGGTGTATGTACATCTATTCCAAGTGAATCAGGAATTGAGTGTGTCGTATGGAAGAATGAAATACTTGCATTCTTAAAATCAATTTCAGTATCTGCATCGATTACGTGGAACAAACTATTCTTACGGCGTTTGTTTTCGCGTTGTACTTCAATTTTAGCAAGTTCGATACTCAATTGTGAACCAAATACTGGAATATCGTATTTACGCAAAATGTATGGCAATGCACCAATTGAATCAGCATGCCCATGTGTTAAAAAGATACCTGCTACTCGATCTCCGTATTGTTCAAAGAAATCAAGGTCAGGAATTACTACATCGATACCAAATAAAGAACTATCAGGGTACTTTAATCCGGCATCAAGAACAAAAATTTCATCATTAACTTGAACGGCAAACATATCTTTACCTTGTTCACGCACACCGCTCAAGATCATAATTTTGATTTGATCAGCCATTATATTTCCTTTTCTATCTAATTTTTAATTCTTATGGATCTATCGATCTCAACGTAAAAATAATCTGTTTCAATTTTAGCATAAAGAATAAAATTATGACAGAGACAAAAAAAGCCAGCCTTTTCGGCTAGCTTCATTATTCAATATTATGTAAAAATTAACGACGAAGACCTAACTTCTTGATCAATTCACGGTAACGGTTAATGTCGTTGTTTTCAAGGTAACGAAGCAAGTTACGACGGTGACCGATCTTCTTAAGCAAACCAACGTATGAGTGGTGGTCATGCTTGTGACTCTTCATGTGATCAGTCAAGTTGTTGATATCAGCAGTCAAAAGAGCAACTTGAACTTCAACAGAACCAGTGTCACCTTCGTGAGTTGCGTATTCCTTCATAATCTTTTCTTTTTCAGTCTTTGAAATTGCCATAGTTAAATTCACCTTTCATTAAATAATTGCCGTTAACAACGTTTATCGTCGGCGTGAACAAATAAACAGCGTTAGCGGTTCACAACAGTCTCAATCATACACATTATTTTTTAAAAAAGCAAGCGGAAATTATCTTGCATCCGTGATATTTCTTAAGTATAATGGATGAAGTAAATTTCTAAATCATTGGAGGTGAATTTCATGCCACAAATCAAATCAGCTATCAAACGTGTTAAGACTCAAAACGCTACTAACGAACGCCGCGCTTCTGAATTAAGCAAGTTAAGAACTGCTATCAAGAAGTTTAAGAACGCTGTTGAAAGTGATAGTAAGGAAGACGTCTCCAAGTTGCATTTAGAAGCTGAACGTGCTTTGGATAAGGCTGCTTCAAAAGGCTTAATCCACAAGAACAAGGCTGCTCGTGACAAGAGTCGTTTAAACAAGTTAGCAAACAAGTAAATCTTACTTATTACTAATAATAAAAAGAGGAGATCTGCAGCGATCTCCTCTTTTTGTATACTCTTAGACATTTAAGATAAATAATTTCAAAAAATTATCTTCACGGTAAGTTCCATTTTTATATTTAAATTCTAAGTCGATTGCATCCCTTAATAAATTTTCTAGCTTTTCTATCTTCAACCGATTACGTAGGGCTAACTTAACCCTATAGGGATGAACGCCTAATTCTTTTACAATTTGTGGTTCGCTACGACCTCTTTGTGCTAAGATCTTAACGACCAAAATCAATTCTAATTGATTTTCAAAGACCGCTAATAATTGAATTGGATTAGTCCCTTCACGTAATTGATTATCTAAGCGCTCAACTGCTTCACGGTAATTCTTATCTAAAGCCGACTCCAAAATAGCGAAAATATTTTGTGCTAGGGACAAATCTACATTTTGCATTACTGATTTTTCAGTAATTTTGTTATCGGTAGCTACCATTTTTAGCTTTTGATAATTGCTTAAAATAGTGTCAATTACCTGATCACTTCGCTCAATTAGCAGCTGTAAAGCTGACTGTGTGATTATATATCCCTCATCTTTGATCAAGGCTTTAGTCGTTGAAGCAACTTCATAGGGCCTAATTTGTGGCTCAACCACATTGAATTGCTTTAGAACAGTTTTAGTCAGTTTTTTACGCCTATCAATTTTTTCATAAGAAGCAACAATTACTACTACATCTTCTAAATCAGCTAAGTTTTCAAAAATTTTTTGTAAGTCATCAATTTGTTTCTGTAATTTTTTAGATACCTTAGCTGTTAAAAAGAAAGGATTTTTGACTACAATAAATTTCTGTTCACTAAATAAACTGGATTCAGTTAAGCTCGCAATCAATTCATCTAAGCCATCGCTTTCGCAATCGACAGTCACGTGCTCCAAATCTTTAAAGCGATCTTCCTTGGCATATGATCTAACCAAGTAATCATTGAGAAAGTCATCTGCACCCCAAATTAAGGTATGTGGATTATTGTTATTTGTATTTTTAAACAAAGAAAGTAAGGTCATTTTTTATCCCGCTTTAAAAAGTAACTAAATCTAGGACTTTGCAGTCCGCCATAATACCAGCTAATCATACCACAGTCTTGCGTTGAAACCCATGGTATTTGTTGTTGAGTTAGTGTCGTTAGCGTCTCTTGATGGGGGTGCCCGAACCTATTTTTTCGACCAGCAGAAATAAAAACTTGCTTAGGATGGATTGCACGTAAAAAGTCTGGATTGGATGATGTTTTACTGCCATGATGACCCAATTTAAAATAATCTACCTGAAGTTTCATCCTCTGCATAATTTCCTTTTCACCATCTTGACCTAAATCTCCTGTAAACAACCAATTCTTATTCGCTACTCTAAAAAGCAAACTCAGGGAATCTTCATTCTTTCCTTCTCCTGCTTGATATGGATAAACCACATTAAATGTAATCTGCGGTTCTTTCACCCGCATTCCTGCAAGTAACTCCACTAATTTGGTATCTTTTACACGACCATCTAATCTCTTTTGAAAAGATGGATTCTTAATTAGTCCTTCGGCCATAAATAATTTCTTAACATTAACCTGCTCTAGTAATGGTCCTAAATCACCAACGTGATCGGCATCTTGATGCGAAACAAAGACTCCGTCAATCGTATTAATTCCCTGACTTTTCAAAAATGGAATAGTAATTCGATCAATCTGAGGTGTCTGCTTTTTGCCACTAAAGTTTAGTTTCCCACCAGTATCAATTAAATATACCTTGCGAGGAAATGGCGTAGTCACTAGAATACTATCTCCTTGGCCCACATCAATGAAGGTTACTTGCCCTCGCAAAGGAAAATGAATCATGCTGAAGAAAATTACATACAAGCTCAACAAGCCCACCATAATTTTCTTACTATTAAAGCGCCAGTTAACTTTTTCTCTTAAAGAAACAATTAAAATAATCGTTACTATTAATAGCAACAGACACTGCCACCAATTAATTTGCCCAAAAGTTAGTAGTCCCAACTTAGTAGCAGATAATTGACCAATGATTTTCTCACCTAATTCAAGCACTTTTTCTAATACCGGAGCAAAATCTTTAGTCAGACCAAACGTCACAATATTGAAAAAAGCAATTGGTAAAACTATCCAATTGAAATATGGCACTACTAACATATTAAAAATTACAGTTAAAAAATTGACCTGATAAAAGAAAAGCAATAGTAATGGCGTTAATAAAATATTTAACAAAATTGCTTGTTTAAAACTGCCAAACTTATCAGTTAACTGTAAACCCAATGCCAAAATATAGCTCAATAAGGCTCCAGTTGCCAGAAATAAACGCGGTACTACTAAAAGATGTAAAATGCAGGTCAATCCCAGCAGATCTATCGACGCAACATGATATTTCTTAAACTTACAAATTTTGCCTAAAAAGTAGGTTAAACTCGCTCTTACAAAGCCGGCTTGACCATTGCTTAGAAAAATACCTAGCAATAAAACCAATGTACAGCAGACAAAAGTTTCTTCATCCGTCAGTTTCAAGTTAAAACAAAATACGCTAATTAATAAGACATAGATTCCAACATGTAAGCCTGAAATGCTTAACAAGTGAATAACACCCAAATCTCGATAATTATTTAGTATTTCTTGATTTTCTTGAGCATTATTTTCACCCAAGATTAATTCACTAGCGAAAAAGCCTAACAACTGTGGCATCTTGGCAAAATAGTTCTGCAATTCAAAACGTAATTGATGCAATTGATCCCCAAAATCAGTAATCGGTAATAGCTTCATTTGACAACTACTGTATTTCAATTTTTGGTAAATCTGTTTTGCCTGATAATAATTCTGAAAATTAAACTCACCAATATTAGTTGCTGGCTCAATTGAATTGCATTCCCCATTAATTTCTGTCACTAAAATAGGGTTCCCATGCTTAAGCAGTTCTTTTTGAGCATCTGTTACCTTGCCACTAATTAAAATTTTACCTTGAGCAAAATTACCCACACCTGTTAAGTAGTCGTCTTTAATTCTTACCTGATCAGGGTAAATTCTTAATTGGCTCTGCTGGGTTAAAACAAAATTGGTTTTTGATTTACTTAAAAAAATTAGTAATAGAAATGCCCCAACTATTAGACTAACTATTTTTAAACTAACTCGATATTTTTGTACCAACAGTAGCAAAAAGTAACCCAGAAAAAATAAAGCTACTATTTTTTGCACCATTGTTGTACAAGAAAAAGCCAAAAAAGAGATTGTAATTAGCAACAAAGCGGTTATTAAGTAAAAGCCAACTTCATTTTTAAACAGCCAATTGATCTTTAAGGCTCGCAAAAGTCTTTTCTCCTATTCCCGATACCTGCATTAAATCTTCTATCTTTTTAAAAGAACCATTTTGTTCACGATAAGCAATAATCTGTTCTGCCTTTTTTTGACCAATTCCAGTTAACTTTTGTAGTTCCGTTACATTAGCAGTATTTAAGTTGATCTTAGTGCCATCCCCTTGATTACTTGGGCTACTGCTACTAGTACTCCCATTATTTTGACTATTATCAGCTGATCCTGCAGTTGCCACATTTTCAACCTTTTCACCCTTGTAAGGAATATGAATTTTATCTTGATCCTTAAGCAAAGTAGCGCGGTTAATAGCTTTTAATTGTGCTCTAGCAGTAGTACCTCCAGCCGCCTCAATTAACTCCTGCAGACGAGCACCATTTTTCAATGTATATACTCCCTGATGCTTCACCGCACCGGAAATATCACAAGTTACAGTCTTAGAAACGGTTGTTGAACTACTGCTAGTCACTGCATTAGTATTAGTGGTTGCACCTGAACTACTAATGCTAGACTGCATAACTTGATCCTGCACTGCAGCAGCATTTTCTTGATGATCCCCTTTCTTTAATCCATAAAATCCAACTACAAGAATTATTGCACCAATGAGATATACTTTTTTCTCAAGCACAAATTCTTTTATTTTTCCAAAATTCATAAAAATCACCTCTACTATTTATTACGCAAAAAAAGCCCAGAATTTTTTCTGGACTTCAAATTTTTTTGAATTTTTTTAGTAGTGTGTCTTTAGATAGTTTAATGCATCATCAAAAGTGCTCACAGGGACAATTTTCATTTTGGTGTGAATTTTCTTTGCGGTTCTCTTAGCAACTGCATAATTAGTTTCACTTTTCTTCACACTGGTTGAATCAGTCGGCGCAAAGAAGACCTCTGCACCTTCTCTGCTAGCAGCTACCACTTTTTTATCAACGCCACCAATGATTCCTACTTTTCCAGTAGGTGAAATCGTACCTGTTCCCGCAATCTTATGTCCCTTACTTAAGTTCTGCTTGGTAAAGACCTCATAGCTTTCAAGTGTGAACATCAATCCGGCTGAGGGGCCACCGATTTTGCCAGCATTAATTTTTAACTTAGGCTTAGTTTTCACAACTACATGCTCAACTAATTGAATTCCAATTCCTGGCTTATTAGTACCCTTTACCTTAACAATTTTGCCAGTAAAGTGTTTCTCTTGCTTACCACGCAAAACTGAGATTGTTACTCGTGCACCAATTTTTTGTTTACGCAAATAATTCATCATCTCTTCAGTTGACCTGAAACGATGCCCGTTTGCGCCTAAAACGGTATCACCAATTTGGAGCTTATTTTTAAAACTAGAATTTTTCTGGACTTCCATTACATAAACGCCTAGATATTTTAAGCTATGCTGTTTACCTGCTTTTTTAGCTGCATAATAAATTGCATTCTGCTGACTTGTTTCCATATACCAGTTTTGCAACTCATTATATTGAGCACTAGTTTGACCTCCTAGCAGCTCCTTGCTTGATACACGCTCATCATAGGGACGAGTAAAACTCCATAGATATTGCAAAAACGGAGACGGCCGACTAGTTACGCTAACTGTCACCAAATAAAAATTATTCGGACGTTTATTTGATGACTTAATAAACTGGCCCACGGGCATTGCCTCACCAGGATATTCAATATAATAATCAGTCGGCCAAACAGCAAGTACCACTAATAAAACAAGCGCAATTAGTGCCAAGAGCCAATTACGCAAGTGCTTTTTCGATTGATTGTTTTTCTTATTATTCATGTTTTAGCTTCTCTCTCAATGCAATCGCTGCTTTTTTAGGTAAAAACAGACTAACATCTTCATCAAAACGAGCTAATTCCTTAATCATGCTTGAAGCTACAAAAGAATTTTCTGGACTCGCAAAAAGCAAAACTGTATTCACATCTGGAGCCAATTTTTTATTAATCCCAGCAATCTCCTGTTCATAGCGGAAATCAGCACTGTTGCGTACACCGCGCACCATAACTTTAGCATGCAATTCATGTGCTAAATTTACGGTTACTTCTTCCGGTCTTTCTAGCACTTCAATATTAGGTATTTCCCTTAGTGCATCCCTGATTAGATCAGCACGTTCTTCAGGCGTAAACAAGTATTTCTTAGCTGTATTGGTCATCGCAACTACATATACTTTATCAAAAATTTCAGCAGCCTTTTTAGCGGTCTCCACATGCCCATTAGTAATCGGATCAAAACTCCCTGGAAATAAAGCGATTGTCATTATTAGTCCTTTCGATAAATCCTCACAATTGTTTTTCCTAAATGGTGTTCTTTGATCAATGAAAAACCAGTAATTTCACCCAGTTCTGTATGATCATCAGTTTCTGCTACCACAATTGCATGATCATTAAGTAGGTTCGACTTTACCATCTGCAACATGTCCTTAGCGATTTTTTCTTTGGCATAGGGCGGATCAAGAAAAACTAGATCAAACTTTTCATCATTCTCAGAAAATAATTTTAATGCTGCAGAGCTGCGCATATTATAAACATTAAAACGCTGCTCTTCCTTAGTTAAAGCAACATTTTTCTTAATAATTGTACAAGCAGCATGATTAATATCAACCAGACTCGCATGGTCACAGCCCCTTGAAACAGCTTCAATTCCTAAGGCACCACTACCAGCATATAAGTCTAAAACATTACCACCCTGAAAAAATTGTCCCAATGAATTAAAAAGGGATTCTTTCACCTTATCACTGGTTGGTCTTGTCCGATTACTTTTCAAAGTAAATAAATTTCTTTTAGCATATTTCCCTGAAATAATTCTCATTTTAGTTGATTCTCACTTTTTTCTTGTTCAAGTTGCAATTTCTTTTCTGCTTTTTGGGCCATCTCAGCTAATTGATTTTCAATATGTTGGCTATCCAAATTTACTTCTTCTTCAGCTGAAATTTCGACATGATTAACAAAATCCAAATGAGCAATTTGTCCTTTGATTTCATTGCATTCGTTGCGATTAACATAAAGAACACAATATTTCATTTTTTTAGAAAAATAAACAATGTCACCAAAATGGCGCAACTTATATTGATCACTAACTGATTTTAAATAAATAATCAATGCTACCCTTTTAATTAAGTGGGTACTTTCAATTTCTTTATTGATACTCATGCAACTGTTTCATCCTTTTCTTGTAACATTTTTTCATTTGCTGAAACGTTCAGTACTAAACCAATCGCAGCAGTCAAGACAATCATTGATGAACCACCATATGAAATAAATGGCAGCGTAACCCCCGTAATCGGCAACAATCCTAGTACTGCACCGATATTAAAGAATGCTTCTGTAAAAATAATAGTCGTCACGCCAAAGCAAATTAATGCGTCGAATTGAGAAACCGCGTGAACCCCAACTTCCATAATCTGCCACATCAAATAAAAGAGTAATCCAACCAATAAAATTGTCAGAATCACACCTACTTCTTCTGCTGTAATGGATAAAATAAAGTCGGTATACGGCTCTGGTAAGTAACCTCGCTTTTGCATACTATTACCTAGTCCTACGCCAAATAATCCCCCATTGTGGATTGCATAATAGGAGTTAACTAGCTGGGCCCCACCTTTTTGCTCTAATTCAAAGGGATGCAAGAACGACATTAGTCGTTGGAATTGATAACTTCTTTGTAAAAATCCAGGATTCCAGGCAACTACAATAAAAAATACAGCTGCCACTAAGATCACAATCCCAGCTAACCAAGTTAAAGCTAATTTAGTTGGAACCCCTGATACTGAAAACATTACTAAAGTGATCATAAATAAAATTGCTGTCCCACCAAAATCAGGTTCAACAATAACCAAACACATTAAAAAAGCCGCCAAAATTGCTGGGTGTGACAAATTATGTTTGATCTTACCCTTGACTAATTTTCCATCTCTTCTGTCTAGTACATATGACAAATAAATGACCAGAGCCAATTTAGTAACTTCTAGCGGCTGCAAATTGATAAAGCCCAAGTTAATCCAACCTACAGCACCATTAACTGCCGCACTACTGCCATGAGCAAAACGTAGAAATACTAGCCATCCTAGCATAAGTATACAAATTAATAAAAATCCCCCTACAAACTTTGGATTTTTAAATACTTTGATTCTTAATGCAAAAAACGGAATCCCAAACAAAAAGAAAGCTACTATAGCATAGATTGCTTGCCGTATCCCATAGACATTTGGCTTAAATCCATTAACTAATAAAATATCTGAACTAGCTGAATATACCAAAATTATCCCAACCACTACTAAAATAAGATAGGGAATAAAAATCTGGTAATTAAGATAACGTAATTTTCGACGCACAAGCGTTGCCCCTTTATCTAAATAATACTTTTTTCATTATAAAACAAAAAGATCATCACTTCTATCAAGTGACGACCTTTTAAAATTTATTAAACTATCTTAGTTAGCACGGTTACGCTTCTTATCAGCCTTTTGACGTTCTGAAGTGTTCAAAATCTTCTTACGTAAACGAATAGATTCGGGAGTTACTTCACAATATTCATCATCATTTAAGAATTCGATAGCTTCTTCAAGAGTCAACGTTCTAGGAGTCTTAATAGCAGCAGCGTGGTCCTTACCGGCAGCACGAGTGTTAGTTAAGTTCTTACCCTTAGTTACGTTAACAGCAATATCACGTTCACGTGATGATTGTCCAACAATCATACCTTCGTAAACTTCAACACCAGCACCGATGAATAACTCACCACGTTGTTCTACTGATTGAAGTGAGTAAGTAGTTGATTGACCTTGGCTAATGGATACCAATGCACCATTACGACGACCTGGGTTCCAGTTCTTTACTACTGGCTTATATGCTTCAAAGGTGTGGTTCATGATACCATATCCACCAGTTTGTGACATGAATTCATTATTGTAACCAATCAAACCACGTGATGGAACTAAAAATTCAAGACGAGTTTGACCATTACCAGTTGATTCCATATTCTTCATCTCACCTTTTCTTTGTGAAAGTGAGTCAATAACAGAACCAACATATTCATCTGGAGTATCGATTTGTACTGATTCAAATGGTTCGCACATAGTACCATCAATTTCACGGTAAATAACCTTAGGACGTGAAAGTTGTAATTCGAAGCCTTCACGACGAAGTTCTTCAACCAAAATTGAAAGGTGAAGTTCACCACGACCTGAAACAGTCCAAGCGTTCAATTGATCAGTTGGTTCAACCTTCAAAGAAACATCGGTACGAGTTTGACGAATCAAACGATCTTCAAGCTTCTTAGGAGTTACTTGATCACCTTCACGACCTGCAAATGGTGAATCGTTGGCAACAAAGTCCATTTGAAGAGTTGGTGGATCAATCTTAAGAAGTGGCAATGCTTCTGGATGTTCAGCTGATGCAATAGTTTCACCCACGTAGATATCATTAATACCACTAATGGCAATAATATCTCCAGCCTTAGCTTCCTTAATTTCGTTACGTTTCAAGCCAAAGTAACCAAATAACTTAGTAACACGGAAGTTTTGAGTTGAACCATCACGCTTCATAACAGTGATGTTGTCACTAACTTTAACCTTACCACGGTAAATTCTACCAACACCGATACGACCAACATAGTCATCCCAATCAAGCATGGTGATTTGGAATTGTAATGGCTCATCAGAGTTGTCTACTGGAGCAGGAATATTCTTAATAATGGTATCAAAGATTGGATCCATAGTTTCCTTTTGAGTACTTGGATCTGGATCATATGATGAAGTACCATTCAAAGCTGATGCATAAACAACTGGGAAGTCAAGCTGTTCATCGTTGGCACCTAATTCGATGAAAAGTTCAAGTACATCATCCAAAACCTTCTTAGGACGAGCGCCTGGACGGTCAATCTTGTTTAAAACAACGATAGGTTTTACGCCAGCTTCCAAAGCTTTCTTTAAAACGAAACGAGTCTGTGGCATTGGACCTTCATAGGCATCAACCAAAAGCAATGCACCGTCAACCATGTGCATAACACGTTCTACTTCCCCACCAAAGTCAGCGTGACCTGGTGTATCCAAGATGTTGATAGTAGTATCCTTATACTTAACAGCAGTGTTCTTAGACAAAATAGTAATACCGCGTTCACGTTCAATGGCATTTGAGTCCATAGCACGATCTTCCAGATTCATGTGTTCTGGCAAAGTATCAGATTGCTTCAATAATTGGTTAACCAAGGTAGTCTTACCGTGGTCAACGTGGGCAATGATCGCAATGTTTCTTAGATCGTCTCTTCTTTTTTCTGACAAAAGTATTCCTCCCCACTCTTCAATAAAAAAACTGTGACTCTGTCACAGTTTCGGTAACGCATTAGCGCCTTATCGAAGTGCTTTTCTTAAATCTGTATAGTTACGTTAGTGAATTTTACCACCTAACTGCATACGGGTCAACGCTTAACAATCAAGTTAACCCTGGATTTTTTTATGCAAAAACAAGCAAAAACTATTAAACTATGGTAAAAATATAATGTAGATAATAATTTTTAAAAAGGAGTAATTATTTTGATCTTAATGAAAGATATCGTACGTGACGGTGATCCCGTCTTACGTCAAGTTGCCAAGCCTTTAACATTTCCACTTAGTGATCACTATAAAAAATTAGCTGATGATATGATGCAATACTTAATTGATTCACAAGATCCTAAGATTGCTGAAAAGCACCAATTAAGAGCAGGCGTTGGCCTAGCCGCACCTCAAGTAGGTGAAGGTGTACAAATGGCTGCACTTTTAGTTCCTGATGATCAAGGCAAAATTATCTTTAAAGAAGTTTATGTTAACCCAGAGATTGTCTCTGAATCTGTTCGTCAAGCTTGTCTTAGCGAAGGTGAAGGTTGCCTTAGTGTTGATGAAGTTATTAATGGTTACGTTCCCCGCCCTGATAAATTAACCATTCATTACTACACCGTTGACGGTGAAGAAAAAACCATTCGCTTAAAGGATTACCCAGCAATTGTTTCTTCTCATGAAATTGATCACTTAAATGGTCACTTGTTCTATGACCGCATTAATAAGCAGGATCCATTCGCACTTAAAGAAGATACAGTCGTAATTTCTTAATTGTTATTTAACCAAAACAAAAGCCTGCAGATGCAGGCTTTTTTGTATAAAAAAGTCACTGGTTAACTAGGCCAGTGACTCATACATTGGGAATTAAGAAGATTGAAGAGACTTCTTATAACGAGCAAATGAATTTATTAATCATTTACTACATGATTATCGTACAACTGATGTTATTTTACGTCAATAACATTGACCAAATTTAATCGGTAAAAATCAAAAGAAACATAATTATATACTTAACTTTATAATTATGATAAAATTTTTATAGCTATTGAGTAATTTTTACTCTACATTGAACGTTTATACATTAATAAGGAGAATCATTTATGATCTACAAAGTTTTGTATCAAAAAGACAAGATTGTCAATCCTCGTAGAGAAACTACACAAACTCTTTACATGGAAGCAAACAACATGGTCGAAGCAAGAAGTATGGTTGAGGACAATACCCCCTATAACATTGAACTCATCCAAGAATTAACTGGTAATTCGTTAACTTACGAAAAAGAACATGCTGACTTTAAGTTAACAACGTTCGACAAGAAGTAATAAAGAGTGCGAATTAAAAATAATGAAGTAGCCGTTTATGCAATCGGGGGTTTGCATGAAATCGGCAAAAATATGTATTGTGTTCAGTATCAGGATGAAATTATCATCATGGACTGTGGTATTAAATTCCCCGAAGATAACCTATTAGGTATTAATTACGTTATTTCAGACTATTCTTACCTAATCAAGAATCGTAAGAAAATCAAAGCTCTTGTGGTTAGTCACGGACATGAAGACCATATCGGTGGTATTCCATTTTTGTTAGAAAAAATTCCTGAAATTCCTGTCTATGCGACACCATTTGCCCTTTCATTAATTAGAGGCAAATTGGAAGAACACGGAATTTTAAAGACAACTGAACTACACGAAGAGCATGAGGATACTGTTTTGAAGTTTAAGAAACTTTCCGTTTCTTTCTTTAGAACTACTCACTCTATTCCTGATACTTTAGGTATTGCCGTTCATACACCACTCGGTGCCGTTGTCTTTACTGGTGACTTTAAGTTTGACTTAACACCAGTAATGGATCAACCTGCACCAGATTTTCAAAAGATGGCTCAATTAGGCAATGAAGGTGTACTTGCTCTTCTCTCAGATTCAACTAATGCTGAAGTAACACAATTTACTAAGTCTGAACGATTTGTAGCTAAGTCACTACATAATATCATCACTGGAATCCACGGTAGAATTATTTTTGCCACTTTTGCATCTAATCTTTATCGTGTATCAACTGCTATTCAAGCTGCAATTGATACCGGTAGAAAGGTTGCAATTTTTGGACGTAGTATGGAAAATGGCGTTGATAATGGGGTCGACTTGGGCTACTTAAATTTGCCTAAGGATCTAATTGTTGACGCAGATGAGATCAACAAACTACCACCTGAAAAAGTAATGATTTTATGTACTGGTTCTCAAGGTGAACCATTAGCCGCTTTATCGCGAATTGCTAATGGTACTCACCGTCAAATCAGCTTACAACCTGGTGATACAGTCATCTTCTCCTCTAACCCAATTCCAGGTAACACATTAAGTGTTAACCACTTAATCAATAAGTTAATGGAAGGCGGAGCCGATGTTATTCACGGAAGAGTAAATAACGTTCATACTTCCGGACACGGCGGCCAAGAAGAGTTAAAGATGATGGTTCGCTTAGTTAAACCTAAGTACATGATTCCTGTTCATGGTGAGTACAGAATGCAGGTTATTCACACCCAGCTTGCTCAACAAGCCGGTGTACCCGCTGAAAACACTTTTGTTTTATCTAATGGTGAAGTTGTCTGCTTTGGCCCTGATGGCGCTAGAATCGCAGGACATATTCCTGCAGGTGACGTTTACGTTGATACTTCTGGTACTGCAGACGTTGGCAACGTTGTTGTTCATGATCGTCAAATTCTTTCTGAAGAAGGTTTAGTTGTTGCAGTTGCTACAGTTGATTATAAGCACAAGCGAGTCTTAGCTGGTCCTGATATTCTCAGTCGCGGATTTGTCTACATGCGTGAATCAACTGAGTTAATTAGTCAAGCGCAAAAGCATGTTTATCATGTGCTTAGAAATGAAATGGCTAAATCAAATAGACCAAAAGAAAGTGACATTAAAAAGGCGATCACCGAAAATCTTTCAGACTTCTTGTATTCCAAGACTGAACGACGGCCTATGATTTTACCAATCATTATCGAAAAGAAATAGTAAAAAGGACTCCTTAGGGAGTCTTTTATTTTAGAAAATGAACAATATGCATAAAAAAATTAAAGTTCAGTTATTAGTTAATGAGGTCGCTGGGAATGGCAATGCTATTAAAGCTGATAAAGAATTACAAGATATACTAAAAGAAATGAATATTCCTTTTAAGCGACAAAAAAGTCATTATCCTGGAGAATTAGTCGTTCTAGCACAAAATTACGCTAATTTACATCTCTCTTCTGAACATGTTTTAATCGTAGTTGGTGGAGATGGCTCCTTTAATGAAGTTTTAAATGGAATAAAGACTTCTAATTATCCTGAAACAGCTATTACTTATTTGCCTGCAGGAACAGGCAATGATTTTGCCCGTGGTGCTGGATTAACCGCAGATCCCAGGCAATTAATCAACAATTTGCTCCGAGATCCTGAACCGGAACAAGTTGATTGTGGTTTTTTCACATCAAATATTAAACAAATTCCTAAGGGTTACTTTGTTAATAATTTCGGTATTGGTTTTGATGCCTTTGTTGTTCATCAGAGTAATCATGAGCAATTAAAAAAACACCTCAATCACCTCAATTCTGGAAATATGATTTATGGCCTAAATATAATCAAGGCACTAATTAAGCAGGATACCTTTACAGTGACTGTTAAAACTAAAAACGAAACTCTTCGTTACGGAGATGCATACTTTGTCACTACTACTAACCATCCCTACTTTGGCGGTGGTTTTGCTATTTTGCCAAAAGCGGACATTTACAGTCACCATCTTGATACAGTAATTGTTGAAAAACCGAGTTTACGCAAGTTTCTCTGGCTTTTTGGTAAGCTGATCAAAGATGGTTCACACGTTAATGCACCAGAATTTCATTATATTGAAGCTAAAGAAATCCTAGTTCAAACCAATAAAAGTGAATATGCTCAAATTGATGGTGAAGATATTGAAAAGCAGCCCTTCAAAGTAACATTTAAAGTTGATCATTTTAATTTATTAAAATAAGGAAGAATTCCAAATTCTTCCTTTTTTATATCTTATCTAAAATATCTCTTTTCGAATTATGATTTTGATAATATTGGTCCTGATCAATGAAATCATGTACTTGATCATAAAATTTCTTCCAATAACGGTATTTTTGATACTGCTTTTGCCACTCCCGTGCTTCTTGCAAGTAATTACCAAGAAGTCCATTAATCTGATCGATATGTTTAATCACCTGATTAGCATGATACAATTGCTCTTCCACCTGCTTTTGAGTTAACGTTGACTCCTGATCTTCAAAAAATAGAACATTTTCTTGATAATTTTTTTCTTCTTGCAATTGTTTACTATTATCCATTTCTTCTTTGATAGCTGCAATTTCGTCTGGCTGTAATCCAATTCCAGTTTTAGCTTTGACTAATAACGACTGAATATCTGCCAATTGCACAACATCTATTCCCATTTTTTGATAACGGTTCGAATCAGTCAATGTGAACTCATCATCTGTTCTACTTACAAATACAACCACGTTTCTGATTAATTGATCTATATTTGGCAAGCGTCTCAATAAATTAATAATCACTGGGTTGTTGCTTTTTTCTAGGACATATTTAATACTTTCTTTATGCTTGGCCACTTGATCAGCTATCTGATCATAATCAGCCTGCACATTATACTGTCCATTTTTACTTGTTCGTGCTTTGGTTTCCAAGCAAAAAATCCCGCTAGTCGTAATTATCACATGATCAATTTGGTTACTCCCTAAACTATTCTTTTTTTCATAGGGATATGGTAACAGTAAATTATGAATTATTTCTTTCCCTGTCTGCACTTCACGTAAACGAGAATTCACTAATTCTTCTGCGGCAGCGCCTGCCAAGAGATTGCTAAGATGGCGCAAATCACGTTGAGATAAAATATTCATAGGTCGCAAATTTTTTATTTGATTCAAATGTAGTTCAGTCATTCTTTTTTGAAATGCGTTTACTTTTTGATTGTAAACCTTATAGCCAGAATTAATTGCCCGAATTCGTAAAACATTTTGCAGAGCCAAAGCTCGTTTCAAATCACGTTTATTATTCAACAAAGTTTTTTCAACTATCATAGCATCATGAACAGTCTGTGAATCAGTTACTTTTTTATGTGTAATCCAAGCTTTTTGATAACTAGCATGATTTTCTAACTCATTCACATACTGATTTAAGTCATTTTCCAAAGGCAAAATTTTGTTTCTACCTTCTTTGACTATTGAGCCATAATAGCGCAAATTTTTTGTAATTTCGTCTAACTCATTGAATTCATGTTTGCCATAATGGTAAGTTACCTTAGTTTCTCCATTCCAACTAGTCTTACGCCAATAATGACCATCCGTCTTACCAAATTCAACTAATTCCGCCACTGAACGATCTAAATAGTACTTAATCAAATAATGACAATGGCCTTTATTGTCAAAAATGCGTCGCTTAATATAACCTGGTCGCATTAATTCAATGATCTGAAAGGTCAAGTTCTTATGATTAGGAAAACGGTATGGTAATCTTTTGCCTGCAATTTTTTCAATTTTAGTTATTTCTTTCTTATCTGTTACAGATAATTCTATTTTTTTCATTTTCTTCTTTTTTCGCTTTTGAAAAAAATAATAGGTTAATATGCCTACTGTTAGTGTAATTATTGTAATATCCATGTTAATTATCCATATTTTGGAACGTATGTTTAGACAGCAATAATTATACCATGATTTTGTATAATGAAAAAGCCCCTTGTTTTAACAATTCAAGGGGCTTTTATCCTTATAATTTGATATTTTCCATTCCAATCATTGGATCAATTTCACCAGAATATATTTTTTCCGGGGTTAGAACAAAATCTTCTGCTACTTCTGCTTTATCGGTTTCATTCTCCATTTCTTGAGCTTTTTCGTGCTGCTTGCTTTGATCAGATTTATCCAATGATTTTGTAATACCCAATTGCTGACAAATCTTCGCTGCTAAGCCAGTCTTACGATCATTTCCCGGCGTCTTAAAAGCTGCCACAAATGCCCGTGGATCACCAACTAACACTAAGTTTTTCTCAGCTCGCGTTATTGCAGTATACAAAAGATTTCGTTTTAGCATCACAAAATTCTGCATGGTTAGATTCAAGATTACCAATGGAAATTCTGAACCTTGTGATTTATGAATAGTGATTGCATAAGCCCGGGTCAGATCATTTAAATCTTTTCTAGAAAAGGCAACTTCTCTTCCATCAAAATCTGCAATCATGCATTCCTTGGCATCATCTTCATCAATGCTAATGATCTTACCAATTTGTCCATTATAAATATCTTTTTCAGGATTATTTTGCAATTGCAGAATACGATCGCCAATTCGGAAAACTTCATTATGTGCTTCTAATACCTTACTTTTAGGCTGAGATGGGTTTAAAATTGCCTGAATAACATTATTAAGGTTAGTTACACCACCATTGCCAAGATACATCGCGCTAAGCACTTGAATATCATCTTTTGCAAATCCACGTTTTAAAGCAAGTTTAACAATTTGTCCAACTGCATCCCCTACTAATTCGGGACGACAGCTAATAAAAGAATAATTCTTTGTTTTCTTAAACAAGGCTTGCTGATCTTTACCCTCATTAACATCATGCGCCAAAGTAATAATCGTTGAATCATCACCCTGTCTATGAATCTGCTTCAAAATAGTAGTTGGAAACGCTTGCGATTTAATCAGGTCACTGAAGACATTGCCAGCTCCAACCGAAGGTAACTGATCCTTATCACCAACGAAAACAATATGCCGCGTATCATGAATACTTGCCAAAAGTTGTTTAAAAAGGAACATGTCAACCATCGACATTTCATCAACAATTAAGATTTCACCATTTAACTCATTCAAGTCCTGAGTGTTAGTATCACCAATACCTAACCCCAACATTCGGTGAATTGTTTTAGCACTGATTCCGGTAATTTCACCCATTCTTTTAGCTGCACGTCCAGTCGGTGCTGCTAGTAAAAACGGAGGATCTTCACTGTAAAGAGCGGAGGAAGGAATCTCAGCCAGCTTGCGTAATACTAATAAAATTCCATTAATAATAGTAGTTTTACCTGTACCTGGTCCACCTGTCAAAATAGAAATCGGTTGGTTAACTGCGTTTTTGATGGCCAACTTCTGTGTATCGTCGTAGTGAATCTTAAGTTCCTTTTCAGCATCCTTGATTGCTTGCTCTACCTTTTTATCATCATATTGTTCTCTTTTTTTATCTTCTTTTTTTTCTACCAAGTTTTTCATCAAGCGAGCAATATCAACTTCTGTTTGATAAATATTTTGTAGAGCAGCATTCTCACCATCAACTATTACTTTGCCAGCTTCTTGTAAACTATTAATACAGCTAGCAATTGGGTCGAATTGATTGATTTGAAGCAATTTACTTGCTTCTGTTAATAACTCAGCTAAGCCTACATAAGTATCTCCCTCACCATTTAAAGCATCGAGTAATACTTGATAAACAGCACCTTTAATTCTACGTGGATCATCACTAGCAATATCTAATTGGCTTCCCATCATATCCGCGGTTTTAAATGCAAAACCCGAAATATCATTAACTGCTGCATAAGGATCTTTCTCTAGTTTTGC
Organism: Lactobacillus crispatus; assembly: GCF_018987235.1. NCBI lineage: Bacteria > Bacillati > Bacillota > Bacilli > Lactobacillales > Lactobacillaceae > Lactobacillus > Lactobacillus crispatus. The sequence goes on from NZ_CP072197.1 coordinate 1,382,254, forward strand.
TAATGCTTCACCATGATAAAGCTGGTAAACCCGTCCTGCAATACGCTTATTAATGCCGTATTTAGCCAATTTTAAAATTACTTCTGAATAAGAATCCATCGCATTTAGTCCTGCCAAAAGACTATCCTTTTGCTTTCTAGTTAAAGAAAGCTTATCAATCTTAGCTGGACTTTCCTTCAATACATCTAAGGCATTTAGCCCTAATTCATCAATAATCGTAGTCGCAGCCTTTTTACCAATTCCAGGGAACTTATTCGAACTCAAATACTTAGTTAAAGATCCCTCTTCATGTGGCAAGACTTGCTTATAGTTATTTGCTCTAAACTGCAAGCCAAATTTTTCATGCATTACTAGTTTACCCTCGAAGCGATAGCTACTATTAATTTGAATATCGCCAAAATTCCCTGTCACCTTAATATCGGGACGAGAATAATCGGATAAAGTGCCGATAATTTCAACGTCAAGAATTTTATACAAGTCTTTACTATTTTCAAAAACAATCCCGTTAACCTTACCGGTAAATTCATTCATAATTTTTCTTTTCCTTGTCATTTAGCATCTTCATAATTGAAGCATACTGATTCATTGCTTGCTGATAATACTTAGCATCCATCTGCTTAGCTTGAGCAAAATATTTTTGAGCCTGGTCACGATCTTTTTCTAATGTAGTGACACCTAGTAAAAAATAAACTTTCGCATTTTTCTTATTATCAGGAATTGCCAAATACATTTGCTGAGCCTGTTGATTCTCACCCAAACTTAACCAAATATCGCCTAGCAATTCCTGAATTCGCTCATCAATTTTTTTGATCGTCAAAGCATAAGCTAAAGCTTTTTGGCCTTGCCCTAATTTTAAGTAAGTTAGTGCCTTTTGATAAAGAGTTAAGTCATCATTAGGTATCTGATCTAATAAAGCCAGTGCCTTATCAAAATCGCCTTGCATGTAATAACACACTGCCAGATTATAATTTAATTCTTGTGGCTCTTTAACCAGATGCTGGGCCTGCTCCAATAGCTTCTGTGCTTGATCCAAGCTTCCTTGCTCAATTAAATACGTCGATAGCTGCAAATAATTAGCAACTTGTTGTGGATGCTGATCGATTTTTTTGATTAAAAGATGAATGGCTTGTTCTACTTTACCTTCATCATAAAGTTGCGCTATTTTTTGATCCATTATAACGAGTCCGTCTTCGATAATTTACGTCCTAAATAACTAGTTTCATTCCACACTACCGGTTTAAAAGTCTTTCCGCCATCTAGTGTTTCTAAGACAGTTAAAGAGGTATTGCTAAGGCCGCCATTTTTGCGAATATCTTTCAATGGATAGCCTAAAAGTCCACCCATAATAGCTGATAATGCCGCACCATGACTAACTGCTAGAATCTTATCATCATCGTCAGGAAATCTTTGTGCCATTTCTTGAGCAAATGCTTTTCCACGAGCAATAACATGTGGATAATCCTCACCATGAAGTTCAGTCGGATCATATTTATCTGGATGGTGCCAAAAATTATCCATTTGTTTAGGGAATTTTTTCTCTGCATCCCCAAACTTCATTCCCTCCATATCACCCAAATTAAACTCTCTGAGTCGTTCATCGATCACAACGGGTAAGTTAGCGTTCATTGCATCATCGATGCCCTGAGCGGTATTAAAGGCCCGATCAAGCGGACTGGCAAAAATTCCTCTAAATTTAGTTCCTTGCAAGTGATGACCTAATTTTTTTATATCTTCTAAGCTTTGTGGCAAAAGTGGTGAATCTCCATGTCCTCCTTGGAAGCGACTAGCTAAATTCCACTCAGTTTTGCCATGACGAACAAAATAAATTTGCATTGCTTAAATCCCCCTAATTGTCTAATCAATAAGAATAGTTTAGCACAAAGAAAAAGGCGTTCGAAAAATCGAACGCTCTTTTTGCATATTTTTTAAACTAATTGTAATTGCTTTTCTTCTTGGTAAGCAGCATCAATATTACCGCCGCCTAAACATTCTTCACCCTTGTATAAAACAAGTGCTTGACCTGGTGTAACTGCACGAGCTGGCTCATCAAAGTAAACATCAGCAGTATTGTCTGCGGCATGATACTTAACAGTCACGCCGATATCACATTGACGATAACGGAACTTTGCAGTACAGTGCATCTCAAAATCATGATCTGGCTTACCAGTAAAGAATGACATATCACTTGCCTTCAAGCGACTAGCATATAGAAGTGGACTATCATAGCCCTGCTCTACAATTAATTCATTCTTCTTAAGATCCTTGCCGACCACGAACCATGGATCAGTTGATTCCTTAGTTGAGCCCAAGCCCAAGCCCTGTCTTTGACCAATGGTGTAGTACATTAAACCAGCATGCTCACCAACTACTTTACCATCAGGAGTGACCATCTTACCTGATTTAGCTGGTAAGAATTCACTTAAAAACTTTCTAAAGTTTCTCTCACCAATAAAGCAGATACCTGTAGAATCTTTTTTCTTCGCGGTAGCTAAACCATTAGCCAAAGCAATCTCTCTAACTTGTGGCTTAGTTAGGTTAGCTAGAGGGAAAATAACCTTACTAATCTGCTCTTGACTCAATTGGCTCAAAAAGTACGTCTGGTCCTTGTTACCATCCTTAGGACGCATCATATGAGTAACACCATTGGCATCCTTAACAGTCTTAGCATAGTGCCCCATTGCAATGTAGTCAGCATCCAAGTCCATCGCAAACTCCAAGAACGACTTGAACTTAATCTGACTATTGCACATTACATCAGGATTAGGGGTTCTTCCCTTCTTGTATTCATCCAAGAAATATTCAAAAACGCGGTGCCAATACTCTTTTTCAAAATTAATTGAATAATATGGAATACCAATCTTATCGGCAACCTTTTTTACATCTTCATAGTCTTCAGTAGCTGTACAGACGCCTGAATCATCGGTATCATCCCAATTCTTCATAAAGACACCAACAACATCGTAGCCTTGTTGTTTAAGTAAAAGTGCTGAAACAGACGAGTCAACGCCACCACTCATACCTACAACTACTCTAGTCTTGCTATTGTCAACCATTATTCAATCAATCCTTTACTTCAAGCAAAATCTTACGCTCCTCAAGATCCTTTAAAATATAATCTAAAAGTTCTACAGTAGGAGCTAATTGCTTATTTTTAAAAATATTAACCTTCTGCAAACCGTTGCGATCAGTAATAACCATAGTTAAATGCGACAAGTCCTTATTAATGGTCATCTTTAACTTAGTAGGCGCGTTATAAGGTGAATCATTGTAAAGGGGATGTTCATAATTAAAATTACCCTTAGCTGTCTTCACAAAGCCAGCATCAATCAAAGCATAAAGCTTCAACTCAGGATTCAAAGTAAACTTACGTTTATCACCATTAATCACAACTGTATTTGCCATAATTTTCCTCACTTATTTATAATAAGATACTTTCTTTTTGAAAGCAACTATTTATTTTTAGATTGAATTCTTTGTACAATTTTTACTAATTCTTGAGCGAATTGCTCAATTTCTTCATCCGTATTATAACGCCCAAATGAAATTCGGATCGACTCATTTATTCTTGGTGAATTTTCTCCAAAACAAGCAATTAAAACATGTGATGGCTCCAAAGAACCAGCAGTACATGCTGAACCGCCTGACACGGCAAATCCATTCAAATCAAGATTTGTTTGTAAAGAAGTAGTAGATACACCATTGAGATGCAGATTAAGCACATGATGTGAGTAACCCGGACCATACCCACCATTAATTTCATAATTAATTTGATGATCGTCTAATTCCTTTAAAATAATGTCTTGATAATGAGCATATTTCTTTTGCAAAGCATCACGACCAATCTCGGATACTTCACGAACAGCTTCGCCAAAGCCGGCAATTCCTGGTACGTTCTCTGTTCCAGCTCGACGTTTGGTTTCCTGCTCACCGCCTAAAATCAAATTTGGAATATCGATATCCGCATTTTCATATAAAAAGCCTAAAAACTTAGGTCCATTAATTTTATGTGCAGAAACAGACAGAAAATCAATGTTCATGTCCTTAACATCAATTTTAATTGTGCCCATTCCCTGAACATTGTCAACATGAAAATATGCATTGGAGTCCTTTACCATTGCCCCGATTTCTTTGAGCGGCATAATGGTACCAACTTCATTGTTAACGGCCATAATCGATACTAAAATAGTGTCTGGCGTTAATTCCTTTTTTAACTGTTCTAAAGAAATTTGCCCGTTTTCATCGACATTCAAATAGACAATGTTGTAGCCCTCATTTTCCAAACGTTTCATTGGATTAAGAACCGAGGGATGTTCGATCGGCGTAGTAATAATCTTTTTACCAATATTTTTACGAGCATAGGCAGTTCCAAGAATCGCTGTATTATTGCTTTCTGAACCACCTGAAGTAAAAATAATCTCTCCATCTTGAGCATTAATATCTTGAGCAATCTGGTGACGAGCTCGATCAATTACATTTCTGGCCCTACGACCTAATTCATAGGTACTAGAGGCATTACCAAAATCATTTTTCATTTCATCGGTAATAATATCAATTACCTTGGGTGACATTGGTGTCGTTGCCGCATTATCTAAATAAATTTCACGCACGTTTAATTCATCTTTTCTACATAATCACTAATTAACTTAGCTGCCTTAGCGCCGACTTCCTTGACAAACTTGTCAAAATCATTGTCTGCATTAGCATCCCCATTATCGGAAATTGCACGCATAGCAACCAACGGAGTTTTAAAATGACGAGCAACTTGTGCAAAAGCAGCTCCTTCCATTTCTACTCCTAAAGCTTCTGGAAAGTTTTTCTTGATTAACTCTTTTTGTTCTTTTGATTGAACAAAAGTATCTCCAGTAACAACAAGCCCTTCCTTAAAATCTACGTCTTCTTCACCTAAATATTTCTTAAATGCTTCCCTTTCAGGCGAATTCAACTTAAAGGTAGCAGGCTCTCTTGGAATCTGACCTTCTACATATTCACCGGCACTAACACAGTGAGCATCGTGATAGGCAAAATCATTTACTAAAATCACATCTTTACGATGAACATCATCTTGTAATGATCCAGCAGAACCGGTCATAAAAATTACATCAATTTTTTCTTTAGTTAGTAAACTAGTCAGATTCATAGCGGCATTCACTTTACCGATACCACTTAAACCTAAATATACATCATTGCCATTAACAGAAAAATGTTCGAATTCTGTTGATCCGAACATTTCTTTTGTTTCTGCATGGAAATGATCACGATAAAATTCAGCTTCTTCCGCCATTGGGACGATAATCGCAATCTTCAATTTATTTCCTCAGTTCCACTATAAATGAAATAGTGCTAATAGCACCAATATAATTAAAACAATCACTATCAGGATAGCACGATTCAATCTTTTTTTCAGTCTTAAAGACTTCTCTTGGCGAATCGTTTCCTTATCACTCGATTGATTATGCTGATAAAATTCTTGTCCATCCCCAGCCAGAGGGCGTCTTCTAGGTTCCTCTTCAGAGCTATCCCGCTTAAAGTCAGGATTTACATCTACTTCTTCTGAATCATTATCAGAAAAGGAAGATTTTAGCTTACTAAGTAGGCTTTTTTTCTGCCTTTTACGATAATCAGAGCGTTTTTCTACCATAACTAATCCTTATTATCGGTCTGAGCATTACGCAACATCATATTCTCCCAAACAGTAATTGCATAAATTGTCTTTGCATCAACAATTTTTCCTTCAGCCAATAAAGTTTTTAATTCATCTAAACTATACCAACTAGAAGTTAAAAATTCATCTGCATCCAGTGCCCGCTTATCAGTCAATTTAGTTAAGGTATCACAATAGAAAAGATACATCTTTTCATCACAAAAACCAGGAGAAGAATAGAATTCACTGACCTTTTCCCAGTAATCTGCGCGATAGCCACCTTCTTCATTCAGCTCACGCTTCATTGCATCAAGCGGACTTGCATCAGTGGAATCAACCAAACCAGCTGGAATTTCCAAAGTAATCTGCTTAATTGGTTCCCGCCATTGCTTTACTAACAACATCTTTTGTTCATCATTAATTGCAATAACAGCCGATGCAGGCTTATGCTTAATAACTTCTCTAGTTGCAGTTTCACCATTAGGAAGCTTAATTGTACGAACAGCCAGATCCAAAATACGTCCTTGAAAAATCTGCTGTGACGAGATTTCTGTTTCCTTTAAATCCAAAATCCCAGCTCCTTTTTAGGCTAAATAAACATTTACACATTGCAGACCATTTTTACCTTGAGCTAACTGATATTTAACTCTTTGACCTACTTGCAAAGTTTTATAGCCTTCCTCTTTAATTGCTTTATAGAAGACAAAATATGACTTATGATTACGATCATCTTCAATAAAGCCATAGCTACTGCCTTCATCAAATTGTTTTACAGTACCTAACCGCATTAGTTTTCAAATCCTTCTTGAACAGCTTCTGGGTAATCTGCTTCAACGATTTTAGCACAACGACCACAAAGCATTGGTAATTTTGGATCTACACCAATATCAGTTCTAATCATTCGGCACCGCGGACAAACTTCGCCATCAGCACGTTCCACTACGATACTTGCATTATTAAGCTTCTCCGCTTCTGCTGGAGCTTCGCCGTCAGCAATAGTTAACTTAGATACAATTAAAATTTGTCTAAAGTCAGCACCCAAATCATCCAACATTGTCTTAGTTTCTTTATCTGGGTAAATAGTTACTGCTGCTTCAAATGACTTACCAATTAGCTTCTTGTTTCTTGCGTCCTCTAAAGCCTTCAAGACATCATCACGAAGCTTCATAAATTTGCCCCAGTTTTCCAAAAGTTCATCATGGTTAGCAAATTCTTCAACCTTTGGCATATTAGCAAGTTGAACGTAATCTTCAGGTTCTTTCAAAAAGCCCCAGATTTCTTCCATAGTGTGTGGCAAAATTGGTGTTAAGATCTTAGCCAATTTAACAGCAGCATCGTAAATAACAGTTTGCATTGAGCGACGATCATGGCTGTTTTCACCATCAATGTAAAGTACATCCTTAGCAAAATCAAGATAAAATGCAGAAAGATCATTAGAAACAAAGTTGAAGACCTTCTTGAAGACAGTAGTAAAATCAAACTTGTCGTAAGCAGCAAGACAGTCTTTAACTAAGTCATTTAATTTCACTTCCATGTATTGATCAACTGAACGAAGATCAGCATAAGCAACGCGATTTTCTTTTGGATCAAACTCACTAGTGTTGGCCAACATGTAACGGAAGGTATTTCTGATCTTACGGTAACTTTCTGCAGACTGCTGCAAAATTCCCATTGAGACTGCAACATCAGAAGTAGTATCAGCTTGAGCTACCCAAAGACGAATAATTTCAGCACCCATCTTCTTAATTACATCGTTTGGTGAAATTACATTGCCAAGTGACTTAGACATCTTGTGTCCCTTATCATCAAGCACAAAGCCTTGTGATAATACTTCTTTATAAGGTGCCTTACCAGTTACTGCAACAGACGTAATCAAACTCGAATTGAACCAACCACGGTATTGGTCACTACCTTCAAGATAAAGATCAGCTGGATAGTGTAAACCATCACGTTTTTCCATTACGCCTGACCAAGATGAACCAGAGTCGAACCAAACATCAAGAATATCTTTTTCTTTAGTAAACTCGCCATTTGGTGAATGTTCTGAAGTAAAGCCTTCTGGCAACAGTTCCTTAGCTGTATGAGTGTACCAAGCATTTGAACCTTCTTTTTCAAAGATCTTGGCAATATGGTCAATCGTTTCTGGAGTAACAATTGGGGTACCGTCTTCTGCATAGAAGATCGGCAATGGTACACCCCAAGCACGCTGACGAGAAATTACCCAGTCGCCACGATCTTTAATCATGTTGTAAAGACGAGTCTTCCCCCATGAAGGAATAAAGTTAGCTTGTTCAATTTGATCCAGAATTTGATCTCTAAACTTAGAAATTGAAGCAAACCATTGAGTAGTTGCTCTGAAGACAACGGGCTTCTTAGTACGCCAATCATGTGGGTATGAGTGAGTAAAGAAGCTTAACTTGAGCAAAGCGCCAGCCTTTTTAAGCTTATCTGCTACCACCTTGTTAGCATCATCATAGAACATTCCTACAAGATCTGGATCTGGAATATCTTTAGTAAAGCGACCTTGTGCGTCCATTGGACTGAAGACCGGGATACCATACTTTTGACCAACACGGTAGTCATCTTCACCAAAACCAGTAGCGTTGTGAACTAAGCCGGTACCGTCATCATCAGTAACATAGGTGTCATTCATTACCAAACCATATTGGCCTACACCGGTCTTACCATAAAGGGGATGCTTATAAGTCATCCCATCAAAATCAGTACCTTTTAATTGTTTAAGTACTTTGTAGTCCTTCCAGCCTAAGTCTTCTGCAACGGCTGACAAACGATCTGAACCAATTACATACTTCTTACCGTCAACTTCTACTAAGGAGTAGTCAAATCTTGGATTAACGGTAATACCCACGTTACTTGGAATAGTCCAAGGAGTAGTAGTCCAAATTACTAATGAAACATCTGAATCTAAGATACCTTTACCATCTTTAATTGGAAAAGCAACATAAATTCTAGGTGATTTAATATCATGGTATTCTACTTCAGCTTCAGCTAAAGTGGATTCACTTGACCATGACCAGTAAACTGGCTTCAAGCCCTTATAAATATAACCTTTTTTATACATTTCTCCAAAGACGCGAATTTCTTGTGCTTCAAAGTCATGTTGCAAGGTAATATATGGATTATCCCAATCTGCCATAACGCCTAGACGCTTAAAATCGGCCATTTGCTTTTGAACTTGTTCTTCAGCATATTGTCGACAAAGCTCGCGATACTTAGCACGATCCATTGTCTTACGGTCAACGCCTTGCTTAGCTAATTGTTGTTCAACAGGCAAGCCATGAGTATCCCAACCTGGTACGTATGGTGCATAATAACCGTTCATATTCTTGTAGCGAACAATGATGTCTTTAGAAATCTTGTTCAACGCATGTCCCATATGAATATTACCATTAGCAAATGGAGGACCATCATGTAAATCAAAACGAGGCTTACCTTCGTTTAACTTTAATCTTTGTTCATATAACTTGTTATCTTCCCATTCTTTTTGCCATTCAGCTTCACGAACAGGTAGATTACCGCGCATCTTAAATTTAGTTTTACCTAAATTAAGAGTATCTTTGATTCTCATTAACAAAATTCCTTTCTAAAAAAGAAAGCCTCATCCTAAAATTAGGACGAGGCTAACCGTGGTACCACCTAAATTGAACTTATTATAAGTTCCACTTAACTTTGCGTAACGTGCAAATACCGTTTAGATTAATTAGGCAGCTGATCAGCTCTTAGGCTCTTATGCTAGTCTTCCACCATCACTAGCTCGCTGAATTGCCTTCAAGCTTTACTGTCAATCTAATATGCTTATTTTTTATAGTCGTCAGGAAAAACAATTGTTGGGCCTAAAGGATCTGATTTCATTTCAGGCTTAACATTAATTGTTTCATGACTTGGACTGTCCCCGGTCATTGGTTTAGGTGCAGCATTTTCTTCATTATCTGCATCGTCAGAATCATCCGGTTGATCCAACTCCAAATCATCAGGGCCTTGAGAAGAGTTTACGTCATTTTCATCATCATTGTCAACATCTTCATCTTCAACGTCTTCATCATCAGCACTTACTGGCTCCGAACCATCATCTGGATAATAACGCTCTAAGTTGAAGTAATCATCCAATGCATGTTGCCACTTTTCATCATTCAAATTATCGATTTCAGTCTGTAGCATTTCTTGAATATTACTACGAAATTCACTAACTTGCTCTTTTACACGCATATAATCCGTAGAAATAGTATCTTGTTGATGCTTTTGGAAGTTAATATTATCTTCCGCTTGCTTTTTGGCATCCGCAATAATCTGCTTAGCCTCTGCTTCTGCTTTCTCTCTAATTTCATCAGCAGTTTGTTGTGCCGAAATTAATGATTTATTTAAAGAACGCTTTTTTTCGTTATATTCATTAACTTGATCTTGATAATCATCTACTTTTTCTTGTAAATCAGTTAACTTTTTATTTAAAGAAACTACTTCATTCTTCAAGTCAACCACTTGATCAAGTGTATCACCATAATCATCAACAATCTGATCTAAGAAGCTATCTACTTCAAGACGATCATATCCATTACGACCACGCCGTTTAAATTCCTTGTTGTGAATATCCATCGGGGTCAATTGTGTTTCTTTGTCTGCCAAAGTCTGAGCACCACCTTATATTTACCTTTTCTTGTAGTCGAAACATCCTCAATCAAAATCCGACCAAAGTGTCTTAAACTCAAGACATCGTCTTCTTTAATCATTATATTAGAATCTGCTATTTCATGCCAATTTAATTTAACCAGCTGACTATTAATCATCTTTTGAATTTGACCGCGGCTTTGTCTGCTAATACCCGATAATACAGCATCAATTCGCATTGAGGCAACTATTTCCGTTTTTTCAATCGAATCATCCTCAGGAACCAAAACTTCTTTGAAGCTAATCGGTCTCAGCTTTACTTTTGCTCTGCCAATGCGGTCAATTTGCTCTTCAAAAAATTCCGTCATTTCTTTTTTAGTGAAAAACTGCCATTTTCCTTGATTATCAGTAATAATATCGCCAAAAATACTTGTATCAATACCCGAATTCGCCAAGGTACCTAAAATAACACTATGATTTATTTTAGTAAATTTTTGCGGATATTCAATTTCATACGGCTGAATCTGATAATCACTCGGTCGCAGATTAAGCCATTCTTCACTTAAATAAACTCGCTTTTTCTCTGCATTAGGATAGCCACCATACTCTTGAACAAATGCATCATTACCAACAATTGTTCTTAAAATTGCTCGTTTTCCCGGATCCAAAAAATCAGTCAAAATTGGCTCATGCTTAAAAATCAGCTGATTAAAAAGACCAGTAAAATAGTCAATTACTGGTCTTTCCTCTTGATTAAAATGTGGGTAAAACTTACTTGCCTGTCTGCGTTCCATTACACCATCATCCTCAATAAAATATCAAATATCCATCTTAAAACATAGTTTTGAATGAAATATAAGATAAATAAAGCAATAATTGGCGAGACATCAATTCCAGTTGAATAAGCTAATCTCGCAAATGGACCTTTTCGAAACAAATTTAAATATGGATTTACAACCTTGTCTAAAAAGCGACCAACAACAGAATTACTTAGCATTGGTAGCCAACTCATAATTGCATCAATCACGATCAGCAGACTATAAAGCCATAAAATCCACGTAAGTGCCAAGTAGATTAAATTTAATATATTAACCATTAGCTTAAATTGTCTTTCTTATCCACTAAATCACTAATTTTGCCATCAGTAACAAACTTTGGTGGAGTTGCTAAAAAGATTTTATCACCAATACGTTGGATTTCACCATTTAATGCATATACAGTACCCGTGATGAAATCAACAATCCGACGTGCTGAACTGTCTTCCATTCTGCTAAAATTAATCACTACTGCTTTATTATTTAATAAATTTTGTGCAACATCCTTAGCATCGGAATATACCCGTGGTTCATATAAAACAATCTTGCTTTTAGCCGAATTCAAGCCTGATTTAATTGAAACCACATTATCGCGATTAACTGAGTTCAGAGGCAAGTCTTCATTTTCATTTTTAGTCTGTGAGGCATATTCTTCGTCATTTTCTAATTCATCATCATTAGAAATTCCGAAAAATCTTCCTAATTTATCAAAAGCCATTTATACTACCTCCAAAACTAGTTTTCACTACGATGTTTAAAAAATGGAATATCACTGTTATCGTCACTATCGTCCTGAGCGCTAGTTTCAATTTGAGAAATACTATCCTGGTCTTCATCACTAAAAGTATCAAAACCCTCATAATCTTTCTTAGGCTCAGTAGGTTGGGTATTTCTTCTTTGATTGTCTTCGCTATCATTTAGTCCCCAAACACTGGTTGGATCAACCATCGTTTGCTTAGGCTGCTCAGGTTCTTGTTTTTCAGCAGCAGGCTGAACTGTTTGTGGTCGATCAACTGGTTGCTTAGGTTCTTCAGCCTTAGGAGCTTCTTCTTTTTCTTTAACTGGTTGAGCCTTAATTTGGTGGCTACGACCTGGTAATTGCTTAGAAGCAGCTTCTTCAGCCTTAGAATCAATTCCAGTAGCGATTACAGTTACTACCACCTCATCGCCCAAGTTAGGATTAATTGAAGTACCGAAAATAATGTTTACATCGTCACCAGCAGCCTTAGAAACAATCTCTGAAGCATCTTGAGCCTCAAATAATGTAAGGTCAGGTCCACCAGTAATGTTAAGTAACACTTGCTTAGCACCATCAATAGAAACTTCTAATAATGGTGAAGAAATCGCCAGCTTAGTAGCTTCAACTGTTCTATTTTCACCGCTAGCACGGCCAATTCCCATTAAAGCTGCACCTTGATTTTCCATTACAGTCTTCACATCAGCAAAGTCCAAGTTTACGTAGTCAGTTGAAGTAATCAAATCAGAAATACCTTGAACACCTTGCTTCAAGACATTATCAGCTTCCTTGAAGGCATCCATCATAGGAGTCTTCTTGTCAACCATTTCAAGCAAACGATTGTTAGCTATAATAACCAAAGTATCAACATATTGCTTTAGCTGAGTAATACCTTCTGCAGCGTTTTTAGAGCGCTTAGGGCCTTCAAAACTGAATGGACGTGTAACTACGCCTACAGTTAATGCGCCCGTCTCACGCGCAATTTTTGCCACTACAGGAGCCGCACCAGTACCGGTACCGCCACCCATACCAGCAGTAATAAAGATCATATCTGCACCCTTAAGTGCATCTTCAATCGTTTGTTCACTCTCTTCTGCAGCTTTTTGTCCTACTTCAGGATGTGAACCAGCACCCAACCCACGGGTCAACTTAGGCCCTAGTTGAATCTTGTTTTCAGCTTTGTTGCTGTTCAAAGCCTGAACATCAGTGTTTGCTGCAATAAAAGAAACACCTTGTACGCCATCGTCAATCATTCGGTTAACAGCATTGCCGCCGGCACCACCAACACCAATTACTTTGATGACAGCATTCTTATTGTCGTCTGAATCGAATGTAAAATCCATTAAATTAACCACCTTTAATCAAAGAATTTCTTAAAGAAACTCTTCAAGCTATTAGTTTTTTCTTGCTTAGTATTATTTTCATCGTCTGGCGCAGATTCTGTTCTGGCAGACATTTTGCTTCTATTATAAGCTTCTTTGGCTTCACTTTCACTATTAGAAGTCGTACTTTTAGAAATCTTGGTACTTTTTGGCTGAGAAACGGGGTCTTCCACAGCGGGTTCACCAAAACCATAGATTACGCCATTAACAAGATAGTCAACTTCAGACATCTTATATGAATAGTGGACGATACCATAAGCAGCTGTATAAATCGGATTACGCATACCAATTTGATCTGGTTCATAAATTCGGGCCTTAACATTTAACCCATTAGCAGTCAGACTATCAATTCCTTGTAATAGGCTACTACCACCTGTAATCACAATACCACCTGGTTGCTTCAATGCATTATGCTTAACTAAACCTTTTCCTAAACGAGTCAAAATTTGTTCTAAGCGTGCATTAATAATTTCACTAAGATATACTTCGTCAACCATTTGCTGACTATTTGCACCAACACTATTAATAGCAAATTTATCGTTTTTTGAGGCAAATTGTGGATCCGCAAATCCATAGTCCAACTTAATTTGTTCAGCGTCCTTTTTCGAAATACTTAAAACAGCAGAGATATCATTAGTAATATCGCTTCCGCCTTCTAAATCGATGTTGGCATACTTAATTTGGCCATTTTTAATAACAGTTGCCGTACTTACGCCACCACCAAGATCGATAATTACCGAACCAAAAGTTTTTTCACTTTCATTCAATGCTACACTTGAAATTGCTAAAGGCGTTGGCACAAAGAAATTATTATGATAACCGGCTCTTTCAATAGCCTTCTTGATATTGTGCAAAGGACTAGTAGGTGCAGTTAATAAAATTCCACTAACACCCAAGGAACGTGCAATCATTTTTCTTGGATCATCAACTTCAGTTTTACCATCAATCAAAAAGCGACTCGGCAAAAATGTAATTGCTTCACGATCATCCTTAGCTGCTGAATGAATCGCAGATCTAATCGTTCTTTTTACATCATCATTATTTACTTCTTGCCCTTGTTCACCAACATTAGCAAAACCAGTTGCAGTTTCCAGTTGTAACATCCCTACCGGAATTCCTGTAACTACACTATAAATCTTGGCGTTTGTTTTTTCTGCTACACCTTTTAATGCACGACTAATTGCACTAGCAGTTTGATCAATATCTACTATTTGACCGTGTCGCATTCCTGAATTTGGCGTTGTAACTGCACCGATAACCTTACCAGAATCTGCAACAACGGCTTTTACACTTGTGGTTCCTATATCTAAACCCACTAAAAGATTTGAATTCTCCAAAATTAAGCCCCCATTAATATTTGCCTTGAAAAAATTCTAACATAAATAAACTTGCAAAACAGCTACGATATGCCATAAGCTTTCTTTTCACTAGAAGTTAATGGTCTACTAAATGCACCTATTTCTAAATCAATAAGGCTATGTTTACCAGCTTTAATTCTAATAGAATCATAATATTTTAGTTTGCTATTCAAAGTAGCAGTATTGCCAATCACTACATTACCGTCCTTCATTACTAAAATAATTTGTGAATTTCGTCTGGTATTCCCACTTAATAATTTTACCTGATTTTTAAATGAATTAGGTAAACTGTTAAATAACTTTAAATCATTTTTTAATTCATCTGATTTATTATAGCCAACAAAAATAGGTTTATCTTGGTTCACTTTTGTCCAAGGTAGAGCTCTCGTACCTATTTTTCCATTATCCAAAATCTTTCGGTAAGAATCACCATCTTTTAAGTAGCCCACGGTTTTACGTTCATTAATTTGTAAAATCAATTGATTAATATGACCTAAATGAACTTGTGCACTTTGAATTTCTGGATATTTTTGGGATAATCTTTGACTCAAATCTTTTTGTTGAAACAAGTAATCAAAAACTTTATCGCTAGCCTTGATCTTGGATACCTTAACAATTTCTTTAGCAGGTAAATGCTCTGCACCAATTATTTTAACAGTACTGATATTCGCTAAAGGTGAAATATAGTATCCTAAACCAGCTATCGCCAAAACTGAAACCGTCATTATCAGACCTAGCCTACGTCGTAATGATCGTCGTCTTTCTGCCTGTAAATTTGAGAGTGAGGCAGAAATCTTGGTCTGCGATTTTCGACTATTCCTTTGTTGGTTAAATTCATGATTCAAGTACGGAGACAACTCTTTTCTTGGATCAATCTTAGTTACTGGCTTTTTTGCCATCTGCCTCACCTACTTTTCTTAGCGTGAAATCTCTTCCATTACTTTAATTACTTGATCAGATGCATCAGGAACACCCAGTGCTTTAGAAGCCTTACTCATTTCTGTAGCATACTTTTCATCAAGTAAAATATGATCAATTGAAGAAACAAAATTATTTGGATTCAAGTCATCTTCTGGAATAACTAAGGCTGCACCTGCTTTTTCAAGATCGAGTGCATTTTTCATTTGGTGATTATGAGTTACGTTAGGACTAGGAATCAAAATAACGGGTACACCTAATGCAGTAAATTCTGCAATACTTGTTGCACCAGATCTTGAAACAACACAAGTCATTTCTGGCAATAGACCTGGCATGTTTTTAATGTATGGCAAAACTTTAATATTATTACCAATATCAACATTCTTAATTTTTTCTTGTACCTTATCAAAATAAAAAGTACCTGTTGCCCAAATAATTTGATATGGCTTTTGCTTTAGCGTCATTAATGACTTAAGCATAATTCTGTTAATTGCTAATGCTCCACGGGACCCACCAAATACTAAAACAGTTGGCATTTTTGGATTTAATCCCCATGTTTTTTCAAGATCAATTTTTTCTTCGTGCAAGCTTAAAACTTGTTGTGACCGTGGATTACCTGTCTTAACTAGTTTCTTCTTTTCTGAGAATTCCTTTGCAGCATCATCAAATGTATAACAAATTTTATCCACATAATGACCCAAAAATTTATTAGCTAATCCAACCACTGAATTAGATTCATGAATCATTGTTGGAATATGCATTTTAGCTGCTTCATAAACCATAGCACCGCTAACGTAACCACCTGTACCTAAAACGACATCTGGTTTAAAGTCCCGTAAAATTTGGCGTGCGCTTTTAGTAGCTTGTAAAAATAGCTTGATAGTCTCAAAGTTTTTTAACGGATGTTTACGGTTAAAGCCTTGAATCTTAATTGTTTTAAAGTTAACACCGGCTGCTGGAACAATTTTTGATTCCAATCCTTTTTGTGTACCTACAAATAAGATTTCATCGTTTTTACTAATACCGCGTTCTTTCAAACGTTCAATAATTGCCATAATTGGGTAAATGTGACCGCCTGTACCGCCACCTGTAAAAATAACTCTCATTTTATTTAGTCTTTAATTCCTCAACAAATCTAACAAAGTAATCGCCACGTTCTTCAAATGTTCTAAATTGATCCCAAGAAGCACATGCTGGTGAGAACAATAGTACATCGCCTGGTTCAACTAATTCCCAAGCACGAGGAACGGCCTCTTGTAGTGTATTAACAATTACAATGTCCTTAATTCCTGCTTTTCTAGCTGCGTCAGCTAACAAATATCTAGTTTCACCATAAAGAACAATTGACTTAACATGTTTTTTAAATAATGGTACCAAATCATCAAAAGTGAAGCCACGGTCTAACCCACCAGCAATCAATACTTCCGGTTGCTTAAATGATGGAATAGCTACAGTTGCTGCTTCAATATTAGTTGACTTAGAATCATTATAAACCTTGCAGCCATCAAGTGTTGTTACATATTGCAAACGATGCTTAGCGCCAGTAAAGGTGCTCAATACTGCGGCGATATCATCATTATCAGCGCCCATAATTTTAGAAATTGCAATAGCGACTAAACTATTTTGCAAATTATGAATACCTGGTAATTTAATATCAGAAATCTTCATAATCTTTTCGTTTTGACTTTCAAGATATTCATCGCCAATGAAATAATCAGCATTATGATCTGTCTCAGAAAAAGTTTGCATTTTAGCTAGTGAAACTTCTTTTTCCTTAGCCAAAATATCTTTTTGATCATAATTAGCAATAAAGTAATCATTACTGTTTTGCGTTCTAGTTACATTCAACTTTGCATTGACATAATTTTCAAAAGTCTTGTGATAATCTAAGTGGACGTTGTTGTAAATATCAACAATCGCTGCAACTTTAGGATCAATATCAGTTACACCCAAAAGCTGGAAACTAGAAATTTCAACTACTAAAATATCATCCTTAGTTGCCTTAGGTACAACTTCAGAAATCGGTACGCCAATATTACCAACTGCATAAGCATGATGACCAGATTTTTGCAAATGATGGTCCAAAATTCTTTGTGTCAGCATTACCGTAGTAGTTTTTCCATTTGAACCAGTCACACAAACATAGGGAGCATCACTACAACTTAAGGCAACTTCTGGTTCAGTAATAATCGGGATATTCAACTCCTCAGCTTTTTGAACCATCGGATTTTCATAGGGAATACCTGGATTTTTAACTAAATAATCAAAATGTTCTTTTTCAAGCAAATCAACTGGATGATGACCGCCAATTACGCGTACGCCGCGACTTTTCAATTCTTGTGCCTTAGCATTTTTCTCCAAATCAGCTTTATCATTTAAAGTTAAATTTGCTCCTAATTGCAAAAGGAGTTCGCTAACAGCAAAACCACTTTTACCCAAGCCTAGAACCAAAATGTTTTTATTATTATAAGTTTTAATATCCTTCATTTTATGATTATCCCCAAATTACTAAATACAAAATACTGCCAATTAATCCAACTAACCAGAAGACAATATCTACTTTCCATTCTGACCAACCCAACATTTCAAAGTGGTGATGGATAGGTGTCATCTTAAAAATACGCTTACCCGTAGTTTGGAAAGAAATTACTTGTAAAATTACACTAGCAGTTTCACAAACAAAAACAATCCCAACTAACAATAATGACCAGGGACGGTTAAGCATAATACTGATTGTTGCTAAACCGCCACCTAAAGCAAGTGAACCAGCATCACCCATGAAAATTTTAGCCGGCTTATGGTTAAAAATAAAGAAGGCAATTAAACCACCAATTACACTCATACAAAAGGCCAAAACAGCAAAATTCTTTTGTTTGAATGCGATATAGGCATATGTACCATATGCTACAACTGATAAACCTGTTGCTAAACCATCAAGACCATCGGACAAGTTAACAGCATTTGAAAAACCAACCAGCCAAAAAATAATAAATGCCACAAATAAAACTAAGCTATGGACAACCCCAGCAAAAGGAATATATAACCCAAATTGAAAATGATCACTTGTAGCAATCAAGACAATTAAAATTGCAATTATAATCTGTAATGCTAATTTTTGCCATGCACGCAAGCCTAAATTACGTTTGAAGTAAAGCTTAATACCATCATCAAGGAAACCGATAATACCGTAGCCTAAGAGACTGATTACCAAAATCCAAACAACTTTATTCAAGCTGTGCTGCATAGCAGCTACCCAAATAACAGAAATAACTGCTGCAATTACAAAAACGGTCCCACCCATTGTAGGTGTGCCAGACTTTTTTTGATGCCATTTAGGACCTTCATCACGAATTTCTTGTCCTTCGTGATGTGACCGCATAAATTTAATCAACAATGGAATAAAGATCACTGTCAAAACCAGTGAACTAACTAGGGCAATACAACTTGCCAACATCATATTCATTCTGAGTTACTCCTTTAACTTAATGTTTAATTTTCTTCCAGCTTTTAATTCTGTTCCTTTAGCCACGCTTTGACTCGCAACAGTGCCGGTACCTTTTATGCTTAACTTAATATCTGTCAAACTAGCAAATTGGTGTAAATCACTATAAGTCCATCCCGTCATATCAGGACAAATGATTTTTCCTGAAGTATTGACAAAAATCTTAGACCCAGACTCTAACTTTTCGCCACTCTTAACTCCTTGATTGCTAATCCGATCACCGCTACCAATTTTAACCAAATTAAGTCCTAATTGCTTAGTTTGACTTTCAGCTTGTGCAACGGTTTTAGTTTTTAAGTTTGGTACTTTTACAGTAGTTGATACATCATCATTTTTAGCAATCGAAATGATTCTCTGCATCATCGGTTTGAAAATTGAAGCCAAAATCTTTTCAGCTCCGCCTCCAATTAAGTGTGGTTGCTTAATTGTCAAATAAATACAGTAACGTGGTTTACTTGCTGGATAAATACCAACAACAGAGAAAATATAATTACTATCACCCTTTAGATAACCTCCACCTTTAGGGTTAGCAATCTGCGCAGTCCCCGTCTTAACAGCAATATCGGCGTTTCCCATCTTATAAGCAGAACCAGTTCCTGATTGCTTATTAAGTACCTTTCTCATGTTAGCCACAATTACTTTTCTGGTTTTAGCACTATATACTGGAGTACCAACTTTTTTAATCTGATAGCCTTGAATTGTATTGCCATCAGAGTCAGTAATTTTATTAACCAACTGTGGCTTTACCATTTGACCATTATTAGCCAAAGAACTATAAGCTTGCATCATTTGCATTACATTCACAGTAACGCCTTGACCAAAAGCAGTAATTGCTTGGTCAACTGGTGTTTTAAACGAAATCATCCCCGGCTGCTCACCTGGAAGACTGACTCCCGTCTTTTCACCAATTCTGAACTTCCTCAAGTACTTCTTCCAAGTCTTAGCACCCATCTTTTGTTCTAACTTAACAAAACCAGTGTTACTTGAACGTTCAAAAGCTTGAGAAAATGGAATTGTGCCCCAACCTGAAGTCAGCCAGTCATGGATAGTCGAACCAGCAATATTAACAGAACCAGACCGGTAATACTCATTAGGGTTGTAATTGCCACTGTTGACTACTGCAGCGAAT
The DNA here is from genome assembly GCF_018987235.1 of Lactobacillus crispatus. Taxonomy (NCBI): domain Bacteria; kingdom Bacillati; phylum Bacillota; class Bacilli; order Lactobacillales; family Lactobacillaceae; genus Lactobacillus; species Lactobacillus crispatus. The sequence continues at coordinate 1,402,358 of NZ_CP072197.1, forward strand.
GACAAAATCTTGAAAACTGATCCTGGTTCATAAGTATCTTGCACCAAGATATCCCGATACGACTTAGTTAATCCCTTCATAGTTTGAGGATTAAAAGTAGGGCGTTGAGAAGCTGCCAAAATTTTCCCAGTCTTCATGTCTTCAACTGTAGCAGTAATTGATGTTGGTCGGTAAGTTTTCTGTACTTCACTTAAGCGAGTCTCAAGCAAACTCTGCAACTGAGAATCTAGTGTTAAATACAAGTTGTTTCCATTTTTAGCAGGCTTATAAACCTGATTACTATTTGGAAGCTGATATTCAGATGCATCTACCGAAGAAATCCGGTAACCATCTGTCCCAGTCAAAGTCTTATTGAAATAGGCTTCAATTCCCATAGTTCCGACTAAGTTTTGTGCATTAGTCTTTTTATTCCAAATTGGTTGAGCCAATCCAACAGTATGTGATGCAAAAACACCATTGGGATACAATCTAGATGGTGTTTCCAAGAACTTAATTCCTGGTAATTTCATTGCTTCAATCTTTTTCTTTTGCCGCAATGTCAGTCCACTACCACCTGTCCCAAATTGTACCTGAAAGACCTTCTTTTTTGGGGTTAAATATTGGTAAATTTTTTCCGCAGGCAATGGTAAAACCTGTGCCAGCTTTTCAGCTGTCTTGGTTTTATTCACTACATACTCAGGTTTATTCTTATAGTTGATCGAAGTCTTATCTAAAATCGCATAAACCGTATACAAATGCGAATCTTCCGCAATTGTTAATCCATTTCGATCATAGATAGTCCCTCGCGTGGCCTTAATTACCTGATTGCGCTTATAAAGCTGCTTGGTACGCTGTGATAAATTTTGACCATTAACTGTCTTGGATATTCCGATATATAAAAATCTAGCCGTAAATACAAGAAAAACCAAAGCCACGGCCATTTGGAGAAATCTCCCCACCGTAAAGCGGTAGCCGTGGGCTTTGGATTTTTGTAATTTTAAATTACTGTTTTTTTTCATTAACGAATCGTCCTAATATTTTTGTTAATTAGAGTTAATCCTTTTTCACGTGCAATTTTATTTAAACGTGAAGTAGAGGTCAACTCCCCAATCTCTTGACGTAAATCGGTAATCTTATTCTGTTCCTTAGCAACTGTTTGTTGAGTTCTAGTCAAATCATGTTGAGCCGAAGTTGCAGAAATACTAGAAGAAACTAGAAAGATCATCATGCCCAACGTAATGACGCTTCCAATAATCATCAAAGCTTTTTCTATGCCACTATAAGGAACTTTACGCGGATCAAGGATAATTCGTTGTCGTCTTTGCGAACCATTTCTACTACTTGGTTCATATTCAATTTTTCTTGCTGAGCTATCAGCCATAACATTTTCCTCTTTATAACTTCTCTGCAACCCGTAGTTTTGCACTGTGTGAGCGGTTGTTGTTCTCTAACTCAGAAGTAGAGGCTACAATTGGTTTGTGATTTACCAAACGTAGCGTTGGCTTCATACCGTCCGGTATAAATGGCATTCCTCTTGGCACCTCAACTTCTGAATACTTCTTAAAAATCCTTTTAACGATCTTGTCTTCATGAGACTGAAACGTAATTACACTGATTCGACCACCTGGACGCAATATCTTAATTGCTTCCTCTAGCGAAGCTTGTAAAACATCAAGTTCGTGATTAACAGCGACCCGCAAAGCTTGAAAACTCTTCTTTGCCGGGTGCCCTCCAGTCCTTCGTGCATACGCAGGAATCGCATCTTTAATCACATCAACTAATTCAAAAGTCGTTGCAATTGGCTTTTCCCGTCGTCTTTCTACGATTCTGTGAGCAATTTGACGAGAAAACTTTTCATCGCCATATTGATACAAAATATCTGCCAGTTCTTTTTGACTTAAAGTATTAACTAACTGATAAGCATCTAAGTCCTGACTTTGATCCATCCTCATATCTAATCGCGCATCATAACGATATGAAAAACCGCGATCTGCTTGATCAAATTGAGGGGAAGATACACCTAGGTCATAGTAAATGCCATCTATTCCATCTGAGTAACCCAGTTTTACCAGGTCCTTTTCCAGATTACTAAAGTTGTCATGTACCAATTCTAACCTTGGCTCACTATCCGGTTGTAATAAATTCGCAAAGTTCAACTTCGCCGATTTTATCGCATATTCATCTTGGTCAAAACCTACAAGCGTACCGGTGTCAATTTTGCTGAGCAAATATCTAGCGTGTCCACCACCGCCAAAAGTTGCATCTACATAAAGACCACCGTTTTTTGGTTTCAAATTGTCGATAGTTTCGTGTAAGAGTACACTGGTGTGTTTGAATTTCATATTTTTTATAGTTCAATGTCGTCCAAATTTTCAGCAATATCATCATAGTCTTCGTTAGCTTCTTCTTCAAAACTAGTCCAACGTTCTTTTGACCAAATTTCAATTCGATCAGAGACACCAATGATGACACATTCTTTAATGAGTTTGGCATGCATTTTCAACGTTGTTGTCAGATTAACGCGACCTTGCTTATCAAACTCACATTCCATCGCACCAGAGTAGAATAAACGCATAAATTTACGTGTATTCCTCTTAGTCAACGGAAGTTTTGCTAATTTAGCTTCAATCTTCGACCACTCCTCCATCGAGTAGCCAAAAATGCAGCCTTCCATTCCTCGCGTGAATATCATCTTGTCGCCAATCTGATCGCGAAGTTTCGCTGGTATAATCAGGCGACCCTTGCTATCAAGATTGTGGTGATATTCACCCATGAACATGGTCTAGCCCCCTTCCACTAAATAATTTACCACAATTCCCCACTCTCTACCACATTCATAAGAAAAAAATACAGATTTTTAAATTTCTTTTTTATTGTGATTTTTCAAAATAAAAAAAAGTCACAAAATATTGAAATTTTGCGACTTAAGCATATACAAGTAATTTTATTTTATAACACTAGCATCAATAAAAGTCCGATATACCAGAAAACAGTACAGGCAGTCAAATAATCCCATAATTTTCTAACTGTTTTTCCTAAAGAAATATTTTTATTTCTAATCGCATCGTTCAGCGACACAACAATCACTAATACAAAATAGCATAAAAAACCATAAGGTAAAAAAGAAGGTTTATTCATATGTAAAGTAATTAATCCACAAGCTGAAAGAAAGAAAAATGGCATAACATCGTACCCTCTAAACTGTGCTTTAGGGAAAATTTTATTGATAAAAAAAGCAACTACTAAGCCAATAATTGGAATTAGGAAAATATAAAGCATAAGCATTCCTCCATTCTTTTTATTCTAAACTATAATTGATTTGAAAAAAACCGTTAATAAGCATAAAATATTGTTCAAATAGGAGGGCTGTTTATGGCACGAAAAAAGAAAAAGAAATCAGGTTTTCAAAAATTAACTATTGCAATGGCTTGGATCATGGCAATTATTACTTTAGCAGCTGTTATTGCTCAAGCTGCTATCTCACTTCAAAGTTTTTAAGGATTAAAAAGACGCGAAAGAAAAAATCTTCCGCGTCTTTTTTAAACTCGATAAGCGTTTAAATCAATTAAGAATGGATAATCCTGAGCTAAATTGCCCCAAATCCAATACAAGAGAAAAAAGAAGACAACTGCCCAACCTAAACTGACTAAAATGCTCATTAATAATACGTGTGCTGATGCAGCACTAATACCCACCATATTAAAAATGAGCCAACTATACGCAACAAAAACTGCAGTTCCTAATAAAACGACAATTAATCTAGCCCATAACATTTCCGGTAAAAAACGAGCTGTTTTTTGACAGATCCAGCAACTTGCAGGTAGGAAAACTGTATAAACACCGATAATGCCATAAAAATAGATATCAGCAACAATTCCTGCACCTAATGCTAACCAAATTTCATTATCATTAGTATCATCAAACAGACCAATCAACATTACACTGATTGGCAAAATGACGCTTGACGCTGCAAAGTTGTCATAAGTCATAAACTGATGTAAGTAAAGTGCACATACACCGTCTACTACCAATGCAATAAATAAGCCAATTGCCAAAACCCATTTTCGAAACGTAGACATTAATTAGCCACCTGTCTTTCAATTACAGTTACAACAGATGGATCACTAATATCACCTGCTGGTTTAATTCTAATCTGATCAGATAGACCAAATGAATCACGAGTTGTCGTAGTAACTGTCCCAATTAACAAGCCTTTTGGTGAGTTACCGCCCATACCACTAGTATAAACTCTCGTGCCGGCCTTCAGTTTGCGACCATCAACCACCTGTGTAAAGGCAAGATAATTATTGGAAGTAACTGTAATAATACCATGTACTGTTTTTCCATTCGCAGCATCCGCTTGAACAGAGAAGCGATTAGCCGACTCATCAGTAGTAGTAAGTAATTCCACCTTGGAAGAAGCAGCATTTGCTTCTACAATTCGACCAATAACACCGCCATCGCACATGACAGCCATATTCTTTTTAATTCCAGCTGAACTTCCTTTATTAATCACTAATAAATCTGACCATGTATCAGGCGACCGAGAAATAACAGAGGCGTTGACCATGGTATAGCCACTTAACGTATCTTTTAATTTCAATGCAGACTTCAATTGCCTATTTTCTTTTTCAAGAGCTGAATTGCGAGCCTTCGTCTGGCCTAAATTAGTAACTTCTCGCTTTAGATGATTGTTTTCTTCTTGCGTATTTAAAATATCATGAACACTATTTAATCCGCCTGACACGAGCCCTACTGGTACATCAACAATTCTAGTACCTAAAGCAACGACATCGTTACCCAAGCTTTGAATCAGTAAAGGTGTATTGCGCCTATTGCGCAAGCTAACACTCCCACCCAAAACGGCTAAAATAACAACTATTATAATAAATGCTGATAATAACTTTTTATTTTGCAGAAATTTTTTCATTAAGAATTGATCCTATAGAAAAACCGGCAACAGCCGGCTTTTTTATTATTTGCGACTTCTACGCATTACTTCAATATTCTTGAGTGATTCACCAGTACCAATTGCTACACAATCAAGTGGATCTTGAGCAATAAACACAGGAACCTTAGTTGCTTCAGAAATAACTTCTGGCAAATTCTTCAAGAGTGCACCACCACCAGTTAAAACAATACCATGATCAATAACATCGGCAGCAATTTCTGGTGAAGTTTGTTCCAAAGTCTCCTTAATAGCTACGATAATGTCTTGAACTACATCTTGAATAGCCTTGGCAACATCAACTGCTTCAATATCAACAGATTTTGGTAAACCAGTTACTAAATCACGACCACGAATATTCATTGATTCAATTTCTTTAGCCTTTTCAACTGAAGCTGAACCAATTTGAATTTTAATGTCTTCTGCAGTTCTTTCACCGATTAATAAGTTAAAGTTTGAGTGAACATAGTTAACAATCGCATTATTAAACTCATCACCGGCTTGACGAATTGAAGTTGATGAAACGATTCCACCTAATGAAATTGTAGCAACATCAGTAGTACCACCACCGATATCAACAACCATTGAACCAGTAGGGTCCATAACTGGAAGACCAGCACCGATTGCAGCTGCAAATGGTTCTTCAATTACAAATGCTTCACGAGCACCTGCAACTCTAGCTGCATCAATTACGGCACGCTTTTCAACTTCAGTAACACCTGAAGGAACACATACCATTACTGAAGGCTTGGAATTACCAACAGTCTTTTCCATAAAATATTTAAGCATTGCTGCAGTAGTATCGTAATCAGCGATTACACCGTCCTTCATTGGACGAATAGCTACAATGCTGCCTGGTGTTCTACCAATCATTTCTTTTGCTTCTGAACCAACGGCGATTACTTCGCCTGTTTGTGTATTCTTTGCTACTACTGAAGGTTCTCTAAGAACAATGCCCTTACCTTCCATATAAACAAGTGTATTGGCTGTACCTAAATCGATACCAATATTCTTTGTACCTAATCCAAACACAAAAATCTCTCCTTAACTGTTGCGGTCTCTAAATCTTGACTAATTATAGCATACTATAACTTTAAAGGCGCCTTTCACACAAATTTTAAAGAACTTTAAAACAATTTTTCTCACGCAAACTTAAATATTGACCTTCTCCCACGATAAAATGGTCTAAGAAATCAATTTTCATCATTTTTGCAGCTTGACGTAAACTTTCAGTTAATTCCAAGTCACTTGCAGATGGCGTTAATTTACCACTAGGATGATTATGAGCAATAAAAATTCCAGAGCAGCCATAAATAACTGCCCACCGAAAAATTTCCCGCGGATGAGCAATTGATCTATTCAAAGTCCCTTGAAATAGTTTCTTCTCAGCAATAATGTGGTTGCTATTGTCAATATACAATGCCCACAATTCTTCCTGCTTGTGTCCTATCAGCTTATCAGCTAAATACGTACCTACTTCAATGCTAGATGTCAAAATTGTCTTTCTCTTAGGTGAAGCGCAGCGCAAACGATCTAGTACTGCCTCAGCCGTAATAGCAAGTTCATCCGAGCATTCTGAACTGGTAATAAACTTTAATAGATCATTAAACGAATTTAACCCTGCGTTTTTCAGAAAAACATTTAAGTCCTGCAACGTATGAATTCCTTTATTTTCTAGTTGTTCAAATAATTGTGTCAATAGCTCTAAATCTGTTTTGACAAAGTAATGATTTGGTTTTCTTTTTAACATAAAATCCCCCTCATTACTTATTACGCAAAAAAGAGCTAAATTTTTTTCAGAAATTCAAAAAAGTTTTGACAAATCATCGTTGCATTCTGCTTATCTTTAACAGATGGTGCTTTCAAATCTGGTACCATCACACATTTTAACCTTGCATTAGCAGCTGCTTGAACACCGGTTGATGAATCTTCAAAAACTAAAATATTTTCTTTAGGTAAATTCATTTTCTTAGCTGCTTCTAGATAAATATCTGGTGCCGGCTTAGCCTTAATGTGACCTCTTTGTACATCAAGATAACTAAGATGAAAATCAAAATAATTTCTGATTCCAGTCGCCCACATAGCATGCTGAACTACATTTTCATAATTACTTGAAGCAATCGCCATCTTCAAGCCACGCTTTTCAAATTCGTCTAATGCTTCTTGAACACCAGGTTGCAGCTTTAACTTTCCCTCATCAGTCCATTGCCACACCAAGTCATCAGTTCGCTTAATAAAACGATCACGGTCTGCTTCAGTTTTAAAATATTTATGATAAAAATCCTGCATCTCTTTAACTGTAGCACCAGTTAACTTGAGATAAGCATCCCGCGGCGTACCCAAATTCTCTTCTTCTGCCGCCTGAATATTAGCATCCCAATACAGCTTCTCTGAATTAACTAGCAAACCGTCCATATCAAAGATAATGCCTTGAATATCATCATCTAGCCCTTGTACGCGCATCACGTTTTCCTTTCCAATTTAAAATAGCACTAACCAAATAAAAGGATCCACTAACAATTAAAATATCATTAGCTCCCAAGTGATCTCGCAGCTGGGTAAAAGCAGCTCGATAATCTTTTTCATAATTATATCTTTTTTGTACATCAATTGGAAAATCATCTTTTTTAGCTACTCGCGGATAAGATAAAGTTGTCAGTAAAACTTCATCTTTATCATCAAACAAGCTAAACACCTGCTCAAGATCCTTATCTTTCATCATAGTCACTAAAGCATAAAGCTTGCCATGCTTTTGCTGGATCATACGATGAACGACTGCCAGCAAATTACTCATTGCCTGAATATTATGTGCTCCATCTAAAATGATTAGCGGATTTTCTCGTAAAATTTGATAGCGCCCTGGAATAATCGTTTGATTAATCGCTGTTTCAACTTCTTCATTTGATAAAGGCAGTTTCAACAAAAAGAACGCCTGGCAGGCAACGGCAATATCATAGGCTTCAACTTGTGGTCGTAAAGCAAAAACTAGCTTTCTTTTGTGATCTTGATAAACAATTTGATTATCAAGTAAAACACTAAAGTCTCGTCCTAATTGATAAACTATCGCATGTTCTTCTTCGGCTTTACTTTTCAAAATTGGCCAAACAACTTCTGGCACGTTACCTAAAACTACTGGTCTTTTTGCCTTAATAATGCCGCTTTTCTCACGTGCAATATCCTGAATTGTAGGTCCAATAATTTTTTCATGATCGAGACCAATTGTAGTAATAATACTTACTTCTGGCATAATTACATTAGTCTTGTCATGTTCTCCACCAATTCCTACCTCGATAACAGCATAATCACACTTTTTTTGAGCAAAATAGACAAAAGCCAGTGCGACTTCATATTCAAAGGTTACTAACGAAAAAGTTGAGTCCTGCTGCTGCAATTTCTCATAAGTACCCTGCACAATATTAGCTGTTTTAACTAAATCCTGATCACTAATATTTTGATTATTTAACTGTATTCTCTCATTAAATTCATAGACATACGGTGAGACAAAAAGGCCAGTCTTTTGACCAGCCTTTTTTAGTAGGTTTGATAAATAGTATGAAGTTGAACCTTTACCATTAGTGCCCGTAATGTGAATCGTTTTAACTAGATCTTGAGGATTGCCTAATTCCAACAATAACCGCTTAATAAAAGACAAATTATTTTTAGGATGTAAATGAGGCAAAGCATATAAGTAATCGATTACTTCTTGAGCTTTAGTAAATTTCAATTATTTACTCTCTTTCAAATCTTGAATTCTTTCACGAACACCGGCTAATTGACTTTCGTAGTCAGCCTTCTTTTCCTTTTCCTTGTTAACAACTGCTTCTGGAGCATGATCAACAAAGCCCTTATTAGCAAGTTTCTTTTCACAGCGAGTTACCTCACCAAGCAAACGCTTTTCTTCTTTTTCCATCTTTTCTAATTCGTCATCAACATTAACCAATTCAGTCAATGGAACAAAGATTTGAGCGCCTGGAATTACAGCAGTCTTAGCTAATTTTGGTGCTTCAACTTCACTAGCTACAGTCAATTCCTTTGGATGCAAGAAGTTTTCAACATAATCAGCATTTTCGTCCAAAACGCGCTTGTTAGCTTCATCGTCTAATTGAATCATGATGTCGATTTGACTTGACATTGGTGCATTAACTTCCATGCGGATGTTACGTACTGCTTTAATAGTTTCAATTAAGAAGGCCATGTCTTGATCTGCTTGCTTGTTTTCAAATTCCTTGTGAGTAGTTGGATATTCAGCAACCATAATTGACTTACCTTCATGTGGCATTGAAAGCCATAATTTTTCAGTTACAAATGGCATAATTGGGTGAAGCAAACGCAAGATTTGGTCAAGAATCCAAATTAAGTTTTCTTGCTTTCTTGCCTTTAATTCTTCATCGTCACCATTCAAAGCAACCTTAGAAATTTCGATGTACCAGTCACAGAAGTCATTCCAGATAAAGTTGTAAGCTTCACGACCAGCTTCACCAAATTGATATTCATCAAACAAGCGAGTTACTTCACTAACCGTGTGATTCAAGCGGTCAAAGATCCAACGATCTGATAAGTCAAACTTAGAAACATCTGGCATATGAGCTGGCTTAGCATCTTTTGGCAAGTTCATAATTACGAAACGACTTGCATTCCAAATCTTGTTGATAAAGTTCCAAGCAGCTGACAATTTCTTAGGATCATAACGAGTATCTTGACCAGGAGCAGTACCATTAAGCAAGAACCAACGAAGGGCGTCGGCACCGTATTTATCAACTACATCCATTGGGTCAACACCGTTACCAAGTGATTTACTCATCTTGCGACCTTGTTCATCACGCATTAAACCGTGTAAAACAACATCATTAAATGGACGCTTGCCGGTGAAATGTAAACTTTGGAACATCATTCTTGATACCCAGAAGAAGATAATATCGTAACCAGTTACCAAGGCATTAGTTGGGAAGTAGCGCTTAAAGTCTTCTGCATTAGTATCAGGCCAACCTAAAGTTGAAAATGGCCATAATGCACTTGAGAACCAAGTGTCAAGTACGTCTGGATCTTGTTCCCAGTTTTCAATGTCCTTAGGTGCTTCTTCACCTACATAAGTTTCACCAGTTTTCTTATTGTACCAAGCTGGAATTCGGTGCCCCCACCACAATTGACGTGAAATACACCAGTCGTGAACATCTTCCATCCAGTGATCAAGAGTTTGTTCAAATCGTTCTGGAACAAAGTTTACTTTGCCATCAGTCTTTTGATTTTCCAAAACTTTGTCAGCAAGTGGCTTCATCTTAACAAACCATTGCTTAGAAAGACGTGGTTCAACTTGAACGCCAGAACGTTCTGAGTGACCTACTGAGTGAACAATTGGTTCTATCTTAATCAAGTAACCTTCTTCTTTAAGATCCTTAACTAAGGCTTCACGGCAATCAAAACGATCCATACCAGCATACTTGCCAGCTTCTTCGTTCATCGTACCATCATCGTTCATAACATTGATTCTTTCAAGATTATGACGGTTACCGACTTGGAAGTCGTTAGGGTCGTGAGCTGGAGTAATCTTAACTAAACCAGTTCCGAATTCTGGGTCAACATGTTGATCCTCAATAATTGGAATGTGACGACCAACAAGTGGCAAGATCAATTCTTTTCCAACAATATCCTTGTAGCGCTTATCACCAGGTGCTACCGCAACAGCAGTATCACCAAACATGGTTTCAGGACGAGTAGTAGCAATTTCTACATAACCTGAACCATCAGCAAACGGGTACTTAATATGGTAAAAGGCACCCTTATCATCTTTGTGAATAACTTCGATATCACTTAAAGCGGTTTGAAGTGCTGGATCCCAGTTGATGATGTATTCACCACGATAAATTAAGCCCTCATTATAAAGTTGAACAAAGACCTTCTTAACAGCCTTTGAAAGGCCCTTATCAAGGGTGAATCTTTCTCTTGAATAGTCAAGTGAAAGTCCCATTTTAGCCCATTGCCCCTTGATAATAGCTGCGTATTCATCTTTCCAGTCCCAAACTTGCTTAACAAAAGCTTCACGTCCCATTTGGTGACGATCTTTACCTTGCTTACGTAATTTTGCTTCAACCTTAGCTTGTGTAGCAATTCCAGCATGGTCCATACCAGGAAGGTAAAGAGTATCATAGCCTTGCATACGCTTAAAACGAATTAAAGTATCTTGAATTGCAGTATCCCAAGCGTGACCCAAGTGCAACTTACCAGTTACATTTGGTGGTGGAATAACAATTGAATATGGGTGAGCTTTTTTGTCACCTGATGGCTTAAACAAATCTTCATCAAGCCAGGTTTGATATCTACCTTTTTCAACCTCGTTTGGGTTGTATTTAGGTGCTAAATCTGTCATTAAAATTCCTCCAATAAAAAAGTCCTAGACATATTGTCTAGGACGATCAGTTAAACCGCGGTACCACCTATGGTTAAGCAAAATTATGCTTCTCTCAATAGCGATAACGGCGCGTACCGGATTAACCTACTTTTTATTTTCAATTAATCAGCTAATCAAGCTACTAGTCAACCTTCGGCCTCTCAGCTGTCTGGCTTTTCTCTGTTAATAAAGTCGACCTCTCTTGATTCTTGCTTTGGTTATGATTATAGCATGAATCAATTTGTAAAAAAAGTATCGACTTTATGAGTATTATCTTCTTGTCTAAATTATGCTGGCACCACTGTTAACTTCAAATTAAAACCTAGTCCTGCAGCATACTTACCTAGTGTGGTAAATGTTGGGATCACATCTAAATTCTCAAGACGTGCAATTTGAGGTTGCGTTAATCCAATTTTTCGACCAAGCTCTACTTGTGAAATCTTCATCTTAATTCTTGTAGCATGTAAAAATGCTAAAGTATCAATTAAAGTTTCTTCTTCTTTACTCATATTAGTAAATGTTGAAGGATCATTTTTAAAATCTTCCCATGTTCGCATTATCTACCAAACCTTTCAAACCAATCATCAGCTAATCGAATCGCATGATTTAATTGTTTAATATCTGTTTTGTTCTGATCTTTTGTGTAATGTGACAAAAGTACAAAGTTATCTTTCTGCCACGCTATAAAAAATACTCGTTCCGGTAAGGGTCTTAACTCCCAAATTGGATACTTTAAGCCTCTCAAAAACCTTGCTTGTGGATATTCTATTTGAGGCCCTAGTAGTTCTAATAATTCAAGTTGATAGCGTAACTTTCCAGCAACCCGTTTATCATTTAACTGCTTACTTGAAGAAATTCTCTTCAAATATTCTTCAACTTCTCGTCTACCATTTTTATCTTGGTAAAAAACGATTTTATACATCTGTACCTCTTTCTTAATTATATCATTTATGATATATACCACAAATGATATAATTTCTGTCTAATATTATTGTCTTCACTACTTATTACGCAAAAAAGTAAGGTTATTTTTTTGCGATTAGTTACTTTAGAAATTCTTAATATTTGTTGAAGCAAAGAAAAAACGCTATCTAGAAAAGATAGCGCTAATAAATTAGTATTCGACTAAAAATTTTTCTTATCGTTGGCTTAAAGCTTGATGATGTACCAAATTCCTTTGATAACGACCAACTTAAATGCAGACCAGCTTCTCTTTGCTCTTTGGTATCGATGGCAAAGAAACCACTAGAGATTCTCGTATTTCCAACAATTTGATCTAATTTTTCGATTGCAATTACGCTTAAACCATTGGAAACTGCCGCATCAGCTGCTGCTAATCCAGTTCCACCTGTACCTGCTACATCTACTGTATATTCCTTGTTCATTTTATTTATCTCCTCTGTAATCTGGTTATTTTTTGTTAGCGATTACATGATAAAGTGAAAAGAGTTACAATTGTAGAGTAAAAATTAACTAATAAATATTGTTTATATATCTTTTAAAGAGACGACAAAAACATGCAGGTTATTTATTATGATTCTAACAGTGTTTTAAAAACACTTAATTTACAACAGAACAAAAGCAAAAACTTTCACATATAATTTATTGAAGCCCTAAATCCATGTAAAATATTGGCTGGTAACACGGAATTTATTTTGGATCAATATGATATTGTTATTTCAAAGCATTTTCAGAATGTTAAGGTTATTGGGCAAACTAATCCAGTTATCCGCTGGTATGCAGTTGAATTAAAGTATCCAGCTCCATTAAATCAATACTTGGTTGCAGATAATGCATTAATTCACGACCTAATGAACATCAAAAATCAAAAAGTTAATTACATAGTCTTTCGTAATCTTGACAATCAAATTTGTCATAGTTATTTGAATTCATTAGAACTAATTATTAATCAATCAGATCATGATCAGTATTTTACCTTTCAAGCCCAAGGCATTACGGGATTGCTATTCACAGAATTGTTGCACAAGCATCGAGAGAAAATTGGAAAAAGTGTGTCCCGTTTTCCTTCAAATGATGTCAAATATGCCAGTCGCGATTCACAGTCCGGTGCGATTATGACCTATTTAGCGGTAAATAATGGCAACGTCACTCTACAACAAATGGCTGATCATTTTGGCTATCAAAAAAATTATCTGTCAAGATTATGTAAAAAGTTATTAAGGCTAAGCATATGACTCCTGCTTCTTATCGCAATCTTTATCAAAAACAGCAAAGTGAGAATGCCCATCCGGAAGACCCGTAAGATACAATTCTATTAAAAATGCGAGTCACTACAGGTGTCTACATCCATTTTTTACAATCCTCTATTAAACTTGCCAGCAAGCTGCTCTAATGGAGAAAGCTGCTTTTCTTCCTTCCCATTAAATTTTTCATGGAACCAATCAGTAGTTAAAGCCTGCCTAATATCATCTGTTTCAGATTTGCCTAACTGATATTTCACAGTCACAACTCTTAACTTGCCATTAGAAATATAACAATATTTTTCAGATGCATGTTGTTTGCCATCTTGAGATTTTTGCTCTAGTTCTTTACCCAACGCAACAATGTCTTTAACTAAATCAGGATGTTCTTTCAAAATTTTCAGTCCTGCTTCTCTTTTTTGCTCAAGATCTTTCTGTTTTTCAGCCTTATTCTTCTCAAGCTTCTCCTTTTCAGCACTATAATCTAATGAGTCATAACTATTGAAGTTTTCATAATCTGTACCTTTGTGACATTCAATTGGTAGCGGAGCATCCTGAGCTTTTTGCCATTGTGCAAAACCATCCATGAAATATGCTACAAGAGGACGTTGATTATTCAAGTAAAACTTATAGTTAAGATTCATTATCATTCCTATTTGAGCTCTATGATCTTCAGGCAATGGCTGCGTCTTTTTATCTACCAATAACTGGACCTTGCTAGGATAGGTTAATTCGTAGTCAACCTTGTCTTTATTGATAAAACCTTTATTGTATTGTGACACGCGCCCATTAAATTGGATAAGATCACCCGTCTCAAGCAAGCCCAAGTTTGCAAATCCTTTAGTCAAATTTAACCAAAGATGATCAGTCACCATCTTAGGATTCTCTGGATCATCAACAATTCGCACATTTCTTACTACCATAGTTGGACTATACAAATCGCCACGACTTTTGTCGTAATATCTTTTATAACCATATTTTCCAAATTCAGCCTGAAACGTATGACGTTCATCTGAACCAAGATTACCTAATATTTTTCGCATAATTCTTACTTTCTATTTTTATTATTCAAACATACGTTCAATTGTATCATAACAAAAAAGACGCCTCAATAAGCGTCTTAAAATTTTATCAAATTATTTTCTAACTATCTTAACAGCTTGAATTAAAATAGTTGGAATCAATGCTAAACCAGCAATCCATAATACTTCTTGACCGGTCAATGGTGTTACAGCAAATAAGCTGTGCAATCCTGGCACGAATAAAATTAAGGCGAGCAAAGCGGTACCTAAAGCAAAGGCAGCTAAGCTGTACCAGTTATTCTTAAAACCAATCTTAAAGATGCTGTGTTGTGAACGACAATTGAAACCATGCAACAATCTAGCAAAAGTCAAAGTTGAAAAGGCCATAGTAGTAGCCACAGCAGGATTATCCTTTAAGCCAATCAAGAATGCTGCAATAACACTTATTGAAATGATCAAACCTTGAATAGTAATTTGACTCACAAAAGGTTTATTCAAAATTCCTGCCTTAGGATCACGTGGCTTACGTTTCAAAATGTCTGGATCACCTGGCTCCATCCCAATTGCAAGAGCTGGAAGTGAATCAGTTACTAAGTTAATGAAAAGCAATTGAACCGCTACAAATGGCACTGGTAAGCCAGCAAGTGAAGCAAATAAAACAGTGATAATCGCAGAAAGGTTACCTGATAACAAGTAGCCAATAGCGTTTTTAATATTTTCATAAACTGTTCTACCGTTAGCAACAGCTTTGATAATTGTGGCAAAATTATCATCGGCCAAAATCATGCTGGCAGCATCTTTAGATACTTCAGTACCAGTAATCCCCATCGCGACACCAACATCGGCCTTCTTCAAGGCTGGGGCATCGTTAACACCGTCACCAGTCATTGATACGATACGATCTTTTCTCTGCCATGCATTAACAATTCTGATCTTGTTTTCAGGCGATACACGAGCATAAACCGAAATCTTCTCAATGTTTTGATCAAGTTCTTCATCGCTCAAAGCATCTAATTCAAGGCCAGTTAAAGCCATGTCACCTTCATTGAAAATACCAATTTTCTTGGCAATTGCAACGGCAGTCACCTTATGGTCACCAGTAATCATCACAGTCCTAATCCCGGCTTCCTTAGCACGAGCAACTGCAGCTACACTTTCTTCACGTGGTGGATCCATTTCTGAAACAAGACCAATGAAAGTCAAACCATCTTCTGCTTCAGTAGAAAGCTCTTCATCACTTTCTTTATAAGCAAAAGCCAAAACACGCAAACCATTTTCTGAAAAGTAATTGTTTTGTGCCAAAATTTCTTTACAATCTTCTTCAGTCATTGGACGAATTTCATCGCCGAAACGAATATTGACACAGCGTTTCAAGAGCACATCAATTGCACCTTTAACAAAAATAGTTGGTACAGTATGAATCAAATGCTTAGTACTCATCAGCTTACGATCTGAGTCAAATGGTACTTCTTCCAGACGCTTAGAATGTTCGCGTAATTCTTGTTCTGATAAGCCTAAAACACCATTACCTAAGTCAATCCCGGGCACTTGACGATACATTTCCAGCAAGGCTGACTCAGTCGGATCACCAATTGCCTTATCTTCGGACAAACTTGCATCGTTGTTAAGCACTACATCATAAAGCAAGTAGCGGTGAAGTTGATTACTCAAATCCAGCTCATTTGGCTTTAAAACTTTACCACCAATATAGATGTCCTCAACAGTCATCTTATTTTGAGTTAACGTACCAGTCTTATCTGAACAAATTACTGATACAGACCCTAAAGATTCTACGGCTGCCAAGTTTTTAATAATAGCATTTTCTTTAGCCATTTTTTGCGTACCCATTGCTTGCACAATAGTTACGATAGAGCTCAAGGCTTCAGGAATTGCAGCAACAGCTAAAGCTACTGCAAATAGCAGTGAATCAAGCAGCGGTTGACCACGCCACATTTGAATACCAAAGATCACAGCACACAAGATTAAAATAGCAGTAGCCAATCGTGATGAAAACTGGTCAAGTGATACTTGCAGCGGAGTGCGACGTTCCTTAGTTTCATTCATCAAGGAAGCAATCTTACCAATTTCAGTCTGCATCCCCGTTGCCGTTACCACAACCGTAGCACGCCCATAAGTTACTAAGGAACTGGAGTAAACCATGTTAACCCGATCAGCTAGCGGCACTTCTTTTTCAAAATCAGTGTCCAACTTGTCAACATTAGTCGATTCACCAGTTAATGAACTTTCGTTGACTTGCAGAGAATAATTTTCTAAAATTCGACCATCTGCAGTAACTAAATCCCCTGCTTCTAACAAAAGAATGTCGCCAGGTACCAGGTCCTTGGCCTCAATCTCCATTTTTTGGCCATTACGTAAAACTTTAGCTGTTGGCGCAGATAATGATTTTAGCGATTCTAGCGACTTTTCCGCCTTAACATGTTGTACCGTACCCAAAATCGCATTCAGAATCAATACAACAATAATTACCAACGTACTTTCCAGACTGCCCGTAAAAGCAGAAATTATTGCCGCGATAATTAGGATGATCACCATTAAGTCTTTAAATTGTTCTAAAAAGACCTGAAAAGTACTTTTCTTCTTTCCTTCAACTAAAGCATTTGGACCAACTTGAGCTAATTTCTCTTGAGCCTCTTTAGCGCTCAGCCCCTGCTTTAAATCGGTATTTAACTCTTTAGCTATCTCGTCTTTTTTCTGACGATAGTATTCCATGTAAAGCCCTCCCTAAACATAAGAGAAATAACTAATCAAAGATAATATATTATAAAGTGTTACTATAGCTTGTTAATATGTGATATAATCTCATCGTAAGGCGGTGAGATTATTTTTTATGACTGACTATTCTAATCGAATTATGTATTTAAAAGAAGCTGCTGCTTATGTTGGCAAAGCCCCTTTTACCCTTCAAAGCTGGGATCGTGCTGGTAAGCTAAAAGCGCACAGAACCGAGAACAATAGACGCTTTTACTATCAATCAGAGCTTGACGCTTATCTAGGCATTAGACATGACAAAGTTGATCATCGAAAAACTGTCGCCTATGCAAGAGTTTCTTCTAATGGTCAAAAAGATGATTTGCAGGATCAGATAGCCTTCTTAAGGCAGTTTATTAATGCCAAAGGTATTATTGCAGATGAATTTATATCTGATATTGGGTCAGGACTGAATTATAAGCGTCCTAAATGGCTTAAGCTGGTCAAGGAAGTGGATCAAAACAGAATTAAAGAAATCTACGTTACTTATGAAGATCGGTTTATCAGATTTGGCTTTAAGTTCTTTCAAGAATTCTGCTCTTGGCACAACTGCAAGATAATTGTGCTTAACAACGAAGATACCTCGCCAGATAAGGAAATGGTTGACGACTTGATAAGTATTATCCATGTCTTTTCTTGTCGCTTGTACGGCTTAAGAAGATACAAGAAAAAGATACAAGACGACCCTGCTTTAAAGAAAAAATAGGTCTATGAATAAAGAGAAAGGCGGTGAAATTATGTCTGATTATTATATTAAAACCCGCAGCTATGAGGTGTTTGCAAGCAAAGCAATGAAAAACATCTTAGACCGCAATTGCGACTACCGCAGATATTGTTGGAATCAAGCTTTGGCTTTATGGAATGACTTGTATTCAGCGCATCAAATCTATGACAAGATCTGCTATACTACTTTCACTCCTAAAAAGAATAAGAGAAGCAACAAGCTAAAGATCATCCAAAAAGATGTTCATTTAAATCCTAGTCCTAATTGGCGCTTAGTTCGTGACAGGCTGGTTGAAGACAAAGAAGATTGGCAGTTCACCTATTCTGCTCACTTGCTTCAACTAGCAGTACAAGACTTGGGCAAAGTTTGGAAGAGCTTTTTCGATAAAGCCCAGCCTGATTGGGGCAAGCCTCACTTTAAATCTAAGCGTGCCCCAAGACAAGGCTTTAAGAGCGATCAGGCCAAGCTGATTGATGGCCGGCTGTTCTTGGAAAAGCCACAAGGCTTAAAGAAAGATTGGGAGCCGCTTATTCTGTCAGAAAAGCCAATGAATTATCCTACTGGAGTCATGAGCTTTTATCGTGAAAATGGATGTTATTTTGTGTCTATTCCATATAAGATTCCAAAGCGCAAAATAATTAAGAAAGCTGATACCGGCAAGGCAACAGGAGTTGATCTCAATGTGGGTCATTTCAACTATCTTGGCGGAAATAAAAGCATTCTGCCTAAAAAGCTTGAGCAAACTTATGAAAAAATAAAGCATTATCAAAGACTGTTAGCTAGAAAACGTGAAGTCAATGGAAAAGAACAAGCAATGCAAAGCAAAAAGTACTTGAAGACGAAAACCAAGCTTCAAGCGGCATATCAGCGTGCTTCAAATATCCAAAATGACTTAATGCAAAAATTTACCACTATGCTGGTTGATAATTATGATTCGATTGTCATTGAAGACTTAGATGTCAAAAAGATGATGATGAGCCATGTTGCCTCAAAAGGAATGCACAGATCAATGTTTGGCAAGTTTAGGCAGGTTTTATCTTATAAATGTGAATGGTATGGCAAGAAACTAATCGTAGCCAATAAACTGTATCCTTCAACTCAAAGGTGCGCAGTTTGTGGATTAGTCAAAAAAGGTGATGAAAAGATCACCCTTTACGGTAATAAAAAGCACGGCACTAAACATAACGAATTTATTTGTTATAATCCAAACTGCCCTAACTATAATAAAAAGGTTGATCGTGACGAAAACGCCATGCTCAACTTAACAATTTTGATAAAACATCCAGAATTAAATAAAGCATTATAAATAAAGATTACGGGCGAGGCTACGTCCGATAAAGAAGCCAAAAGAGTCGGTCAATACGATTACTCCCAAGTTGGAATATCGGAAAACCGATGAAGACGTTGGTAAGAAGAATAAAATGCACGAAAGTCCAAAACGTATTCAAATCTAAATCGAGGAATACATTTGCATATGTTTTTCATAGCAGTAATTTAAGCAAAAAAATAGAGACTACTGGCTAAAACACTGTTTAGTCAATAGTCTCATCATTTAAACTTACAGCGGAAAATAAATTTCGTTCTGACGCCGTAAATACAATTTATGCCGATTACTCCCTATTTACTTGTACATAATTAAACCATATCAAGTAGGTAGTTGGCAAGCTATTTTAACTTTCTTTTAGGAAGTTTTCTAATTCCCGGATTTAAAATTGAAGTGCAACACCAAGTGTTAAACAAAAAGGCCATGAAGACCTAAACTTGAAGTGACGAAAAATCAAGAAAGGAAGATCTTCATGACCAATTCAAATTCTAGCATTTCTAAGCACTATCATCAATTAACCAGCGTACAACGTGGACAAATTCAAGCAATGCTGGATTCCGGCATAACTTCCCGTACTGTTATCGCTCAAGAAGTCGGCTGCCATAAGTCGACAATCAGTCGCGAAATCAAACGCGGAAGCGTCCTGCAAAGAGACAGCAGCTATTTATTGTATGAGCACTATTACGCTGATACTGCACAGCTTTATTATGAGAAGCGTCGCAAAAACTGCTATCAGCGCAATCCATTGAAGCATTATGCTGTCTTTTTGAGAATGCTCTCCAGACGCTTCAAAGCTAAATTTGATGCCACCAGCATCGATGAATTCGTTGGTGAATTCAAAAGGACTATGCCAGGCTACCCTTGTCCCAGCACACCAACTGTCTATCGCTATATTGATCAGGGCTTGCTGGACATAAGCAATATTGATCTGCCTATGAAGCTCAAAAGACGCAGGAACAAGCGTCATCACGGCCAGAGCGGTCATGCTTTGCACAAGAAGAATCTTGGCAATTCCATTGAACAGCGTCCTAAAGAGATTGAAGACAGAAAAACGCCGCTGCACTGGGAAGGAGATCTGGTTAAAGGCGTCAGACGCAAGAATCAGCCTGCTTTAATGACTTTGACCGAAAGAACCACACGCTTTGAAGTAGTTATCAAGATTCCTGACTATCGGGCAAGCACATGCCAAAGGCTGCTTCAAAATGAGATTGACAGACATCCTGCCTGGTTTAAATCGATCACGTTTGACAATGGCTCTGAGTTTGCGGATATGACCAAGATCAAAGGCTGCCAGATCTACTTCGCCCACCCATATTCTCCATGGGAAAGAGGCACCAATGAGAACTGCAATGGACTTCTGCGTCAATTCTTCCCTAAAGGCAAAAGCATGAAAGATAAGTCAGCTGCTTATGTTCAACAGGCAACTGATGCCATTAACCGCAAACATCGTCGAATCCTTCAATATCACACAGCAGAAGAACTCTTCAAGCAATATATTTCCTCATAGCCTAACTGTTGCACTTAATTTGACAATTCAGGAAGTTTTCTAATTGTTCATCGGTAAAATCAGAACCGTAATTTTGTTCAAGGAGATTCATGATCTCTTGCTTGGTATTACCAGCTCTTTTAAGTGAAGAAACTAAAATTTTGACACCTCGTTTAAGCCCCTCTTCACGCCCTTTTACCAATCCTTCCTCACGAGCGTCTTGTTCTCGCTCCAGTATTTTCTCTTCGTAGTCCATGATATAATCACTCCATTCCGAGCAATAAGATAATCATTTGTACTTCTTATCTTTCAATAATCCGTTAGCAATATCGGCCGAACTAACTGGTACACCGACTAAACGCTCATTTTGCCACAAATCAAAAAAATCAGCTGGCATCATTTGATCAAATTCATCATCTGAATTCATTAAATCCTTATAAACACGTGACTTCTCAAATAAATTTAGAGCCTGCTTAGGATAAATGTTTAATCTCTTAGCAATTAAGTCGCTAATTGCTTCAGCTAGTTGCTGATGAAATTGCTTTTCACTAATTTCGGGAATCATCTAACCAACTCCTTATCTATGAACGTTAAAGCTTTGAGAGCTCTTTCTGTCTTGAAACAATACTGCTCCGAATAAACACTCGGTTTTAATTTTAGCAGAGCCTCATCTAAATCTAGATTACCATGTTTCCAGCAATTAACAACAGAAAAAAGTTTACCATCTGCTGTTGGGCCAATGACGATATCAGAATTATCTTTTATATTATTCATTCTATTTTGAATGACAAACTTAATCCAATCAATATCTGCTTGGTAAACTAATATTTTCAAGTCGGGTTGATCAGCATCGAATACATATCTATTTAATGTCGGTTGACCTGAATATCTAGCCTTACGCTTTGCCCATTTTTCTGCTTGTCTACGATTAGCAGTCACATAAAAGCCATTACCAAAATCAGTTGTAAAAACATTTTTATTTATACGAGGCTGATAAACAGCCTGATTGCTTCCATGATACAAAATGACTTTGGTATTGCTTTTCATGAATCGTGATGTATGCGTATTTTTCATCGCGCACCTCTTTCATAAATAGTAGGACAGAATTATCCCTCACCATTTATTACGCAAAAAAGCACGCTTTTTTTGTGAGAAATTAAAATTTACAAACAAAAACGTCTGAGAATTATATCCCAGACATTCAACAATTTACGGCTCTTTCTCATTTCTCTTCCTTCACAATATAAATTGGTCGTTCTTTAACTTGTAAATAGATTTTACCAATATAACGGCCAATAATTCCGATACACAAAAGCTGCAAGCCACCAATCAATAAAATAATTGAAATTGTGCTGGCCCAACCCAAAATACTAGAACCAGGAACTATTAGTTTACGAACAATCACAACCAGGAGACCAATAATTGACAAAATGAATGAAGTTGTCCCAATCCAAACAGCTAAGTTAAGCGGTGCTTGAGAAAAATCAGCAATCCCGCCCAACGCATATTTGAATAATTTGTGAGTCGTCCAATCAGTTTCACCAGCTACGCGCTCGACATTGTGGTACTCAAGATACTTAGTCTTAAAACCAACCCAAGCAAAAATACCTTTAGAAAAGCGGCTGTATTCTTTCATTGATAAAACTGCGTTAACCATCTGCCTGGTCATCATGCGATAGTCGCGTACGCCTGAAACAATTTCCACTTTAGAAATGCGATTAATCACCTTATAAAATTGATTGCTCAAGAAAGACTTAAACTTACCTTCCCCTTTACGATCTACTCGTCTGCAGCCAACTGCATCATATTCACCAGTTTGCAAAATTTTGTACATTTTCGGCAATAGCTCCGGTGGATCCTGTAAATCTACATCCATTAAGACAATATAATCTCCCGTTGCAGCTGATAGGCCCGCATAGATAGCGGATTCCTTACCAAAGTTACGAGAAAAAGAAATATAGTGAACATGTTTGTCCTGCTCATGCAATTTTTTCAATTCGGTCAGTGTGTTATCATTGGAGCCATCATCTACAAACCAATATTCGGGCGTCACTTTGGGCATTTTAGCTAATACTTTTTGCACTGTTGGATAAAAAAGTGGAATTGTTTCTTGTTCATTAAAACAAGGAACCACAATTGATAATTTTTCCATTAGATTTCTTCTTTCTTAGCTTTTCTAAAAGTAACTACTTTATTAATTACAAATTGAATTAAGGTTGCTACAAAAGTTGCTACTATTTTAACGATTAAGTGCGGATAACCCAATTTAGTAACGAAAATAAATAGGGAAACCGTAGTAAATACCGTGGTAATCTGACCAACGATAAAATAAGAAATAAATCTTAATATCATGCGATCATGAACTTTAAAGTTAGTATAAGAATTCCATAAAAAGTTATTGATGATCCCGCAGGTAGACGAAATAATGTTAGCTATTTCAACATTCATCTTGAAATGCGTCAAAATTGTATAAATTCCAAAATCAACGACTAGCCCTAATACGCCAATTAGAACATACTTTACTAATTGAACAAAATCTTCTGAATAGATTGCTGTTTTGATTTTTTCCATAATTATTCCTAATAAAAAATCCAGACAAGAGGTCCTGGATTTCAACATATTTAACTAATATGGTCTTAATTATATCATTGTTTTTAAGCTCTACGTTTTCATTATTAAAGTTAAAACTTTAAATAGAAAAATACCCTCATTTAGAATTTCTAAATAAGGAATTATTGCCATTAATTTCGATGTTTTAATTTTGTTTCAAGAAATTTTCTAATTGCTCATCAGTAAAATCAGAGCCGTACTTCTGTTTAAGCCGTTGAAGAATTCTCTGATTATTCTCACCGTAATCTCGCATTATGGTAATCAAATTGTGAATCCCGTATACTATGCCTTCTTTGAAGCCTTCTTCTTTACCTTCCTCACGCCCTTTTATCAAGCCTTCCTCACGCGCGTCTTGTTCTCGCTCCAGTATTTTCTCTTCGTAATCCATGATATAATCACTCCATTCCGGATCTTCATTGAATTCTTTGATCTTTGCCATCACTTTATTATATCTTCCAACTTCAATTCCAGATATTCTCCCCGCTTTAAGTTAGCAGGCAAGGTTAACTTTCCCATCGAAATTCGCTCTAGCTCAACGACTTTCATCCCTACCGCACCAAACATACGCTTGATCTGGTGATATTTACCTTCACGAATTTTAATTTCAGTTGTAGACCTATCGTGCTCTTCATCCTGGGATAATATCTTCAATTCTGCTGGCTGCAGTTTGGTCCCATCGCCTAGTGTCATTCCTGAAGCAAAAGTTTTAACAGTCGTATCATTAGCTACACCAGCAATTTCAGCACGATAAACTTTATCAACATGCTTACCAGGTGCAAGCAATTCATGATTCAACTGACCATCATTCGTCAAAAGGAGCAAGCCAGTAGTATCCTTGTCCAAACGACCAACGGGTACGATTCCTTGATAGCGATCTTGCGGCGCCAGTATGGAAATCACTGTTGGCTGACTGCGGTCTTCCGTCGCTGACAAAACACCTTTAGGTTTATTCAATAAGAAATAATGATATTTTTGATAAGCAACAGCATCTCCGTTAACAGTGACCTGATCGCTTTCTTTAACTTGCTGCTTTGGCGTTTTAACAGTCGTGCCATTAACTGCAACAATTCCCTGCTTAATTAATTGGTGTACTTCTTTTCGTGATCCAACATTCATATTGGCTAAATATTTGTCTATGCGCATTATGTCTTTCTTTCGTTCTTATGTGTTGATTAATATTAATTATATAAGAAAGTTAACCCAATTTCGAATTGCGACACTAATCAAAAACGGTCGAAAACAAAATCGACCGTTTTTACGCGCGTTTTGCGCGCGATTATTTGCTTAAAATATATTTTGTAGCTCTGCCTTCACCCATTCTTCTAATATAACCTTGTTTTTCTAGTTGCCGCAAAATCTTCAAAACTTTCGTCCTACCAAACTTACTCATTTGGCTAATTTGCTTCGTAGTATCCGCACCTTCATGAATTATTTGATATACTTTCTTTTCATCATTAGACAGATCGTCCGTAATAAACTTTAAAACTGGCAATATTATCTTTATCGAATTATCAAAAATTTTAAACTGCGGTTGAACCAAACTACTTCTATAAGAATCATTTATTCTTCTTACACCTGTACCAAATTGCTCAATTAATCCTAACCTAAAGAAAACATTAGCAATAATTGGATTACGCAAAATGGAAATCTGACCTGAAAGATATTCTTCTTTGCTAAGTCCTTGTGGCAATCCACCTGGAAATACTACTTCAATTCTATCATCATACATAGAAATTTTAATTTGCGAGTTAATGTTCCAAACTCGATGAACTAAGGCATTGGCTATTGCCTCACGAAAAGCTTCTTCTGGAATCTGACTTACAATATTTCGCGTTGCTCCCTGTATTTCTTCATGTTGATAATATTGACGATATTTTTGAATTGCTTGCTTATACTCTTTAAGAATAGATTCATGCTCATAACTTGCTCGATCAAGCATAATATTAATGCTTTCACCAAACCGAACAATATCAATTCCACGATAATTATTTTTGTCTGCCAAAAGCTCACCGGCGTTAGTGTAACTAGTATCCTTATGCTCTAAATTAAGCGTAATCAATATATCAGATGTTAAACTTTTAATTCCTATCTTTTCTTTTAATGCTTCTTCTAAAATGTTAAATGACAAATTTTGGTTCATCGCGGTTAAACTATCATAGGTTCTATTTTCACCAATTAAGATTAACTGTGATAATTCAGATCGGTCCACTTCGATCGAAGCACTGTCATTACTCTTATAGGCCTTTGATTTGTATAAATATGGAGGATTAACTCCTTGCTTTACTGTTAAAGTAACCACATTAGTTTTAGGATCAATTTCTAAATTATAATCTGGATTTGGTTTGATCGAATCGTTGATTTTATTTTCAACATTTAAACAAAATTCAACTGGATTTTTCACACCAACGATTGATCCATCATCCTTTATTCCAAATTTAATTTTGCCACTGCCATAATTTGCAAATGCACTAACCGTTTTTAGAAAAGTATTCGTCAATTTCTCTTTAAATTCTAAATTTTTGGTTTCTCTCATTTAGATCACCGTTTCTAAACTATTTATTTATAATTATACTCTTTCACGCGCAAAAAAACGGTCGATTTCACTTTCGACCGTTTTTATGCACGCTTGCGCGCGATTAATTATTCTAAAGATCAAAATTTACTCTGCTGCAATGCCACCTAATTTACGTAGATCGGCAAATTTGGTATGAGCATATTTCCTAGCAAGTTGCGGACTGCGCCACATAATATCATGCAAACCACCAGCTGTCCCAATTTCCAGCAAAACAGGCTGACCTTTTTCTTGATGGAGAGCATATACTGTCTTTTCACCAGCATTTTGACACCAACCTGCTGTATAAATGCCACTAAAGCCATTAATGTTAGTCATATTAGCTGCCGCAATGTGCATTGTTTTATTCTGGATATCACGATTTTGTCTTTGCTTCTCACTAAAATTAGCAGATTGATGATGAAGCTCAGTCTTTTCACCATCCGCGACCATACTATGCGCCGTTAATTCTACTTTAGAATCACTGCTGTACCAAACACCGCGATAACTTGCTGGAACTGTGAAAATACCAGCATCCCCAGGAATATCAGACTTATTAGTCTTTGTATCATCAGATTTAGATTCATCAGCATCACTCGCATTACTTGACGAAGAGCCATCAATCGTTACCTTCTTTTGCAAGCGACTAATTTCTGAATCAGAATTTAACTTATTCAAAAATTGAACAATTTCCTCAACTGTAGCAGCACCAAGATAATGTCCTCCCTGATACAAAAAGATTTTCTGGCTGCTACCATCACCTTGCAAAGTATAATGCGTTTGCAAATCTTTTCCAGCATTCACTTCATAAATATAACCTTGACCGCGATAATTTGAACTATCGTCTCGCTTGATCAAAGACACATTTAAGCTACTATGTTCAGCATTTTGCAATGTACTTTGCCATGCACCGCGATATTTATTAGCCGCATACACAGTAATCAAGGCTACATTTTCTTGAGGACTGATATCATTAGCGGATAAAGTTCCCTTAGCCTTATGTTTGTGCACCACAAGAGATGCTTTATTTTTATCGCTTCTATTCTTAGCTTTCGTAGTAGACTTATTCGCGCCACAAGCAGTAAGGCCTAAAGCTACTACAGCTATTAATAAAACTGATATTTTTTTCATACTTACTTCCATATTTCAATGACATTAATTAGCATGTAAACTATAATACAAAAAGGCTCTAAATATAGTTGAAACTTAGATCCTCTTTATTAAATAATAGTTTATTATCTTAAAGTTACTTTACTTACTGGAACATACTGGTTCTTACCTGAAAGCTTATAGCAAATACCATGATGCTTAATGTTCTTTTTAGCAGAAAAACTATAAGTATAATGACCATACACATATCGGTGACTGAAGCGACCACTTGAAGTATATGTTCTCACTTTATGGTTGCGTCTTACATTGATATAACCTTTGGTACTAGACTTAGCTTTAACTGAAGCAGGCTGAACATTTAATGGAACAATAATGCTAGCAGCATTATCTTGATCATTATAAGCACCGTACCAATCTAAGTCATCATTTGAATCATAATCTTGTTTAAAAGCAAAGTAATCTTCACTATCTTTTAGTCCAGTTAGAGAATAGCTTAAAATTGCTACATAATTTTCATTAGCTTTCAGCTTATCGTTTTTACTTACTCTAGCGTTTAAATCCGGAGTACCATTATCAAAAGCTTTATATACATTGAATTGTGTTAATTTAGAAACTCGACCATAATTTGAAGTCACATCTTTAACTCTTCTCTTAGTAAGACTATCTACAGTTTCACCAGCATAAGCAGTAATATATGGCGTCTTTTTGCTTAACTTAACGAGCGGATCATCTTGATTATATGATTTGTAGTATGACTCCATTAGTTCATCAGGAGTTAATGTATCAGCCTTGACTATTTGAACTGAGTTTGCACTCATCACAACTGGTACAATTGGAGCGCTTGCAAGCAATGCAGCGCTGATTAACGCTAAAAGATTTTTCTTTCTCATAAATTAATCCTTTCTTGTCCCTTGAAGGGACAAACTATTGCAAGATTTAAATAATATTATCAACAATTATTATCTTAATTTTCTTTTTCATTAGAATTAGACAATCTATGAGACTGTAAAATAGTTTGTGTAAGGATGAATGATTCCTTAAATTTATTTCTTTAAACATTAGAAAAAGGAGTTCCTTTCTCGTATGATTGGTTTGAACAAAAAAACACATACAGAAAGAAGAACTCCTTCATGAATGATTTTACCAAAGATTTTGCTCAAGCTCTATTCAATCCAGACAAAATAAATGATTTATTGCGCAAAGAGCTACAACAGGCTGTTAATAACTTGCTAGAAGCTGAGTTGACTGCCTTTCTAGGCTATGATCCCTATGCCAGAAATGGCTGGAATACTGGCAATTCTAGAAATGGTGCTTATTTCCGCAAGGTTGATACCCAGTTTGGACCAATTGAAGTGCAAGTGCCTCGAGACCGCAACGGTCAGTTTCATCAGCACACGCTGCCTGACTACAAGCAGCACTCTGATGTTTTGGAAAGCACGATTATCAAGCTATACTCCAAAGGCGTAACTACCAGAGAAATCGCTGACTTGATTGAGAAAATGTATGGCAGTCATTATAGTCCAGCTCAAGTATCAAATATTTCCAAGCAGATGCTCCCCAAGATTGAGGCTTATCACAAGCGCAAGCTAAGCGACAAGTTTTTCTGTGTCTATTTGGATGCGACATACCTTCCTTTGCGCCGAGAAACGTTTGAGCGTGAAGCAGTATATATTGCCATTGGCATTAAACCTAATGGACATAAGGAAGTCATTGACTACTGCATTGCTCCTAGTGAGAACATTGAAGTTTGGACAGAGATGCTTCAAAACATGAAGTCCAGAGGCTTGAAGCAAGTTGAGCTTTTTCTTTCTGATGGTGTTGTTGGCATGAAAACAGCCTTGGCCAGGACTTATCCTAAAGCTCATTTTCAACGCTGCCTGGTTCATGTCATGCGCAATATCTGCGCTAAAGTACGCGTCGACGATCGTGAAAAGATCATGAACGAATTCAAGCAGATACATCAACAGACAAGCAAAAAAGAAGCTGCAGCTGTCTTGCACAAATTCTATGCCAAATGGAATAAAGCTTATAGCCATGTCATCAAAGGTTTGAAGGAAATTGAGCCCGATCTGCTAGTCTTCTACAATTATCCCAAACAAATCAGAGCTTCAATTTATTCAACCAATATGATTGAATCCTTTAACAACGTCATCAAGCGTAAAGCTAAGCCTAAGGCAGAATTTCCAACTGAACAGTCGCTTGATGCATTTATTGGCATCCAGGCAATGAGCTACAATGACCGTTATTTCAATCGAATTCATAAAGGCTTTGGTCAGGTTCAGGACACCTTAGAATCCTACTTTGATTAAATAAATAATTAAAAAATCAATTTACGAGAAAGATCTATTTACACAAAAGATTTGACAGTTTCATACTTCCTAGCTAAACTTCTACTCTTGAAGAACTTAGTACCTGTATAGCCATTAGAATAATCAAGATACTTAACGGTCTTGCCATTAACCTTCATAGTCTTAGCTTTAAACATGTCCCACTCTTCAAAACCAATCCAAGGAGCAACAGTGAAGTACTTACCACCAGCACGATTAGTATAGTAACCCGCTAGTTTGTTTCTAGTTGCATGTATCAAACGATTCTGTTCTCGCATCTGTGCCTTATTACTTGGATTCCAGATTCTTTCTGGAATAGCCTTCGTATTTTGATGATAAACAGTTTTACCATTATAAGTATGAGCAGTAATTCTAACCTTTCTAGATTTAGAATACCAAGTCCCACGCAAACTCTTAGGGATTGTATACATTTTCCCCATGCCATAAATCTTTTGTGCAGCATAAACAGGCGTTGGCGTGTTGACGGCTGTCATGCCAATTGGAGCCAATGCGAGCATCCCTGCCACTATTAAGCCGCATTTAAAAATCTTCTTCATCAGTTCTTACACTTTCTAAATAACTTTAAATTCTGTCTTATTGTATCTCTTTATTGAAAAAATACAGCCTTTTCTTCATATTTGCACAATTATTTATCAGATACATTCTCATAATCCAAATCTTCATCTTGCAGAAGATCAGCAATCAACTGAGCATTCTCAAAATTATTATCTAATAATTCTTCGTAATAAGTTGCTAGAATCTTATAGATTCCAAATTCAACCTTGTTTGGTAAAAGCTTCAAAAACTTGATTGCCTGATTCATCTCATTATTTCTTTTACCTTGCTTAAAACAAAGATCTAAATATTTAACTAAAATTCTAGACACCAAACGCATCGTATATTCATCTACATTTTTGGCATGATACTTATTGAAAAACATATCAATCAAATTTCGAACTTGGTTAAAATCATAAAGATCTAAGATAAAAAAAGTAAACCAGAGATTTTCTTCATTCCAGTTATTCCCCTGCAAACAATTGTAGCTCGGATCTTGCTGTATTATCTTCTTTGCCTCTTCAGTTTGCCCTTCAAGCTTAGAAATTAGCAGAATAATAAAACTTTTAATTCTCAGATCTGCAAAATTACCTTTATGATAAATATCATTCAGAACATCTACATCCTTTTTTAAATAAGCATATAAAATTCTCTCATGATAAGCATAAATTTGAGGCCGAGTATTGCCTAATCCTTGGCAAAATTTAACCATCGGCACTTCATGGGAATACATAATTTCCATCAAATCTCTGGCGTTAATCATGTTTTCATTTTTTTCAACTCGAGAGTAAAAAGATCGACTAATAGTACCAGATACCATCTGCGTTTTATTTAACTTCAAAGATTTACGGACTTCTTTTAAACGTTCGCCTACTAACATAATTAACCCCTTTGTTTAATAAATTCTCGGTTTACATAGCTAATTGATCATTTTTAACAAATTTATCAGTGAACAGGCAAAAAGAGCATTAGCCATTTGTGGTTAATGTTCTTTGCTTTGTTATCTAAAAATCAATTACTTCTTTAAAGCTAACTTCATTACTCAAATTTACATTTGACAATACTAAACTTGTTAATGCTAAAGCAGCAACACTAGTAACTTTAATCTTTTTATTCATCCTAATAATTTCTCCCTTGTTAACAATATTTATTCCATATTTAAAATATAGATAGTTGATACAAAAATCTTGAAATCTTCGTAAATGACTATTTTTATTAGGACAAATAAAAGAATTGCATCCCCTAAGCTAAACAGCTTAAGAAATGCAATTCTTTTTTCTTACAATAAATCTTTATCTTCCTGAGCCTTATCATCCAAAAACTTTTCATTTGGATAAATTGGCGTAATCTCAATACCAGCCATTGCCCTTTCAATCAGGCCTTCAACGTCAAGACGAGCTTCATATTCACGCGCTTTTTCCAACTTTGGCTTAGTCTTAGGACGTGGCGGAGCAAAAATAGTACAACAATCTTCAAATGGTTGAATTGATAAATCAAAGGTACCAATCTCTTCAGCCTTGGCAATAATCTCCGTCTTATCCATTGTCGCAACTGGACGAATAACTGGAGTCGTTGTTACATCATTAATGGCCACCATTGATTGCAAAGTCTGAGAAGCAACTTGACCAACTGACTCACCATTAAAGATGGCTAGGCCACCACGTTGAGCACGAATGCGGTCAGCTAATTGCAACATAAAACGACGTTGCACAGTCATCAAGTAGCCTTCTGGCAACTTTTCCTTGATCGTTTCCTGAATTTCCGCAAATGGCACAGCAATAAAATTAATCTTACCAGCGTAGTTTGCCAAAATACCAGTCAATTCCTTAGCCTTAGCCAAGGCCTTTTCAGTAGTGTAAGGTGGACTAAAGAAGTGAACCATTTCAATATCTACTCCGCGCTTCAATGCCAGCCATGAAGCAACTGGTGAGTCAATCCCACCACTAAGCATCATGACAGCCTTACCAGCAGTACCAACGGGCATCCCGCCAACACCATGAAGCAATTGATTGGAAATATAAACGGCATCTTGACGAACTTCAATTCTCAAGACCAAATCAGGATGCTTCATTTCAGCCTTCAAGCCATCCATATGATCAAACAAGTAGTCACCAACCAGATTATTCAATTGATTAGTGTCGTATTCAAACTTGTGGTCACTACGCTTAGTATTAACCTTAAAGGTCATCCCTGGCTTAAAAGTCTCTTGCATCAATTCCAAAGAAGTCTTTTCAATATCTTCAAGAGTCTTAGGAATCTTAATTGCTGGTGAGTAAGTTTGAATTCCAAATACCTTCTTCAGACGTTGGTCAACATCCTTGAATGATGCGCCATTCAGGACAATGTGCATCCTATCATGACGAGGATGAAATTCAATTTGTGGGAAATCCTTAAGAACTTTTTCAACGTTACTTGCTAAGCGATTGATGAAGTCCTTTCTGTTCTTCCCCTTAGTTGAAAGCTCGCCATAGCGAACCATAACTTCTGTGTATTCCATTAATTTTCTCCCAAATGATTAATTTTAGCAAAATGATTATAAATCTTATCAAAGACCTTAATAAATTCATCCGCTTCTTGAAGCGTATTCGTCTCATCAAAACTTAAACGAATTGCACTAGTAGCAATCTTATCATCAATTCGCATAGAAACCAAGGTGCTAGCCTCATCTGCCGTCTTTGACGCACAAGCAGAAGTTGTTGAAGTATAGATATCTTGATCTTCTAGCGTATGAACCAAAGTTTCGCCCCGAATTCCCTCTAAAGCAAAGCAAAGAATATGTGGTGCAAAGCCATCGCTTACTGGTGAAAAAATATCAATCCCCGGTTTATCTTTTAGATAATCAACAATTTTAGCCTTAATTTCTGCTTCACGCTGTGCTTTTTCTGGTTCATTTTCTAAAAGCAAACGAATTGCCTTAGCCATTCCCGCAATTGCTGGTAAGTTTTCAGTACCTGAACGCAGGCCCTTTTCTTGGCCACCACCATCATGTAAAGGTGTGAGCATCTTGCCCTCTTTTTTATATAAAATACCTATACCACGTGGTGCATGGAACTTATGTGCAGATAAGCTCGAGAGGTCTACTCTTGGTGTAAAAACCTTATCCCAAATATTTTTGCCAAGTGCCTGAACGTTATCAACATGGAACTGAATCGTTGGATAATTTTCAAGCAAATCGCTAATTTCATCAATTGGTTGAATGGTGCCAATTTCGTTATTAACGCCCATGATTGAAACCAAAGTTGTATCAGAATCAATCGCGTTTCTTAAGTCATTAACGTTAACTCGGCCTTCCTTATCAACTGGCAATCTGGTAACGCGCCAACCCAAATTCTCTAACGCGTTAAAACTATTGGCTACAGATGCATGTTCCACGCTAGAAGTGATAATATGCTTACCAAATTCACGCTTTTGAATTGCAGTCCCCTTAATTGCGGCATTATTTGATTCTGTTCCACCAGAAGTGA
Source organism: Lactobacillus crispatus (assembly GCF_018987235.1). Classification (NCBI taxonomy): domain Bacteria; kingdom Bacillati; phylum Bacillota; class Bacilli; order Lactobacillales; family Lactobacillaceae; genus Lactobacillus; species Lactobacillus crispatus. Next base: position 1,435,813 of record NZ_CP072197.1, read on the forward strand.
AGAAAATTTCATGCTGCTTAGTCCCCAGCAAATCAGCAATTTGTTTACGTGACGCCTCAAGCAATTGGTGTGCACGATCACCCATCTTATGCAAACTCGAAGGATTGCCCCAAATATTAGTTGCTACTTTATTGTAAGTATCCAATACTTGTGGATCTATCTTCGTTGTTGCACTATTATCAAAATAAATCACTATCATTACCCCTTCATTTAAAAAACGGTCAATCGCTTGACCGTTTCAAGACTTTTCAATTTTAGCTTAAATAATGAATCGCTTCAATTAATTACTCTTCTCTTCTGAATAATATGCATTTTCAAGTCGTTGATAACTACCTGGCTCTACCTTTTCAATTGCTGTAGCAATTGTATCAAGGGCTTCCTTATAGTTATATTCATTATATAGCTGCATTGCTGTCTTTTGTGCTTGCGCAATTGAATCCTTATCTGCATATTTATTTGAATACTGCATCGTCAATTCAACTAGGTTAGCGGAATTAATGATGTCATCTGCTTCACGTTTAAGCCGCTCCACATCATCAGAAATTTGAATTAATTCAGCTGAGATCTTTTCCATATTAATCCGGACCTGACTTAATTCGTTGCTGACATGGCCAATCTCGTTGACTACTAAAGTATACATTTGCACAAAGCTATCAGGATTACCTGGCAAATTTCGTCTTTCAAGTCGACGGTAAACTAATGAAACTTCTTGCTTAAAGCGCTTGATTGAATCATTAGCTACATTTTCAGAATCATAAAGTCCATCAACGTCAGTTGACATCTTAGCCTGCTCTGCATCAATTTCACGCAGGCGATCTAGCATCTGGAGCCATGAATCTTGAATAGCAGAGTAAACACCCTTACCATCTGCGATATTCTGTGTATCAATAGTGTACTGATGGTACATTTCATTGACTTCTTTTTCTAAGTCTTTACTCTTTTCCAATTCGCCATGAGTCAATTCATAGCTCTCATCAATATGCCGCAACTTTTCTACCAGCTTCTTTGACGCGGTTTGCTGATGTGAGATCAAAGTCAGCATTTTACTTTGATTTTTTTCAACAAATGGTCTTGCCTTGTATTCCTTAGCTAAAACATCATATAAATCATCAATTTCGCCAGAGATCTTTTTATTTTCCTTGGCTAATTCATTCACCTTAGTCTCAGCTAGCAATTTGCGCGCACCATCAATTTCATCATGAATTTCCTTGATTCTGCCCAAAACATCTACGCTAGTAAGGTAATATTTTTCTGAAATCATTTTTTTATAAGCATCAGACAATTCCTTAAGCTGATCTTGGAACACTACTTCAAGTTGATGATAGCCCTCTTTTAGAGGTTTTAAGCGTTTTTGTAAGTTACCCAAAGACATCCGAATCTTGGACAAAACTCGCTTAGCTTCAACATGATCACCTTGTGAAGAAAGATTTTTTGCTTCTTCAAAGTCACTCTCCATTGATGCTAGTTGATCTTCAACCTGATCAATCGCAGCACCATATTCAAAGGAATTGGCTAAGATATCTTTTCTTAATTCACGATAAACTTTAATCAAAGCATCATATTGAATTTGATTTTCCTTATTTGATTCAAGTAGTTCCGTGAAAACTGCCTTGGTGTTACGAGCATCTTCGAGCGTTGGCTTGATAATCTCCTGTGCTTGTTTAATATTCTTTCTTGCTTTAAACAAGCGATAAGTTGCATTTTCATTAGCAGCTTCTTCAACTAGCTTATGCACTCGCGGTAATTTTTTCTTAGCTGCTTCAGTGTAGCTCTTGCGCCAAGTATTTAATGTAGTTAAACTTTCGCCGGCCAAATCCATTTTATCCAGTCGCGTAATATCATCTTCTAGATGCATCTTCTCAATTTCAGTCACTGCTGCATCAATCGCTTCAATTTCTTTTAGTTGTTTACGATTGATCAATAGCATTGCTGCAACTACGACAATGATTAGGATCACCACGGCAATAATTATAATAGCTTGAATTGATGACATAGTTTATCCTCCAAAACTATCATAATTATAACAAAACCTGACCCTAATAGGTGCAAAAAGCTGTTCTATTTTCTTGATTTATTATTCTGAACTCTATATAATACTATTCGTGTAAAATATTTGCAGCAATAAGTGACAAGAACGTCAACATCTTGAAACGCTTTAGTGAACGAGTAACCCGCGCTGCATTGGGCGAAAATGTAAATCCAAGATGCACGAATGTTGAACTTATGCTTAATATTTTACTCCAAAAATTATTGTTTAAATTTTATGGAGGATTTTTTATGTCAAGATATACAGGTCCAAGTTGGAAACGTTCAAGAAGATTGGGTATTTCCCTTTCAGGTACTGGTAAGGAAATTTCTCGTCGTAACTACGCTCCAGGTCAACACGGTCCTAACAACCGCGGTCGTTTGTCAGAATACGGTCAACAATTGCACGAAAAGCAAAAGTTACGTTGGATGTACGGCTTAAACGAACGTCAATTTAGAACTTTGTTCACCCGCGCTGGTAAGATTCGTGAAGGTCAACACGGTGTTAACTTCATGATCTTGCTTGAACGTCGTTTGGACAGTCTTGTTTACCGTCTTGGTTTAGCTACTACTAGAGAACAAGCTAGACAATTGGTAAACCACGGTCACATTACTGTTGATGGTAAACGTGTTGACATTCCTTCATACGAAGTCAAGGTTGGTCAAACTATTGGCTTGAAGGAAAAGTCAAAGAACTTACAACAAGTTAAGGATGCCTTAGAAGCAGTTACTGCTCGTCCATCATTTGTTTCATTTGATGAAAACAAAATGGAAGGTACTCTTGTACGTTTACCAGAACGTGACGAAATGGAACCAGAAATTGATGAAGCCTTAGTTGTTGAATGGTACAACAAGTTACTTTAATTTTTACATTTTATTTTGTCGAAAGTCTTTCTCAATCGAGAAAGGCTTTTTTCTTTGCTACAATAAGTACATAAAAAGAAAGGATGATTAGATGACTGAAGATTTAAATAAACGTGTTGAACAAGCAGCTCAAGGTATTACTCCACAAACTAAGCCTGATGAACGCCGCAGATTTTTAGGTTCATTACGTGAGCGCTGCTTAATCCGTATGGACAATACTGAAGTTAAAAATCCCGAATTAACTGCCCTATTTCTTAAACATATCACTGACTTTAAGGGCTATACTATTTTGATCAATGGCAATATCACTGATGATGGCTTCTTGGGAGACGTTGAAGCCAGTTGCAGCAAATATGATATTCCCTTCACTTTAGTTAACAATGAAACCGCAAAAACAGGACCACATGATACGGCAGTACTAGTTGTAGCGAAGAACGCTATAAATCGACCACGAATTGAGCTAAAGCAAGTTTATCCACCTGAATTTCCTAAAGAAGAATTAGCCGCACCTAAAACAAAAGAAAGTTTTTGGCATAAACTTTTTCACGGAGATAAGTAAATGAAACCATTAGCATATCGTATGCGACCAACTAATTTAGACGAAGTTGTTGGTCAAAGGCATCTGATTGGTCCAGGCAAAATTATTCGCCGAATGGTGGAAGCTAGACTTCTATCTTCAATGATCCTTTACGGCCCTCCTGGCATCGGTAAGACAAGTATTGCTAGTGCTATTGCAGGCTCAACTAAATATGCCTTTAGAAAGCTCAATGCAGCTACTGACGGCAAAAAGCAATTGCAACAAGTAGCCGAAGAAGGCAAAATGAGTGGGACAGTTGTCTTATTGCTGGACGAAATTCATCGTTTGGACAAAACTAAGCAGGACTTCTTACTGCCTTTGCTAGAATCGGGACAAATCATTTTAATTGGGGCAACTACTGAGAACCCTTATATTTCGATCTCCCCTGCTATTCGTTCACGTTGCCAAATTTTTGAATTAAAGCCTCTTTCTACAGATGATGCGCGTGCTCTTTTGATTGAAAAAGGCAACGGTGATTTGCGGTCTACTTTGAATAGTTTAGAATTAGCTGTTCTTTCAACTAAGCAAGAATTGCAAGATAAACACCAAGATGATCAAAAAATTATCATCACTCAAAAAGAAATGGCTGATTCAATTCAAATGAAGGTGCAAAACTTTGATGCTTCTGGTGATGGACATTACGATCTAGTCTCAGCATTTCAAAAATCAATTCGTGGCTCTGATACAGATGCAGCGCTGCACTATCTTGCCCGATTAATTGAATCTGGTGACTTAGTCTCTATCTGTCGAAGGCTAGCAGTAATTGCCTACGAAGATATTGGACTAGCCGATCCAGCCGCAGCTGAACACGCTATAGTAGCCATCCAAGCTGCACAAATGGTTGGCTTGCCTGAAGCACGAATTCCACTGGCTAATGCGGTTATTGAGTTAGCTCTTTCTGCCAAAAGCAATAGTGCCATTTCAGCAATTGATGCTGCACTAGCTGATATTCGAAATAAAAAGGTTGATTCAATTCCCGCCAACCTAAAAGATGCTCATTACTCTGGTGCCAAAAAGCTTGGACATGGCGTGAACTACCTTTATCCTCATGATTATCAAAATGATTGGGTAGCACAGCAATACTTGCCTAATAACCTACTTCATGCCAGCTACTTTGCACCTAAAGGCAATTCTAAAGTCGAAGCTAGATATAAGGCAACCTATCAAAAATTAAAACAAATGCAATCTGATAACTTGCGCAATAATCACTAATCTCGCGCATTCAATATGGTTGACAAGCACCTGTAATATGCGTATTATAATAAGTGATCTGAGTTGATCGACAAGCTTAAATGTATAAAGTTGACCGATCAAACTATAAGACGTGGGGGTTGGCAAATAACTACCGAATCGGAATACTGCCTTGTTGCAGGATCCATATTCGCTGCGATGCCAGCTAAAATTTTGAACATTGCGGGTTCAACAAGCGTCATTATGCTATGTTTAGTCAACTCGGATTTCTTTAGAATATTAAAAAAGGCGGTCTCAATTGACCGTCTTTTTCTATAGTGGAGACTGTTAAATGGCAATAAAGATTGTAATGATTATTTTTATCCTTCTCCTACTGTTAACCTCATGGTACATGTGGCACAGAAGGAACGGACATTTTTTAATTTATGACATTGGTGGCGATCCACGCTTGAGCAATATTCTTAAGTGGACTTCAGTCGCCCTTTTAGCTGAAAGTATTTTAGGAATTATTTTGCTATTCATGGGTAATAAATATTTGAACTTAATCACCTTATTCTTAGCTTCATTAACTATTTTGGCTTTTGGTTTATCAATTACTCAAAATAAAGAATAATAATTCACTAATGACAAGCAAAATTTTGGTAAAATAGAATATAGGAAGAGGTGCTTATATATGCTTTCACAATACAAGAATATTCAAGTTGCAGTTGATGGTTCAAAAGAAGCTGACTTGGCTTTCAGCAAGGCTGTAGCCATCGCCAAGCGTAACCATGCAACACTAGAAATCTTACACGTAATCGATACTCGTTCTTTCCAAAATGTTTCAAGTTTTGATTCAGCAATGGTAGAACAAGTTTCTAAAGATGCTGAAAAGAGAATGAAGGATTACCAAGCTCGTGCTACTAAGGCTGGTGCTGAAGATGTTCACTACTCTATTGAATTTGGTTCACCTAAGACAATCATTGGACATGACTTCCCTAAGAAGCACAATATTGATTTAATCGTTGTGGGTGCTACTGGTTTGAACGCCGTTGAACGTCTGCTCATCGGTAGTGTTACTGAATATGTAACTAGAACTTCAAAGTGCGACGTATTAGTATGTCGCGCAGAAGAAATTGCCGATGCTTTAGAGGGCTAAGCTGATTTAAACGCAACACAATTTAGCATTAGATAGTTATGATTGACTGTCTAATGCTTTTTTGGTGTAAAAAAAGACAGCAATTAAGCACCTCGTACTCAATGCTGCCTAAATTTATTCTATGAAATCAATCATCATCAGATGAAGTGGCAATCTTAGCAAAACCTTTACGAACATCTTGGTTTGCAGTTTCTTTTACTTTAATTGCATTCCCATTGGTAGTTTGATCGACTAAAGCAATTGGTTGATTATCATGAATACAGAACAAATAGGTAATGTGCTCTTCTCCTCCATCACCATCGGAATTGAATATGGAAACTACATGATAATCATAATCCTTTTTTAATTCTGGATCCCAACCAATATTGATCTTCTTATTATTGCCAATCAATTCAAAATCTTCGTCATCAAAAATATTGGGATATTTTTCTCCAGCTATTGTTTTAAGTGGTTCATCTCCAGTATATTCAACATAATCCTGATCCATTTTATTACCAAAATCATCCATGAAGTCTGCTAATTTTTCCTCTTTAGTATCGTTCCATGATAATGATTTAGAATCTACACTATTTTGTTTTGTATCTGTTGATGAATCTTTTGTACTATCATCATGATCTGATACAACTACATTTTTACTATAGGATTGTACGTCATTCTTCTGCGCACCGCTTGCAACCTTCTGAGCTAAAGCGTGAAAATAAACTGGCTTTTCTGCTCCTTTTTGACTATTAACAAATGTCACTTGAGCTTTGTTAGGATGGTCCACATCAGAAACAACATAGCCTATGTCAGGACTAACTACATAAACGATTCCACCTGCTGGTGCTTTAACGTCATAATCTCCAAAAGTATATTCAGGATAAGAGGCTATATTTAAATCACCATTCTCTGCCTTATCAAAAACTTCATCCCAGTCAGGATCATCTTGAAAATGCATATGAGCATAAGCAATAGTAAAACCTGCCATATTTTTAGATGACATCTTCTTATTAGGCGAATAACCAATCTTTTCTGCCATTTTCTCACTTTTATTGTGAGTAACAAACGGTAACGAATTGGACGCATTTTCACTTTGAAGAGTAAAGAAAACAACTCCACCTGCTGCTAGCAACACTACACATGCCGCAACTATCAAGCAATTTCGTCTAATTCTACTTCTTTTAGCTGAAAGTTGATTACTTACTGACACTGAAGCTGGCTTTTTGATTTGAGATATAGGGACCGGTCGATTAGGCTTCTTATTCACATTAGAAACATCTGTACCACATTTATCACAATATTTTGCGTTTGCATCTAATCTATTTCCACACTTTGGACAATACTTCATTTTATTCCTTACCTCATGTTTTTCGTAGTTCCAACAAAAAAAGTCCCAAAATAGGGACCAACTCAATCTTAAAATATAAAAATGTTCAAACAAAAAATACTAATTTCTAAGAAAGAGCATTATGAGGATTTGCCTCACCTATAGTATAGCAGAAATACTCAAACAAACCAATAGTTAGTAATCCTCTGATTCGTTCGTAAAAACTAGTTTTTTAGCTAACTTCTTCACCGCACTCAGATTGTTGACGACTTCAAGCATTTGATAATCATATACTCTAACTGGTTCACTTTCATCTGCGTCAAAAAATGAAACCAGTTTTTGATTACCTTTATCTTGGTAGCCCAGACCTATTCCCTTTTCAAAAACATAGATATAGTTCTGACCTTGAGCCGAAACTGTTGCATCGCCAAAAGTATAACTATCATAACGACCAACATTATAATTATTGTTACTTAAAACATCATAAACACCTTGCCAGTTATTATCAAATTTTGAATCATCATTTCGTTTAGCATAAATCAAACTTAGAGCAAGCAACTGTTTAACTGACAAATTTGCAGCCTTCTCTTTCATAGTTGGTGCTTTATCTTGTACAACTTCTGTTTTAGTTGAGTTATTATTTGCCAATTGATAAATTTCATAACCAATTCCTATGATAATTACGATTCCAACAGCAACAAAACAAGAAATCAAAATTTTCATACTTTGTCCCATTTTTAATTTTTCATTTTTTAACTGATTACTTTGCGTCTGATTAGAATTACCCTTTGAATCATTCTTGTAAGCTAAATATTCTTGATAGGTGGCTATACCAGCTGGATTGATATTTGGTTTTTTATACCAAAGTGGATGTTTATTTTGCTCATCAGTTATTTGTACATCCGCATAAGGCCAAGCTTCGTAGCCATATGCATTAACTAAATAAATTAACAAATCATGATACTGACGCAAATCTGCTAGTGCTGAAACTTGATTGACACCCGCTGCCGTATAATGTGAGCCGATATTACCATAATTTTTAACTGAAAAACACAAATCCAACATTCGTTTAGGAAGCAAATGCAAATAAGCAACGTATGCTAATTTATTACTTAAGTTCGCCATTTGCCAACTTGTCCCAGGATTAATCTTATTAAGTTGCATTAACTCGTCAACATAAACTTCTATACCTTTTCTGATAGTATTCGACATCTGATCATATAGGCCCTGCTCATAAAGATTTAGAGTTTCGTCAACATTTTTGTCAAATCGACTCATTATTTCATTTTGTTTCAGGAAATCGAAATCAAAATCTTTGGGTGGTAAGTTTTTAATATTTGCTCCTGATCGATTAAAAGTCCTACTAAGAGATTGATTTTTCGCTTGAAAATTTTGCTTGTTCGCTACTGCTTGATTATGAGCAATAAGATAATGTACTTTTCTTTCTTTAAATGAACCATCTGGAAAAGTTATCTTTATTTTCCCATTAGTATATTTATTTTCATTTGTATTCGGAGCATCAATCCATTTGAAAGTTGTGCCTTTCGGAAAACTGTCTGCATCCTTAAAAACTTTACGCATCCCTTTAAATCCAGGTACTGGACTATTTTGTTCTATCACTAAGCCATTCTTGATGCTGACATTATATTGATCAGCATCCCTTTTTAATTGAGTAGCATAATTGGTATCAGCTTTTGCTAACCAGGCTTTTTGATCTCCTACACGATAATAAACTTGACCATTGATTTCTTTAGCTTCAAAGATGGACAAGATCGTACCATTCGGTTCAGTCTGGAACTGCATTTCTCCTCGTTCGTTATATAGATGCGCTGCCACGCCATTGATGGTTACAACTTTTACCTTAGCACCAAAACCTGGTTCATTTTTCAGTCCACTACTCACAGCTTTGCCTCACTTTTTAATAAATATTCATTCAAATTATAGCAGAAAAAAGTACTGCTAAATCATCTTCGATTCAACAGTACTTTGATACGATACCATTTATTAATTATCTTCATCACGTGAACTAATTAACTTACCATCACCAATCGTATTGATGAGGTAATCATCGCCATCTTTTTTAAGAGTGCCACCTGTATATTCGACTACTTGTTTCTTAGTATGGTCATCATATTCAAAAGTGTAATTAACTCTATAGTTGACTTTACTTTGATTACCTTTATCCGGATAAATAGATTCAATAGTCACATCTGTGTCATAGCTATCCATACTATCATCTTTATCCCAACGATCATTTTGTTGTTTAATTTGCCCATACCACTTATTAGCAGAGCCATTTACAAATGAATCATCATCGGGATCATGATAATTATCATCTAACAAACTCTTGGCATCATCCTTAGAAATAAGGCCCTTCCACTTAGGTTGGACTACATAAGTGCCATTTTCTTGAGTGACATCATCACTCTCTTGATCACTAGCATCATCGCTGTAGTAGTCGTCTTCATCGCTTTCATCAGTAAAATCATCAAATGAACTTGCCATATCATTAACAATTTCGGATTTAATACCATTATATAGAACATATAATTCCATATTTCTAGTAATTGGATATGACTTAAAGGTAATTTCACCATCTTTGTCTAAAGTGCCAACTTTTTTATCATTGATATAAACTTCACCTTTTGGAACACTCTTAACCTTAAACGTCTGGGTTTTAATATCCATACTTAAAGTTTTATTTGCCCAAATATTCGTGGTTGAAGTTGCAGATAAAGTTCTTCCTTCAACTTGGGACTTAACTGTAAAATGATATTTTCCTGGAAATACTAATCCCAATTTTTTTCCAAACTTATTATCACTCCCAGTTAACTTACCAACATTTTTACCATTCATAGTAATTACAGAATCACCATGGTTGGTCTCAACTTGAGGTTGGAAAGTTTGAACTTTCAGTTGATATTTAGGGAATAACAACCAGTAACGTCCATTTTGAATTAAACTAATATGATCATTAGCTGACTCCCCATCTTTGAGTTTTTGAGCCATACTTGTGACGGTAGTTTGGTGATCTTGGTAATACTGCTGTAACGGTTTAACTGTATTATCATTGACCTTCATCGTTGAAGTATCAGCAATAATATATTGAGAAATATCAGTTTTAGTATTTCTCAAGCCATCTGTGATTCGATCAATTTGATTATTTTTACTATAGTAACTTGATCCCCAAGCATAAAAACCAATAAGAGCTATTAATAAAACACCTAATATCGAAAGCAAAATCTTAGTCCGCAATTTCATTGGCTGACGTACTTTCTGTGAAGTAACAGGTTGAGCCTCCGGAGTTGAACTAGCCTTAGGTAATTCTTTGGTAATTAAATTATAGCCACAGTTATTACAAAAAGTTGCATCTGGTTTTATTGGATGACCGCAATTTGGACAAAAAACTTGTACCTTTTTTGCATGTGACGGCTTACTCTGCGACTTTTCATCATCTTCGGATGAATTTTCTTTTTTATCCGTAGAATCAGCTGATAGTTTGGAATTATCAGTTTGCTTACCTAATACTTTAGCTTGAGTAAGTTTCTTTTCTGGAATTGTTAACTTTGCACCACAATTTGGACAAAAAACTTCTCCCAATTTTACCTGAGTACCACAGTTAGGACAAATATTGAACTTGTTTTCTAAGTCATCTGTACTTTCAGTTTTTGGTAGTTCATAACCACAATTGGGGCAAAAGGTTTTATCGTTACTAACCTTAAAACCACAATTGGGGCAAAAATTATTTTTTTCACTCATTATTTAGAACTCTCCACATTATAAACCCGGAATTGATGAGCCAATTTGACTAAAAATAGTACCACCAATAATTAGGAACAAAATGACACCAGTAATGAATTGTAAAGCAATAAACAAAAAGTACCCATAAAACTTATCATGTATTGGATTTTGATCCCCTAAAACAACAACTGTCAAAGCCATTGAGAAGAAAATAGTTGCTAACCAAAGCATAATAGTTGAAATAACAATACCAGCAGGGCCCATGAGTGCCATGAAAACAAAATAAACTACAATAAAGATTGCGGATAAATTGCTTGTTTGAACAACATGGTTAGTTAATTCTAAAAAGTCTTTACTCTTACCATAGATAACTTTGTAAGTAAGATGTGCTGCCAAGATCCAAGCAGCTTCGGCTAAAGCTAAGAATAAAATAATTTCAATTACTGTACCAAAAGTAAAGTTTGCCGAACCACTCATTAGATTAGAATTGCCTAACATAGAATCTACTGCACCAGTAGCTCTTTGTTCACCAATAAATAAACCTAATCCAATAAGAACATCTTCAACTAACAAAGTTACCCAACCATACCATCTTTCACCATTTTGATCAGCAAATGGATGCTTCCATGAGGTAACAAACCATTGCCACATATTAGCAGCATGTGCCTTAACAGCTTCAGAATCAAAAGCGGGTTGTTGTGTATTTGAAGTTTGTTGTGCAGATTTCGTCTGTTGAGTAACATTATTTTGCGCTGAACTACTATTATCTGATTGATTTGCTGAATGTTGTTCTCTTCTAGTTTGCATAACAGGTTGTTCAGGTTGAACTTCAGGTTCAGGCTTTACTTCCTGAGAATTCATAGTAGAGTCTACGGGCACGTTTCTAATGTCAGTACCACAATTGGTACAAAAATTTACATCTACATCCATTTTAGAACCACAATTTGGACACGTCTTCATTAATTTTTCCTCCAAAATATAAATTTTTTTACTTACCCGGATTTAAAATTGAAGTGCAACACCAAGTGTTAAACAAAAAGGCCATGAAGACCTAAACTTGAAGTGACGAAAAATCAAGAAAGGAAGATCTTCATGACCAATTCAAATTCTAGCATTTCTAAGCACTATCATCAATTAACCAGCGTACAACGTGGACAAATTCAAGCAATGCTGGATTCCGGCATAACTTCCCGTACTGTTATCGCTCAAGAAGTCGGCTGCCATAAGTCGACAATCAGTCGCGAAATCAAACGCGGAAGCGTCCTGCAAAGAGACAGCAGCTATTTATTGTATGAGCACTATTACGCTGATACTGCACAGCTTTATTATGAGAAGCGTCGCAAAAACTGCTATCAGCGCAATCCATTGAAGCATTATGCTGTCTTTTTGAGAATGCTCTCCAGACGCTTCAAAGCTAAATTTGATGCCACCAGCATCGATGAATTCGTTGGTGAATTCAAAAGGACTATGCCAGGCTACCCTTGTCCCAGCACACCAACTGTCTATCGCTATATTGATCAGGGCTTGCTGGACATAAGCAATATTGATCTGCCTATGAAGCTCAAAAGACGCAGGAACAAGCGTCATCACGGCCAGAGCGGTCATGCTTTGCACAAGAAGAATCTTGGCAATTCCATTGAACAGCGTCCTAAAGAGATTGAAGACAGAAAAACGCCGCTGCACTGGGAAGGAGATCTGGTTAAAGGCGTCAGACGCAAGAATCAGCCTGCTTTAATGACTTTGACCGAAAGAACCACACGCTTTGAAGTAGTTATCAAGATTCCTGACTATCGGGCAAGCACATGCCAAAGGCTGCTTCAAAATGAGATTGACAGACATCCTGCCTGGTTTAAATCGATCACGTTTGACAATGGCTCTGAGTTTGCGGATATGACCAAGATCAAAGGCTGCCAGATCTACTTCGCCCACCCATATTCTCCATGGGAAAGAGGCACCAATGAGAACTGCAATGGACTTCTGCGTCAATTCTTCCCTAAAGGCAAAAGCATGAAAGATAAGTCAGCTGCTTATGTTCAACAGGCAACTGATGCCATTAACCGCAAACATCGTCGAATCCTTCAATATCACACAGCAGAAGAACTCTTCAAGCAATATATTTCCTCATAGCCTAACTGTTGCACTTAATTTGACAATTCAGGATAAGCTTCGGACTTAAAAAAAGCAATAATTATTTTAAAGAAATTTAAAGATTAAGGATAATTCATGAAACATAAGCTTTTATCTACCACTCTATTGTTAATAGGTACGTTATTTATACTCTCAGGATGTAGTCATTCTGCTAATAAAATCGTAAAAACAAATACTAAAACAAAACAATCTTCATCACCTAAAAAACATAATAAGAAAAAAATCGATAAGATTACTCGTATTCTAAATAAAATGACACTTGATGAAAAATTAGGTCAACTATATTTTGCACATAGCACTGGCAATTTTGATCAAATGAAACAAGATGTCAAAAAATACCATTTAGGAGGAATTACACTTTTTGCACCTGATTTTACTAATAGAACTCATGCTAAATTTTTAAACGAAATAAGAGCTTATCAGTCTAACAGTAAATTTGGCTTGTTGATTGCCACTGATCAAGAAGGTGGTACAGTTACAAGAATCGATTCAAATTCTCAAATATCTAAAAGACATTTCCCTAGCCCAGCTGAAATTTACCAGCAAAGTGGATTAACTGGAATAAGGAAAGAAGATTCTACTGTAGCAAAAATTTTAAGACAAAATGGGATCAATATGAACTTTGCTCCTGTTGCAGATGTTGCACTGAATAAAGATAGTTTTATCTATAAACGGACACTTGAACAGGACTATCAAACAACTGCAAAATACATTCCTATAGCTGTTAAAGCTATTCAACAAGAACATGTTGCTAGTTGCTTAAAACATTTTCCAGGTTATGGTGATGCGGCCGACACGCATACCGGCTTTGCACAAATTAATAAGCCTTTACTAAAGTATCAAACAAATGACTTATTACCATTCAAAACTGGAATCCATGCTGGTGTTGACAGCATTATGGTTTCTCATATCATCATTAAAAGTATTGATACAACTAAACCTGCATCCCTCTCACCTGCAGTTCACTATTTATTACGCCACAGCTTAAATTATCACAATATTATTATCACTGACGACTTACAAATGGGGGCTATCACTCAGTACGCAAATAAATATCACACAATCCCTGATATTTTGGCTCTTAAAGCTGGTAATGATATGCTCTTAGGAGGTAACTATCGAGCAAATATTCCAATTATTAAGAAAGCTGTTCAAAATAATGAAATTAATATCAAGCAAGTTAATCAATCCGTAGAAAGGATTTTAAGACTAAAAGAAAAACTTGGTATTTTAAGATAAAAGCTTCAAGCATTTCGGCTTGAAGCTTTTCATCTATTAACTGACTTGTCAAGAATTATTTTATTAGCTAGATTATTGACTAATTTCTTTTGATCCATAGTTTGATAATATTCATCGATTAAATCTTCAATTCCTACCCGAATAGTTTTAGTAGGCCAATCTATGGCCGCACCTTTATCTTGAGGTTTTATATATTTAATAATAAGATCTTCCCCTGAATATTTAAACCTAGTTCCACTAACAGCGTCAGCGCCTAATTGAAGACGATATTCACCATTTTCATCATTAAACAACATTTTTTCATGATGCTTATAATTAAAATTGATTTCTTCTTGAATATTTTTTTCAGAATCATGACTTAAAGCAGCCATTATAGCTGCTGTTCTTAAAGGTAATCTATACATATCTTTTCGTCTGTCAATTTTTTGTAATTCAGCATATTTATGTTGCCTTACTTCTTGATAGGCATTCAGTGTATTAACCCTTCCAACTATCTTTTTTCCATCAGATAGAACTAGCTCTGATTGTTTATTCGTTAATTTCTTATTAGTAGTAAACACAACTTGATTATTAATTACATAGACATAATTATTACCTTTAGCCATAATTGTTGCACCATGTAAATTGTATTTCTTATATCGTTGCACATCCATGATACCTTTTAAAGCTTCATCATAAGTTCTTTCCCAAGCCAGATTATGATAATGCGAGTGCGCGTAAACAATAGTCAGTCCGGCTAGCTTATGTTGGGACATCTTACTAATTTCTTTCAAAGTTTGTTGCTTGCTTTGATAAGAATGATAGTAGGCACATCCAAATGCAATTATTAACAAAACAATACCACTAATTAAACAATAGACTAACTTAGACTTTTTAGATGGTTTTACTGGATTCTCTTTCTTTAGTAACTCAGTCGAATTATCTAAACTTTGACCACAACGAATACAAAATTTATCGTCCTTTTCTACAGGATTGCCACAATTTGGACAAAATTTTTTCATCTATTTAGGCACTCCTTAGTTTGACAACGATTTTACCTTAGCATCATACTGTTTCTTGTCTAATAATTCTTTTGCCAAAGTATCTACCTCTTGTTTTTCAGCTTCAGTAGAATAATATTTGGAAACTAGTTGTTGCAAAGGGATACGTTTAGTTACCATAGGTGAACTGCCAACACTGTCACCTGTAAGATCGTTGTGCTTAGTCACTAGCATATTCCCCTCTTGCTTGAAAGTAACCACAGTCGTTCCATCACCATGACCATCAATATAATAGTTGTCATTCTTAGAATTATATCCCATGCACATTGTTCCTACCAAATCATTATCTTTTAATTTATTGGTATTTTTAATACAACCTTTTACCCAATCTTTACCTCCACGAGCAAATCCTGCTAAGATTGCCAATTGTTTTACAGAAAAATTAGGGATTTGGGTATTGCTTGAAATACTTTTGTCTTTGTTTCCTTCAGTTTTTCCGATGTTTTGCGTCATTGCTTTGATTTTATCTGCATAAGTTCCAAACTTATTCTTTAGCTCGGACTTGGCAGTTATTGTCTCACCATCACCCGTCACTTTAACAGTATCAGTTTGAACAGTAACACCTACACTTCCAAATTTATTAGTTAAAGTATATGAATTAGTTGATTCCCTGCTTGCTTTCAAGTCACCGTTATCTAAATCTTCCTTAACATCAGTAACCATCTCAGCATTATTGCTAATGTGACGACTATGAACGTAATTGTCATACGCATAGGCCATGTAACCCATCAACATCCACTGATCAGTCGTATATTTGTTATCTTGATCATTGTTAATCTTCGTTACACTAACTGAATTCCGATGCTTATTTTTCTTAATTTCAATCCCAACTTGACTCTTACTATTCTGCTGTCTAACCTGAGAATTATTGTTTTTAGTAAAAATAAATACAAGACAGATTAAGATTACCAATACTCCAACTATAATACCGCCTATTGCCTTTTTCCTCATTACTTATTCTCCCTCTTGAACTTTAACACTGTTTTATTTTACACCTATTTTATTCAAAAAAAGACATTTAGGAATTAACCTAAATGCCTTAAGCATCTCTTTTTCTAAAAATCGCCAGCCGTACTGAACATGTAATCACGATTATGGAACTTCATCGACAAGATTAATCCAATCCCAATCATGTTTCCCATCAGAGCTGAACCACCCTGAGAAACAAATGGCAATGGAATACCTGTCAATGGCAATAAATCAATATTCATCCCAATATTTTCAAATACGTGGAACAAGATCATCATGATAACACCAGTTGCAATGTATGAATAAAATACATTTCTGGTATCGAACGAGATTTTTACCATTTGAATAATCAGGTATAAATAAATCAAAATCAATGCTACACAGCCGACAAAACCAAAGTTTTCACCAATTACCGAGAAAACCATGTCTGATCCACGAACTGGAACATAAACACTAGCTTTGCCAAAGCCATTACCAAATAGCTGACCCGAACCGATTGCCTTCATACTTTGCCATAACTGATAAGCTCCTGATGAAGTATCACCAGATGGGTCGAGCCAAGACTTAATTCGTTCAAATTGATATGCTTGAAAGAAATGACTCAACAATGATTGCCCAGCCGACGTAGTTACTAATACAATAACCCCAATAGCTGCTAAAATCACAATACCATATAACGGTACAATAATTTTCCAAGAAATCCCTGATACTAAAACCACGCCACCAACGATGGCAATAAATACTAACATAGTACCAAAGTCATTCTGTAACTTTAGTAAAATTGCTACCGGTGCCAGCCAAGCAATAATTTTGCCTAATAACAACCAATCGGTCTTAATCGTGTGACCATATTTATCATTATGCTCTTTGACCACTCGAGCCAACATCAAGATAAAAGCTGGCTTCATAATTTCTGAAGGCTGAAAAGTAATGGGCCCTAGTTTGAACCAACTTTTCGCACCTGTATCTGCAGCTACGCTTCTGTTATATAAGAATAGCACCGCAATCAGCAAAAATATTCCGATTCCAAAGAAAATTGGCGCAATCTTAAACAACTGTTCTGCATCAAACTGCATCACAACCACAATAATTGCAATTGAAATCAAGTACCATAATGCCTGCATAACTACTGCCCTAACAGGTGAACCAATATGACTAGGATCACCTAATGCAGCAACATAGATACAATACAAGCTAATTAAAGCCAAGAGTAGCACTGGTATAATAATATTCCAGGCTAATCGATCGAATAGACTCGTTTCATTTTCAACTTTTGCCATTAAACAATCACTACTTAAATTTTATTTTTCATGTAAGGTGAAGTATGAAAGTAAATCGTTAATACTGCTTTCAAGACTATTAGCAAATAAAATATTACTAGTCTTAGAAGTAGTAGCGCGATAACGACCTTCCACCTTTTCAATTAAACCAATGGACTTCTTGTTAGGAATAATAACTTCCCAAGTTGGTAAATTCTTTCCTTTAAGTTCATTAACTTCAATATCAATATTTTCTAACTTTTTAGACATAAATCCTCCTACTTGCTATCCGGATGAAACTTAGAAGATATAATCGGGTCTTCATATCGTTCCGGATGTGGATTTCGAAAAATAGTAAAATTATCAGGAACTGGATCTACTCCGCCCCTAATAAAAGGGTTACACCTTAGTATACGACAAATTCCCATAATTAACCCTAAAATTGGGCCATGTTTTTTCAACGCGTCAATCATATAATTAGAACACGTGGGATAATAACGACAACTTGGTGGTAATAACGGTGAAATCACTGTCTGATAAATACGTACAATAAAAATCAAAATCTTACGCAAGTAATTTCCTCACTTAGTGACGTTGATGCTTTTCAATATTTTTAAGCAAAGTACCAGTTCCTAAAGCTACTGCTTCCAATGGATGATCAGCAATTAAAACTGGAACTTGCAAATAATAAGAAATCAACTTATCAATATTCTTTAATAGGGCTCCACCACCTGTTAGCATGATTCCGCGATCAATAATATCTGCTGAAAGCTCTGGTGGAGTTGTTTCCAATACTTCTTTAGCTGCTGCAATGATTGACATCAAGCCTGGTTCTAAAGCCTTTTGAATCTCTGGTGCAGTAACTGTAGTCTGCTTAGGCAAACCATCAACTACGTCACGACCACGAACAGTAATTTGTTCATCTTGGTCTGGTTCAAAGGCGCTACCAATTTCAATCTTAATTTGTTCGGCAGTTCTAGAACCGATTAACAAATTATGCTTATTCTTAATGTAACTGATGACAGCCTGGTTCATCCGATCGCCAGCATAACGTAATGATTGAGAAGTTACAATTTCACCCATTGATAAAACTGCAACGTCAGTGGTACCACCACCGATATCAATCACCATATTACCTTGCGGTTTAAAAATATCCAAGCCTGCACCAACAGCCGCAACTTTAGGTTCAAAGTCTAAATAAACCTTGCCGCCACCAGACTTTTCAGCTGCCTGAATAATTGCTTTTTGTTCAATTGAAGTAACTCCAGTAGGAGCACAAATCAAAATATTTGGCTTGGACATAAAGCCTTTTACATTTAATTTTTCAATAAAGTAAGACAGCATTGCTTCGGTAATGTCAAAATCAGCAATTACCCCATTCTTCAAGGGGCGAATTACTCGAATATTACCTGGAGTTCTTCCCACCATCTCATATGCCTCTGAACCAACTGCAACTACCTTGTTTGTATCGGTATTTACAGCTACAACAGAAGGTTCATTTAATACGATACCTTTACCAGAGACATTGATCAGTACGTTTGCTGTCCCCAAATCAATTCCTATATCTCGTGCCACGATAACCCTCCATAATTATTCATCGTCCATTTTACCATAAATAATCATGACTTTCCTTTACTGTCCTTGTTTTAACACAATCTTTAAAACAAATTACTCAATTGCAATAAATAAATATAATAATTGCGTTTCAAAAACATGGCCTTTACGAATAATTTTATCTAGTTGAATTGCTTTAACTGCTTGAAAAGATAAGCCAATCGCAATCAAATATATAATGATACTAATAATGGCATGAACGCCTAATTGAAACATATATTTTCCTCAATTTTGACAAAAAAAGACGGATGCAGCATTTTGTGCATTCGTCTCTTCCTTCTTCTAGTGACCTTTAGTATTGTACACGCTAATTCTGTTCATTGCTCGTCTTAAAGCAACTTCAGCACGTGCCATAGTTTGTTCGTCATGTTTTTCCCGTGCTTCCTTCAAACGTTGCTCAGCGCGTTGCTTCGCTGCCTCAGCACGAGAAACATCAATGTTTCTTGCGCGTTCAGCACTATCTGCAATAATCGTAGCAACATTATTCGAAAACTCAATATAGCCACCGGAAATCGCAATATGATCAACTACTGAATCCATTTCACGGCTTCGCTTAATCTTAACCTCACTAATAACTAGTGGAGTTAAAAGTGGTACGTGGTTATACATGATTGAACGTTCACCATCAACAGCGCGTACATCAACGATGCTTCCACGATGGGAATAAATCATTCCATTAGGAGTTACAACATTTACTCTAAAAAGCTTTTCTGGATCTGCCATTTGACATCACCCTACTTTTCTAGCAATGCTTTAGCTTCGGGATCACTTGGAGTTACACCCATAGATTGTGCTTTCTTCAAAACATCTTCGATCGGGCCAACACCACGGAAGGCATCTTCTGGTAAGTCATCAAGGTGACCATCCAAAATAAGCTTAAAGCCCTTAATGCTTTCCTTAATTGGAACATATGAACCAGGTACACCAGTAAATTGTTCAGCAACGAAGAAGTTTTGTGACAAGAAGAATTGAACTTTACGTGCACGTGCAACGATCAATTTTTCTTCATCAGACAATTCATCCATACCCAAAACAGAAATAATATCTTGCAATTCGTGGTAACGTTGCAAAACATGTTGAACACGAGTAGCAACTTCGTAGTGTTCTTGACCAACAACTTCAGGGTCAAGGGCACTTGAAGTTGATTCAAGTGGGTCAACGGCTGGGTAAATACCTTGTTCTACCAAACTACGTTCCAAGTTAGTAGTAGCGTCCAAGTGTGCGAATGTGGTTGACGGAGCTGGGTCAGTATAGTCATCGGCAGGAACATAAACAGCTTGAATAGAAGTAATTGAACCCTTCTTAGTTGAAGTAATTCTTTCCTGCAATTGACCCATTTCAGTTGCCAAAGTTGGTTGGTAACCAACGGCACTTGGCATACGACCAAGCAAAGCTGAAACTTCTGAACCAGCCTGAGTAAATCTGAAGATATTGTCGATAAAGAGCAATACGTCTTGTCCTTCAACATCTCTAAAGTACTCAGCAAGAGTCAAACCAGTCAATGCAACACGCATTCTGGCACCAGGCGGCTCGTTCATCTGACCAAATACCATGGCAGTTTTACTTAAAACGCCTGAAGCTTTCATTTCGAAGTAAAGGTCATTACCTTCACGAGTTCTTTCACCAACACCAGTAAATACGGAAATACCACCGTGTTCTTGAGCGATGTTGTGAATCAATTCCTGAATGATAGTTGTTTTACCAACACCGGCACCACCGAACAAACCAACTTTACCACCACGTACATATGGTTCAAGCAAGTCGATAACTTTAATACCAGTTTCAAGGATTTCTCTACTGGTAGTTAAATCTTCATATTTAGGTGCTTCTTTGTGGATACCTTCACGAGGGTGATCTTTTGAAAATTCTGGACCGCCATCAATTGGTTGACCCAAAACGTTGAACACACGACCTAAAGTATCTTCCCCAACTGGAACTGAAATTGGAGCACCAGTATCTTCAACCTTCATACCACGGCGAAGACCATCGGTAGATTCCATGGCGATCGTTCTTAAGACACCATCACCGAGTTCAAGCGTAACTTCAAGGACGATGCTTTCATCCTCTGATTTGATTACGCGCAAGGCATTGTTAATATCAGGTAAATTCTTATCGATTGGGAATTTAACATCGACAACTGGGCCGATTACTTGAACGATTTCACCTTCACTCAAAACATCTACCTCCTTTTCTTTATTACTCTAAGTTTACTCTAAGGCATTTGCACCACTGATAATTTCGGTAATTTCAGTAGTAATTTGTGCCTGTCTAGCACGGTTTAATTTTGTAGTTAAACTTGATACCAAATCATTGGCATTATCAGTCGCACTTTGCATAGCTGTCATTGAACTAGCATGTTCTGCAGTCTTGGCGTCTAGAATGGCACCATAAATTGTTGAACGAGCATACTGTGGCAACAACTTAGTAAGCACACTATTAATGTCTGGTTCGATATCATATTCTAATTCTTTATGTGCTTCAGCTTCTTTTACGCCGATATCCAAATCAACGATTGGCAACATCTTTTCAACACGAAAAGCAGATGATAATGAGTTTACATGGTGAGTATAACATACGTAAAGTTGGTCATAGACACCATTTAAATACATCTTAATTGCAGTTGAAACAATTGGTAAAGCTTCATCAAAGGTTGGCACATCTGAAACGCCATCTTTTTCGTAAACAACATTAACGTTGTTTTTCTTAAAGAATTGAGCGCCGACAGAACCAACGGCTAAAACTTTAACTTCATGTCCTTGTGCACGTTCATCTTCAAAAATGCTCATCATGTTTTTGATGACATTGCTGTTGTAAGAACCTACAAGACCACGATCACCGCTAATTACTAAGAAACCTGTAGTCTTAACTTTTTTGCGGGTTTGAATCATATCAGCAGTAATACCTAAACCAAACACATCAGTATAATCGATCTTCGCAACATTGTTTTTATCGATAGAGATGCTATTTTCACGCAGATTATCTACGACTTGGGAACTGATTAAACGAGAAATCGTTTTACGAACATAGTCGTTATAAACGGTATATTCTTTATCATGATTTTCAGTTTGATTCAATTTTGATGCTGAAACCATTCGCATGGCTTCTGTGATCTTACCGGTTTGTTTTACTGAAGCAATCTTTTTCTTTAACTCAAGTAAAGATGCAGGCATAATCTACCTCCTATTTTTCACTTGGTGTAAAGCTTTCACTGAATTCCTCAACGGCTGCTGATAATTTCTTATCATCAGGCAATTCACCAGTTTCACGAATTGTCTTAAGCAAATCAGCATGACTGCTGTCAAAGTTATCAAACAATTCATTTTGGAAGCGTGCAATATCTTCTACTGGGACAGAATCAAGGTAACCGTGAACCAAAGCATAAAGAATCAATACTTGCTTTTCAACAGGAATTGGATCATGAAGTGGTTGCTTCAATACTTCAACAGTTCTTTGACCTCTGTTCAACTTAGCTTGAGTTGCTTGATCAAGATCACTACCAAATTGAGCGAAACTTTCAAGTTCACGGTAAGCAGCAAGGTCAGTACGTAAAGTACCAGCAACTTTCTTCATTGCTTTAATCTGAGCGTTACCACCAACACGAGAAACTGAGTTACCAGCATCGATAGCTGGACGAGTACCGGCAAAGAACAAATCACTTTGCAAGAAGATTTGACCGTCAGTAATAGAAATTACGTTGGTTGGAATATATGCAGAAATGTCTCCGGCTTCAGTTTGGATAATTGGCAAAGCTGTCAATGACCCACCACCAAGTTTTTCACTCAACTTAGCACTACGTTCAAGAAGACGTGAGTGTAAGTAGAAGACATCACCTGGGTAGGCTTCACGACCAGGCGGACGACGGAGAAGCAAGGAAAGTTCACGGTAAGCGACGGCTTGTTTGGATAGGTCGTCAAATACGATTAATACGTCCTTGCCATTGTACATAAATTCCTCACCCATAGCAGTACCAGCATATGGTGCAATGTAAAGCATAGGTGCTGGTTCACTTGGGCCCGCTTCAACAACAATGGTGTAATCCATTGCGCCAAAACGCTTTAAAGTTTCTACTTGAGTTCTAACGGTTGATTCCTTTTGACCAATAGCAACGTAAATACAAATTACGTCTTGTCCCTTTTGGTTAAGAATAGTATCAATAGCCAAACTAGTCTTACCAGTCTTACGGTCACCGATAATCAATTCACGCTGACCACGACCAATTGGAACTAAGGCATCGATAGCTTTAATACCAGTTTGAAGTGGTTGCTTAACTGATTGACGGTCCATAACACCTGGAGCTTTAGCTTCGATAGGACGAGTCTTATCAGCTTTGATTTCACCCTCACCGTCAACAGGTTGACCTAATGGGTTAACTACTCTACCAATTAAGGCGTCACCAACAGGAACTTCCATGATTCGACCAGTTCTTTGAACACGGTCACCTTCACGAATGTTGTCAAATTGACCCAAAATAATGATACCAACATCATTGGATTCAAGGTTTTGAGCGATACCGTATGAACCGTTATCAAATTTTAACAATTCACCGGCCAATACATCGTTAAGTCCGTGAGCCCGGGCGATACCATCACCAACGTAAGTTACAACACCAACTTCGTTAATGTCGAGCTTATCATCGTAATGTTCAAGTTGTTGCTTGATCAAGGAGCTAATTTCTTCCGCTTTAATGCTCAATGGTTTCACCTCTTTTAATTTTTATCAATTATTTGCGCACGGATCTTCTTCAGTCTATTTTTAACTGATCCATCAATCACGCGGTCCTTCACTTGGAGGACTACGCCGCCTAATATACTTGGATCAACTTTATTCTCAAGACGCACAGCGTTTAAATCATACATTTTAGCATAACTATCACCTAAACGCTTAAGTTGATCATCATCCAGTTTAACTACAGTAGTTGCAGTACCAGTTGCGATCTTCTTTTCATCGTCATAAAGTAAAGCAAATTCATCGATAATATCGATTAAATCAGCAAAGCGGTTATATTCAAGTAACAAATTCAAAAAGCCTCGTACTTCATCTGAAAAATCTTTTTCAACTGCAGTTAAAAGAGACTTTTTATCTTTACTACTTAAAATAGGATCGCTAAGGACACTGATGAATTTAGGATTGGCAACTGCTGCCTTTTTCAATTCCATCATTTCATCGTAAACAGTATCCAGTACTTTATTATCTTGCGCATAACCGAACAAAGCAGTACCGTAACGTGCAGCTATTTCTTCTCTACTTAAAGCCATTAATCATCCAACCCCTTAATAAATTGGTCGACTAAATCCTTTTGGTCTTCAGCAGATAAATTCTTAGCAATTACCTTTTCAGCAATAGCTACAGAAATATCAGCAACTTGATCACGTGCAGAATCCAATGCATCTGATTTAGCCTTAGCGGCTTCTTCATTTGCCTTCTTACGAATTGCTGCAGCATCTTCATTTGCACTTGCTACGATTTCTTTGCCAGTTTTTTGCGCATTAGCTTTAGCGTCAGAGAGAATCTGTGTTGCTTCTTGTCTTGAGTTCTTCAAGGCAGCTTCACGCTCGTTAGCAAGCGTTTCAGCCTTTTTGCGATCACTTGCAGCTGAATCCAAGTCATTAATAACTTTTTGCCGCCGCTTTTCCATCATTTCTGATACTGGACCCCAAGCAAAGTGCTTGACCAATAATATCAAGATGGCAAAACAAATTAAATACCAAAGTGCATTACCTAGGTAAATATGATGTGAGGCTGCAAATAATGTTTGAATAGTCATTTACTGCCCTTCTCTCTTAAATACTTAAATCTTTTAGTTTTAAAAATTTTATTAAAGGAAAAGAATCAAGAAGGCAACAATGATAGCCAAAATAGGAACGGCTTCGATCAAACCAACACCGATAAACATTGTTGCTCTTAAGTTACCTGCACTTTCAGGTTGACGAGCCATACCTTCAATTGTCTTTGAGATAACTTTACCGTTACCTAATGATGCAGCTAAAGCAGCTAATCCGGCTGCAATGGCTGCAGCGAGATATTTAAAAGCTTCTGACATAAAAGTCATAAATTTATACCTCCAAAAATTTATTCTGTAGTAACTTTCTTACCAATGTAAACCATTGACAAAGTTACGAAAACATATGCCTGGATAGAGCCAATGAAGACAGAGAAACCTTGCCAAATCATGGCTAATGGAGCTGCTAGAATCAATGTAAATGGTCCACCAGCATGTGCTAGATCATTACCAATTAATGTTAGCAAAACTTCACCAGCATATATATTCCCATAAAGACGTAATGATAAGGTTAAGAAGTTGGTAAATTCTTCAATTACATTAACTGGAAGTAAAAAACCAACTGGTTGCGCATAATTCTTTAAATATCCGCCTACACCAAATCTTTGTACGCCGAATGTGAACGATAGAAGCAAGGTCATCATTGCAAACGACATTGTCGCTACTGGATCAGCAGTTGGTGATTTAATAAACATCCAATCATCAACTTTGACTTCTAGGAACATTCCCAATTGGTTCATAAACCAAATGAAAAGGAATAAAACGAAAGCATATAATGACAAGTGCTTCTGAGCATCTACATCACTAACATTATCTTTGACGATACCGTTAGTAAAATCGAGTAAATATTCAAAAACATTTTGTCTTTTGTTAGGTTTCATTTCAACTTTTCTTGAAAGCCAAATGCAGATAAATAAAACTGCTAAAGCCATTAGCGTTGAACCGATAATACCAGAAAGTTCAAAATTCAAGCCCATGAATTTAAAAACAAATGATTTCTCCATTACTTCGTGACCTCCCTTCTCGTGCTGAATAAAACTCGAACACGTAAATCATCTTAACACCAAAAAAGGTCTTTGTGTAAAATGAAAGCGCATTAGAGAAAATATTTTTCTAAAAAGGACGATTACTTAGTACCAAATAGTCTGTCACCAGCATCACCCAAACCTGGGAAAATATAACCATTATCCATCAATTTATCATCTTCAGCAGCTGCATAAATGTCAACGTCAGGATTTGCTTCTTGAACTGCCTTAATACCTTCTGGAGCAGCTACCAAAACAGCAAGCTTAATTTCCTTAACACCACGCTTCTTCAATGCAGCAATGGCATCATTAGCTGAGCCACCAGTTGCAAGCATTGGATCAACGACTAAACATTCACGTTCAGCAATATCCTTTGGAGCCTTGAAGAAATATTCATGTGGCTTCAAAGTCTTTTCGTCACGGTACATCCCGATAACGGCAATCTTAGCTGAAGGAACCATTTCAAGGACACCATTAAGCATCCCCATACCGGCACGTAAAATTGGCACAATTGTCAACTTCTTACCAGCAATTTCCTTTTGGACAGTCTTACCCATTGGTGTTTCAATTTCAACATCTTCAAGTGGCAAGTCTCTAGTGATTTCATAAGTCATTAACCCACCAATTTCACCAACAATGCGACGGAATTCATTTGAACCCGTATCTTTGCGACGAATAATTGTCAATTTGTGTTGAATCAATGGGTGATCCAAAACTACGAACTTTCCCATATATGCCTCCTATTAACAAATAACATAATTCACTAAACATTTTAATCAAAAACGCAAAGGGTTTAAAGCCCTTTGCGTTTTATTTTTTTATTTATTGAAATGATGTCCACCTGCAGCTTTATTCAATCGATTCATGTAAGCTAAACTTTCTTCACCTTCATGAAATCCTTGTACATAAATAGTTTCGATATCATCTTGATCATCGAAATAGCGCAAGCCACCAAATAAGTTATGATCGGCATCAACTAAATTTTTACCCAGGTCAAATTTATTTGCTTGAGGCAAATTGATTTTAGCTAAAACTGGCGCTAAAGCTGCTACACCAGTTTTTTCATTAAAATCAATTTTTGCAAAATCAGCAGGATCATCAACCACGACTACCGGCTCACTTGGCGCATAATGACGGTATTTCATCCCCGGTGCCTTAGGTATATCTTTGTCTGACACTTTGCCCGTGTTAATTAAAACTTTTTCACCTAAAACTTCGCTTAACTCTTCTGGAGTAATTTCACCAGGACGAAGAACGATTGGTGTTTCTACCGATAAGTCGATAATTGTCGATTCTAATCCCACACGAGTAGGGCCGTCATCAATAATTCCGGCAATCTTCCCTTTTAAATCATGGTAAACGTGCTCTGCAGTAGTAGGACTAGGCTTAGTTGAGGTATTAGCCGATGGTCCTACAATTGGATAACCCAATTTAGCAATTAAATCATGAGTCAATTGATCATCAGGACAACGAAATGCTACAGTATCAAGTCCCCCAGTAACTGCATCTGGCAGAGTTCCTGGTTTAACAAACAATAGCAATGTCAAAGGACCTGGCCAGAAATGTTTAATTAATTTCTTAGCTCTTTCTGGAACTTCTTTAGCATACTTAGCCATCATTTCTTCGTCAGAAACAGTAACGATCAATGGGTTATCGCTTGGACGTCCCTTAGCAGCATAAACGCCCTTCACAGACTTTTCTTTGGTTGCAATTGCACCTAGACCATAGACTGTCTCAGTTGGAAAAGCAACCAATTCACCCTTAGCTAACAACTTAACTGCATCATTGATTTGATCTTTTTTAAAAATCTTCGTTTCCATCGTTCTTATTTTTTCCACCTTCCATGAACCATGCGTGGCTTGCCGGCCATATCTTTTCTAAATTCGATTTCAAAATCAGGCAATTCTTTAGCAAACAATTCCTTCAGTTGTTCTTCTTCGCTAAAACCAAATTCTAAGAAAAATTCTCCATGGCTATTCAAATGCTCACGCACTTGCTTAGCAAATTTCTTATAGAAGTCTAGACCATCTTTGCCAGCAAAAAGAGCTTCTTTAGGTTCATTTTGCAAGACATTTTCATCCATTGCATTCTTTTCGCTTGTCTTAATATACGGCGGATTAGAGATGATCTTATCAAACTCTTCTAAGCCCAACAGCACGTTGGCTTTACGAGTAGTTACATCAAGATCATAAGTTAAAAAGTTTTCCTCACTTGTTCTTAAGGCAGTATCCGTTACATCACTAGCATATAAAGTTAAATCTGTAATGCCTTTCTTCTGTGCTTCTTTAGCTAAAGCCACGGTAATACAGCCAGAACCGGTACCCAAGTCAAGGACTTGATCACCTGATTTAAGTGTCTGCAATGCCCATTCAACCAATTCTTCAGTTTCAAAACGAGGAATCAAGACACCGCGTTGCACCATAATTTTATAGCCCAAAAACCAAGCATAACCCAAAATATACTGTGGAGATATGCCCTTAGCCAATTTTTCGATATCTTTATTGGCCTGCTTAATCTGGTCAGCAGTTAAGTCCATTTCTTGCTTCAGTTCAAATTCACTTGGTGTCAAGCCTAAGCGCTCTGCTAGAACATAATCAACATCCTCAGGACGCGCATTTTCAGCACTCTCACCCGCTTTAATACGCATCTGCTTTAAAGTCATTTTAGGCATTTTGATCAGCCAACTCCTCTAATTGCTTAGTTTGGTTGTAAAGAATTAATGCATCAATAATTTCATCAAGTTCACCGTTCATCACACGATCAAGCTTGTTAATGGTTAAGCCGATGCGGTGATCTGTTACACGATTTTGTGGATAGTTATATGTTCTAATTCTTTCGGAACGATCACCAGTACCAACTGCATTCTTTCTCTTAGCATCGTACTGAGCTTGATTTTGACTTTCATAATAGTCATAAACACGTGATTTCAAAATTTGCATTGCCTTTTCACGGTTCTGTTGTTGACTACGTTGATCCTGCATTGCAACTACAATCCCGGTTGGCAAGTGAGTCATTCTAACGGCACTAGAGGTCTTGTTAATGTGCTGACCACCGGCACCACTTGAACGGTAAACATCAACACGAATATCCTTAGGATCAATATCAATGTCTACTTGCTCATATTCAGGCATAACAGCAACAGTGGCAGTTGAAGTATGAACACGTCCTTGAGATTCAGTTACTGGAATCCGTTGAACACGGTGTGCACCATTTTCATACTTTAATTTCGAATAAACCTTGTCACCAGTAATCATGATTGCCACACGTTTATAGCCGCCAACCTCAGTAGGTTCGGAATCAATCATTGAAACCTTCCAGTTTTGACGTTCAGCATATTTTTCATACATTCTAAGCAAATCGCCAGCAAACAAAGAAGCTTCGTCACCACCGGCAGCACCACGGATTTCCATGATAATATCTTTATCATCGTTAGGATCCTTAGGCAACATCAAAATCTTGATTTGATCTTCAAGCTCGGGAATTTCTTTCTCAATTTCAGAATTTTCTTCCTTAGCCATTTCAATTAAATCAGGATCAGTTTCACTAGAGATAATTTCTTTATTATCTTCAATCTCTTTTTTGTCCTCTTTGTACTTCTTATATTTTTGTACTACTTCACGCAAATCGGCTTCTTCCTTAGAAATCTCCATGTAGCGCTTAGTATCATTAATAACTTCAGGATCAGCCATCATTTCCTGAAGTTCTTCATAGTGAGCTACTAGACCCTCTAATTGAGCCATAACTTTATCCATAAACTAAAAATCCTCTCTATCTTTCAACACCTGGGTGAAAGTAATGATAGCGACAAACAGGATAGTAACTTTCATCGCCACCAATTTGCACTTGTTCACCCTCATAAACAGGCTTGCCATTATTAATTCTCAAATTCATTGTTGCCTTGTGTCCACAATAATGACAAATGGTCTTCATCTCTTCTATTTTATCAGCAAAAATCAATAAATTTTCACTACCTTCAAATAGATGATTTTGAAAATCGTTTTTTAAGCCAAAGGTCATTACTGGAATATTGAACACATCCACAATTTTAGCGCATTCTAAGACATGATGTCTCTTCAAAAATTGTGCCTCATCAATTAACACACAAGCTAGTTTACCATCACCATCAGCAACATCTGCTTTGTTCATCTTTTTAATATAATCAAATAGATTCATATCAGCAGTAATTG
Organism: Lactobacillus crispatus; assembly: GCF_018987235.1. NCBI lineage: Bacteria > Bacillati > Bacillota > Bacilli > Lactobacillales > Lactobacillaceae > Lactobacillus > Lactobacillus crispatus. The sequence goes on from NZ_CP072197.1 coordinate 1,465,915, forward strand.
GAATTGCTTCTCGGTGAAGTCCAATTCTAGAAGCAACCGTTCCTACACCGCTACGATTATCCAAGCCACTGGTCATTAGGGCAATCTTGCGCCCCTGTGCTTCATAATTGTGAGCTACTTTCAAGATCTCAATTGTTTTGCCACTGCTCATTGCACCATAACGAAAAAATAATTGCGCCATGCTGGCCCTCCCTTTTAACAAAAAGTCTTCGCCTTAATAGTATAGAGGAAAAAATAAATTTGTGTAGGTATTAAACCTCGTTTTCATCCTCGCTCTATGCTAAACTTAGACATAGTTTTAAAGTGAGGGATGTACATGAGTTTTAAATCAGGAATTGCTAAAGTTGCCGGTAAATCAAGCTATTGGTTTTTGCATAATGCCCTTAAGGGCGGCACCAGTTTCCCAGGCAAATTAGCAATGAAAATTGATCCAGAAGTTTTAAATTCTTTAGCCAAAGGCTATGAAACTGTTATTGTCACGGGAACTAATGGTAAGACAATGACTACTGCTTTGATTGTTGAAGCTTTAAAGAAAAAGTATGGTGATGTGTTAACTAATCCATCTGGTTCCAACATGCAACAAGGAATCGTGACCGCTTTTTTGGCTCACAAGCACAAGAGAGTTAAAAGAAAAATCGCTGTTCTAGAAGTTGATGAAGCAAATGTTAAAATGGTGACCAAATTACTTCATCCTAGCGTCTTTGTATTAACCAACATTTTCCGTGATCAGATGGACCGTTATGGTGAAATCTATACCACTTATGACAAGATCGTTAATGGTATTAAATTAGCACCTGACGCTACAATTATCGCTAACGGAGATGCAAGCATTTTTTCATCAGTTGAATTGCCTAATAAGAAAATTTTTTATGGCTTTAAACTTCCTGATGACAAACCTGAAAACGACTTCAAGGCTCCAGTCAATACCGATGGTGTTCTTTGTCCAAAATGCGACCACATTTTACATTATCATGAACGTATTTATGCCAACTTAGGTGACTTCTTCTGTCCTAACTGTGGCTACCACCGTCCTGATTTAACTTTTACAGTTAACAAGATTATTGATCAAACACCTAATAGCTCAACGTTCCAAATGGGCAACAAGCAATATTCCATTAATATTGGTGGTACTTATAACATTTATAATGCCTTAGCCGCCTATTCTGTTGCACGCCACTTTGGATTAACTGAAGCTGAAGTTGCTCAAGCTTTTGCAGAAAATAAACGGATCTTTGGTCGTCAAGAATTAATTCACTATGGCGATAAGGATATCGATTTAATTCTAGTTAAAAACCCAGTTGGTTTGGATGAAGTCTTGCACATGCTTAATACAGAAAAAGATGATTATTCACTAGTTGCCTTGCTTAATGCCAACCACGCTGATGGAATTGATACTTCTTGGATTTGGGATGCTGATTTTGAAGGATTAGACAAAGAAAAGATTAAAAAGATCCTCGTCGGTGGTCAACGCTGGCATGATATGGGCTTTAGACTTGAAATTGCTGGCTTTGATCCAGGACAAATGAGTACTAATCCAGATGATGATAGCCTAATTGAAGAAATTAAAAAACTGCCAACTAAGAAGGTCTATATTCTTTCAACTTATACTGCAATGCTTGCACTTAGAAAGAAGATGGCCGAAAAGAAAATCATTAAGGCTGGTATGTAAATAGAAAGGATTCCCGCGGGAATCCTTTTTTGTGTACAAAAAAAGCTGTAGCTCTAATGCTACAGCCTTTCTAATTATTGGGATATTGGGGCTCGAACCCAAACATCCAGGAACCAGAATCCTGTGCCTTACCAATTTGGCTATATCCCAGTAAATCACCCGTACGAGAATTGAACTCATAACTCCACCTTGAGAGGGTAGCGTCTTAACCATTTGACCAACGGGCGAATCAACATTTATAATTATGCTTTTTTCTTCTATGCTTGTCAAGTAATTTTGACTATAATAATGCTAATGGATGGTGAAACATGATCGACTTTAATAAAACACAGCATTTAATTGAATCAATGGTTTTTGAACGCGTTGTTCCAGGCGTCAATTACACTTTTATCAAAAATAAGCAAATTTTTACATCAACTACTGGTTTTGCTAGTATCTACCCAGAAGTTACTCAGCTGAGCCCTTTTGCAGAATACGACCTAGCTAGTTTGACTAAGGTTTTAGCAACAGAAAATGTCTTGCTTAAGCTTTATGACCAAGGCAAACTTAACTTTACTGAGCCCTTGCAGCAATTTATTCCTGAATTTAAAGACCCGCGTGTACGCCTTTATCACTTGCTAACCCATACTAGTGGCATTCGTGGCTGGATCCCCCACCGCGACAAACTAGATCATGATGCCTTACTACAAGCAATTATCAATCTGCCAGTAACTGACGAATTTGAACACAAGATGCGGTATGCCGATACAAACTTTATCTTACTTGGATTAGTTATTAAAAAGATTTTTGGTAAACCTGTCCAAGAAGTAGTCACAGAGCAAGTCCTCAATCAAATGCCGCTTGAAAATACTACTTTTTCACCACAAAAGGATGATTGCGTGCCTACTGCCCTAGTTGATGGCCATGTCTTGCAAGGTATTCCACATGATCCTAAAGCTAGACAACTTGGAATAGATTGCGGTTCTGCTGGCTTATTTTCCAATCTTCAAGACTTAGTTACCTTCGCCCAAGGTTATTTAGGACTAAAGGATGTTTTACCTTATAGTCAAAAGACTGTCAGCCAGCTATTTGATAATAAAAATCCCCAAGGCATAAAACCACGCTCTTGGGGATGGGACCTTCGGTTTGATCCAAAGCAAAATTATCCGATCATTTTGCACACGGGTTTTACTGGTACTTTAATTATTCTTGATCGCATCAAACGCTCTGGTCTAATTTTATTGACCAATCGAGTTCATCCGACTGGACACAACACTGTTTTCTTAGCTATGCGCGAAAAAATTATCCGTAGTTTTATCAACGAAAACGCCAAAATATAATTTATAGAAAAAAGACGGCTGTGTGTCAGTCGTCTTTTTATCTCTCACTAAATTTCATCATCCGTCTAGTATTATAACTTATTTTAACGCTAATGTACTAGTCAAATATTATTTTTCTGCTTTAAACATTTTCCAGTAGCTAATTAAAATGATCAATGCCATTAACAAGGTAAAGTAAAAGGCCGCCTGACTACCTTGAGCTGTCGCTAGTGCGTAGGACGTTGCACCCTTTTTCTGCCAGATCGACATAATTGCTGCTAAGATAGTCGTTCCTACAGAACCGGCTAATTGCTGGCTAGTCTGACAAACTGCAGTTGCATCGGCGCGCAATGCTCCTTTTTCCACCTTTAAAGCTTCAGCTAGCGTGTTAGAAAATGACATTCTGTGTCCTAACATCATGATGCCATAAATAATAATGATCATCATCACAGTCAAATTTAAGCCAAAAATAGCAAATAACAAGCAGCTGATCGCCATTAAGAAGCCACCTAAATAAAGTGGCAATTTAGCTCCTTTTTTATCATATAGGCTACCAAAATATGGATTGAGTAGCCCTGCAATAATACTACCTGGTAGCAAAATCAAACCACCAACTAAAGATGTTTGCTTTCCGACAATTTGGATGTAGTTAGGCAATACAAAACTGATACCAATATTATTAAATTGCAATAAAAAGTAAGCTAACGCACCATAAACAAACGCTTTTTGCTTAAATACGGCTAGATCTAACAATTTCTTGGATGATTTTTTAGATAATCTAACAAATAGCCAAATTAAAATTGCAGTCACAATTAATAAAATCCACATTAAAGGATTAACAAATCCATTACTAATTTGATTTACGCCTAATGTCAAAGTAATAAATGCTATAGCTAAAACGATAAATGATAGCCAATCAAAACTATTTTTAGTTTGTTCATGATACTTACCGACTACAAATAGCCCGGCAACAAAAACAATGATCGCAAAAATTGTAACAAAACCAAAAATCCAGCGCCAGTTAAGATAAAAAGTAGTGATACCGCCAAATGCTGGTCCTAAAGTCGGTGCCATAGCTACTACTAAGCCGGCGATTCCCATGTAAACGCCCCATTTTTCGCGAGGCATAACTTCGGTTACTAAGTTAAACATCAACGGTGTACTTAATCCTGCACCTAGAGCTGAAATCAGCCGACCTAACAGTAAAATAGGAAAATTAGGTGCTACAGCACTAATTACGCTTCCAATCATAAAACCAACGCAAGCAACAATAAACAATTGCCGCGCAGTAAAACGTTCATTCAAATATGAAGAACAAATCATAATAATCGCAATCGCCAATAAATATCCTGTTGTCGTCCATTGAATTATATCCAAACCGACACCAAATTGCTTCATCATCGTAGGAAAAGTGACGTTTAAACTAGTTTCCGTCAAAATTCCGACAAATGACATAAATGCAGCTGATAATACTGCTAAAACATTTTTAGTATTCTCTTTCACACAAAAATCCTTTCCACAAAAAAAGAAAGAGCAAAAAACCTTTGTTTCCTACTCTTTCTTTAATTAGCACAGCTAATTATATTAATACGCATACTATCAAATATGCTGAGTATTTTTATTAAAGACGCTTAGTTAAATCGTCGTGTAAATCTTCGTAACCTGGTTTGTTAAGAAGACCAAACATGTTACGTTTGTATTCTTCAACACCTGGTTGGTTGAATGGGTTAATGCCATTCAAGTAACCTGAAATAGCAATAGCTAATTCAAAGAAGTAAATCATGTAACCTAAAGTGTGTTCAGATTGATCTGGAATGTTAACAGTCATAACTGGAACACCACCATCAGTGTGAGCCAAAACAACACCTTCATAAGCACGATCGTTTACGTAGTTCAAGCTCTTACCTTCCAAGAAGTTAAGTTGGTCAAGGTTCTTTTCATCGCCTGGGATCTTAACATCATGACGTGGATTTTCAACACGGATAACAGTTTCGAATAAGTTACGTAAACCTTCTTGAATGTATTGACCAAGTGAGTGAAGGTCAGTAGTGAAGTTAGCGCTTGATGGCCAGATACCCTTGTTGTCTTTACCTTCTGATTCACCCATCAATTGTTTGCACCATTCACCAAACATTCTAAGACTTGGTTCATAGTTTTCAACAATTTCAGTAGTGTAACCCTTACGGTAAAGGATGTTACGAAGTGCTGCGTATTGGTATGGAGTTGCCTTTGACAAATCAGTGTCAGTGTAATCAGCACGAGCGTCTGCTGCACCCTTCATCAATTCATCAATATCAGCACCAGCTGCAGCAATTGGAAGTAAACCAACAGCAGTAAGAACACTGTAACGACCACCAATGTCATCTGGAACTACAAATTCTTCATAACCTTCAGCATCAGCTTCAGTCTTTAAAGCACCCTTTTGACGGTCAGTAGTTGCGTAAATTCTCTTAGCAGCTTCTTCTTTACCGTACTTCTTAATTAACTTATCTTTAAAGATTCTAAATGCTACTGATGGTTCAGTAGTAGTACCTGACTTAGAAATTACGTTAATGCTGAAGTCCTTGTCGCCTAACCATTCAATTAAGTCGTAAAGGTATGAACCTGAAAGTGAGTTACCACAGAAGACAACAGTTGGCATATCGCTGTCAGCCTTACCATAGAAGTTACTGTTCAAGAATTCAATTGCAGCTTGTGCACCAAGGTATGAACCACCAATACCGATACAAATTAAAACATCTGAATCGTTTTGAATCTTCTTGGCAGCCTTCTTAATACGAGCGAATTCATCCTTGTCATAATCTACTGGCAAGTCAAGCCAACCACGGAAATCGTTACCAGCACCGGTACCTTCACGGAGTTCAGTGTTAGCAGCATTTACCATAACTTGCATTTCACTTAATTCATTTTCGTGAACAAATGGAGTTAATTTACTACTATCAAATTTAATTAAACTCATAAATCTGCTTCCTAACTAAATAAAATATTTTTCACAAACCTATTTTAACAATCTTGATTTATAAATACCAGTACGCGTGGTGCTAGTTAAATCTTTCTAGACAATAAGCCAAATTATAAGCTAAAATTGCAATTTCCAACCGGCTTTGAAAGCCTATCAGACTACGTGCTCGATTGTTCTCGGCATTGTAATAGGTCAGAAGCGAAAAGTCGCTTTCAATTGTTCTGCGAATAGCCATCAATTGATGATCATTGTGCTTTTTAGCTCCTGTCATATTTTTACGATATGGTGTCCAAAGTTCATAACCCATTTGTTTTAGCTGTTGATGCAGTTCTTTGCCTAAATAGCCTTCGTCGCCAAGAAGATAGTAATTAGATGGATGTGCATTTTCCATCAGTTCAACTGTCTCCTTGGCATCATGAACTGATGCTTTTGTTACGACATAATCAAGAATGTAACCGTCATCGCTAACAATGGCATGAACTTTGAAACCATAGAAGTAAATTTTCTTGGTGGCCTTATAACCAATGTTGGCATAACCGCGAAAAATTTTAGCACGATAGTTGCGAATTGGTTGGCAAACAGGTACCGGAAAGCTGTCAATGATCAAGAAATGTCCATTCAGGTCAACCTTTTTATTCATTTCTTGCCGTATCTGATAAATCAATTGCAATAGCTGACGTGAACGCCGATTAAAACGTGAGTGTGATAAACAATTGAAACATTCACAGAATCTTCTTTGTGATTCAATTCCTGTCTTAGCTTGCCAGATAAGTAAAGCCAAAATCAGACTGTCCGTAGTTTTAATTTGATCAATATTTCGCCGATGAGTAAACTCAGCCGGTGCATACAAACGATACCAGTGCCGACAAATTATCACTAAATCTTTAAAACTAACTTGTAAATGGTGGCTAAAACGCTTAAGCTTAAGGCAGTTCAATCAGATCAGACTCTTTTCTATTATTACTATTTACAAGTCGAGTCTAACAAGATTGGACTTTTTTATTAACTAAAACGATTTAACTAGCACCACGCGTATACCAGTACATTATAAGCGCATTCAGGCTTTTTTGACAATTTTAAAAATCACATAACCCAAAATTGCTCCACAAGTATTGAAGAAAACATCATCAATATCGCTAACCCCCGTCACCAGCAAAAACTGCAGAGTCTCAATTCCCACTGAAAACAGCATCCCCATCAGTACCGTCCTTAAAAACGTTGCTCTTTTTGAAAAAACAATGGGGAAAAAAATGCCAAACGGCACAAAGCACAAGACATTGCCAAAAGAATTATAAAAGAAATCCAAATGACTGGGAGCATAGACTAATTTCCAAGTTTCCTTCATGAATACCAAGTTAATATCACTCAATGGCCTAGAGAAATTAAAGTCAAGCTGCCACGGAAAGTAGGTATTTCTAAAAGTTGTCAGCATCAAAACTAAGATTATGTAAAAAGAAAAGCCCCAAACGCTAGCTTCAGACCTAATTGATCTTCTGCGGCGCACCAAAAGAAGCCAAATTAAACGCAATACAGCAAAAATTAAAAAATAAAATATTGTTTTATCCAGCGCTAATAAGGTTAATTTAACTAATGCAAAGTGGTTAATATTAGTTGCATACTGTTTAGCTAAAAAACTATAAAGTGGGCCCAAAAATAGCATACTTTGCCTCTTTCCAAAATATTCATTATAGATTATACCTATTTTCACGGCTGGAAAATCTTAAAAAAAAGATAACTCTTAGCAAATTATTGTTTTAAAAGAGGTGAACCATTAAAATTAAAAGATGTTAAAGGAGCATTATATGGAAAAAAAGAAAATTATCAGTTTTATTCAAACACGAACGGGCTTTTTAACCCTTTTAGTTGTTTGTTTCTGGCTGAAATATATTTTTGCAGCTTATTTTGATTTCAATTTAGGCTTGAGCGACCCGTATCAACATTTCATTATGTGGCTCAGTCCCGTAGGGTCCGCCATCATTTTAATCAGCTTCGGTTTTTATATTCCTAAACCGCTGATCTCTTACATCACAATGTTAATTTTAGACTTTGCCAATACGGCATTGCTTTTTGCAAATATTATCTACTATCGTCAATTTTCGGACTTTTTAACAATTAAAACGATGTCTAACGTTGGTAAAGTTTCGCAGGGTCTAGGTAAAAGTACCGTTGCCCTTCTGCATCCAACAGATATTATTATCTGGATTGATTTGATCGTTATTGTTACTTTACTGATCATTCATAAAATCAAAATTGATCAAAGATCTTACGGCTTATCCACCCCATTTGCGATTACCTCAGTAGGCGCATTTGTCCTAACCCTTAACATTTTTTTGGCAGAAACCTCTCGTCCGCGCTTATTGCGCAACACTTTTGATCGCTCCTATGTCGTTAAATACCTTGGTATTGACACCTTTACCGCTTATGATTGCTTCAAGAGTGCGCAAAATGTTCAAGTCACTAAAAATGCCAACGCTGCAGACTTGAACCAGATTTTAACTTTCACCAAAAAACAAAATGCTGCTCCATCTTCCTCATATTTTGGTATTGAGAAAAACCGCAATGTGATTATCATCCACTTAGAAAGTTTCCAGCAATTTTTAATTAATCTTAAGGTTAATGGCAAAGAAGTGACGCCGTTTCTAAATTCACTTTATCAAAATAAACATACGCTCAGCTTTAACAACTTCTACCACCAAGTTGGTCTAGGTAGAACCAGTGACGCGGAAAACATGCTAGAAACTAGTACTTACGGTATTCCCGACGGATCTTTATTCACTTCTTTAGGTTCGGAAAACACCTTTCAAGCTGCACCGCAAATTTTGCGTCAAGATGGCTATACTTCCGCTGTCTTTCACGGCAACGTCGGTAGTTTTTGGAATCGAAATGATGTTTATAAAAATATGGGCTATAATTATTTCTTTGATAAAAATTACTATAGCTCCCAAAGTAAAGATGCAAGCGGCTATGGGTTAAAAGATAAGCTGCTTTTTGCCGAAAGCGTTAAATATTTAGAGCAGATGCAGCAGCCTTTCTATGCTAAGTTCATTACGGTAACCAACCACATTCCGTTTAACTTAGATAAAGAAGACAAGGACCCTAACTTTAAGACTACAAACACTGCCGACCAAACTATCAACAATTACTTTGAAACTGCCCACTACCTAGATGAGGCATTGCGTGAATTTTTCCACTACTTGAAGTCTTCTGGTCTTTACAAAAACTCAATGGTAGTCATTTATGGTGATCACTATGGGTTAAGTAATTCTGAAAATGAAACCTTAGCACCAATTATTGGTGAAAGCTCTGACACGTGGAATACTTACAATAATGTTCAAATGCAGCGTGTTCCATTCATGATTCATGCCAATAATTTGAAAGGAAAAATTAATCATGAAATTGCTGGTGAAATTGATGTCTTGCCAACACTGATGCATTTGCTCGGTATTAACAATAAAAACTATGTCCAATTCGGTAGCGACATGCTTTCGCCTAAAAGACAAAATTGGATCGTCTTTCGTAATGGGACCATTGTCAGCTCCAGATATATCATAGTTGGTGCTAAAGGAATCAAAGGTACCGTTTATGACCGAGTTAGCGGTAAACAAATCATTAATTTTACTCCTCAAGAGAAAAAAGAAATCTCTGAGCTAGCACAAAAGGCCAAGGCATCATTACACTATTCTGACTTATTAAACAACCACAATTTGTTACGCTTCTACACCCCAACTGGCTTTGTCCCTGCTGATCCAACCCAATTTGATTATTCCGTCAATTATCAAAAAATGATCGCTATCAGAAATGAATTAGCTGGCAATTCCACCTCGCTTTATAGCAGACATCGCGGTACAACTACTAATCTTTACCGTACTGATGCCGCTGAACTAAAAGATAAAAAACAAGAAATTACCCAAGTTCCTGACAGCGTTAAAAATATTAAAGAGAATACGAAAAACAAAAACAGTTCAGAAAATACCAATAACTAAAAAGAACGCACAGACCTTTCAAAAAAACTGTGCGTTCTTTTTTTAGTTTTTAGCTACAAACTGTTCATAGCCCTTGTCATAAAAGGTCACGGTGAATGTGGAACCTTTACCTGGTGCGGAAAATACTTCTACTTTGCCACCATGTTGCTTAATCAAAGAAGAAACAATCGCAAGTCCCAAGCCTGATTCGCCAGTTCCCATTCGAGCACGCGATGGATCAGCCCTGAAAAAGCGTTCAAAAATATACTTAGTCTGATTCTTGCTCATGCCAATACCATTATCCTTAACCGATAATTGTGTTCCATGCTCTATCCGTTTACCCGAAATAATAATTTTGCCATCATGAGTGAATTGAATCGCATTTTGAACTAAGTTAACCATTACCTGGGTAAAACGGTCACGATCTGCATAAATAGGCAACTGATCAGGTGCCTCTACAACCAGCTCATCGTTGGCTTTAGTTGCATTTTGTTTTAATTGCGACTTCAAATCATGCAGAATAATTGTGGCATTAAAGTTAGTCTTAACCAGCATAATTTGATTATTTCGAATCTTTTCATAGTCCAAATTTTCATTGACTAACCGAATTAATCGTTTAGTTTCGCGCTGCATTAACGCGATTGACTTCGGTTTAGAATCCTCTGGGATAGCATCGTATTGCAAGCCCTCTAGAATGCCATTAATTGTTGTCAATGGCGTCCGCATTTCATGAGCAGCATCAGCCATGAATTGGTCTCGTCGCTCTTCTTGAGCCTTAACCTCTTCGTTCGACTGCTTCAAAGCCTGCACCATTTTATTGAAATTCTCAGCCAATTGATCAATTTCATCGCTATCTTTATGCTCAATTTGCACATTAAAGTTACCTGATGCAACTTTTTGCGTAGCACGTGATAATCGCTTAATTCGTTTAGTTGAATAATAAGAAATAATAAAGCTCAGCAACAATCCAACCGCTACAGTAATTAACAATGCACGCAACAAATTGCGTTTAGCCATTAAAATCGGTCGCTCAACATGCTTTACTCTCGATCCTATCCAAACAATGCCAACAAGATTTTTGCCATTCATCCATGGAACCAAAACCCCCGTGTAGGCATCCTTAGTTGAACTAATCGGTGAATTTTCATTATGATTATTTTGAATTCTAATCTCTTGCCCATTTTTTAAAGTAGTAAAAACTTCTTGCGAAAGCTGAATTCTAGCCTTTGTTTTGGGATAAATCTGCTCATTTTTATCATTAAAAATACGTAAATGAGCATCATCACCACGAAGAACATATTCTAATTGATTCAAGAAGTTATTGCTAAGTAATGCAGTTCCATTTTGGCTATCAGCTTCCGCCAAGTTTCCCAAAGAATTAGCATAGCTTTCCATCCGCTGGTAGTTTTGCGTATAAGCTTGATTACGCGCATAACCAATCTCCGAGTAACCAATAATCGAGATAGTTGTCACAATAATGAGTAAGAAACTCAACATATTTTGGTAAATTAATTTCATTATTTGACCTGCGAATCATCAAACTTGTAACCGACGCCCCAGACAGTTTGGATCACCTTGGCACCAACCTTCTCTAATTTCTGTCGAAGCTTTTTAATATGAGCATCAACAGTTCTTTCTTCACCATAATACTCATAGCCCCAAACTAGTTCTAGTAATTGGTCACGAGAAAAGACTTGTCTAGGCTTTTGTGCCATTGTATACAGCAAATCAAATTCTTTTGGTGTCAAACCCATTACCGGCTGATTATCAAATAAAACTTCTCGTCTATTTTTTGAAATCTTCAAATGATCGGTCGTAATCTCATAGTCTTGATTATCTTCTTGAGTATGAGCTGGTTCTTCTTCCATCATCACGCGGCGATGCAAAGCCTTAATGCGGGCAATCAAAGCAATTGGGCTAAATGGCTTAGTGACATACTCATCAGCTCCGATACCTAGCCCCAACACTTGATCTGATTCACTGCCACGAGCAGTAAGCATAATAATTGGCACTGTCGGCGAAATTGCCCGTACCTCTTTAGCTACTTGAATCCCATCTTTTTTTGGCAAATTCAAATCTAACGTAATCAGATCATACTTATCCGCGTTCTTTTTAAACATATCGACGGCTTCGACACCATCAACAGCAATGTCTTGTTGCCAACCTTCTTTTTTGAAAAACATTCCCATCATTTCAGCTACGGAAGTGTCATCTTCGACCATTAATATTCTCAAACTCATTATCAATCCCTAAACCCTTTTGTTCTCTTATGCTTCACTTGATCAGGATCGACATAGTCATGTGGCAATTCATGTCGTTTAGACAAAAATGTTTTCAAACTTTTTTCGGTATAAACAATTGGCAATAAGATAAATAAATAAAATGTTAACAGCCAAATGAGAAAATAGCGATCCCAATTCAAATAGTGAATGATTACTCCTAACAGTGCTTGAATAAACCCAAACAGGATACAATACCAGCTTGCCCGTTTCTGAGCAAACTTAAAACTATCCTGGTTAACTTGCGCAAGATAAGATAAATAGCCATAAATTCGGTTGGGCCTTTTGGCTGGCGTAATCAGCCAAATCAACCCTACCGCCACCATAACTAAGCCACAAGCGACATAGATCACGATTTCTCACTCCTAATTCTGATAAATTTAAACGGTTATTCCTCACCTGGTGCAGACATAACTATTCTCATTTTACCAGTGAAAGTGAAATTCTTCATCTCATTTGGAATAATTAAATTAGTTCCCATCTTCAAATCATATGACTTGCCATCAGCTTCTAATTTTCCTTCGCCTTTGATAACGGAAACTAACAGGTATGGATGATCCTTTAAGCCGGTCTTCCAAGTACCATCAAGGTCAATTTGCCACAAATAAAAGTGTGGTGAAAGTGGTGGTTCAACCAATGTCTTAATTTCTGCATCTTGATCTTGGCTAGTCTTAACATCTAACTTAGGATCAACATGGGGAACAGTGGTCACATCAATTGACTTTTGAGTATGAAGCTCACGCTTTTTACCATCCTTGCCCACACGATCGTAGTCATACAAGCGGTAAGTTACATCACTTGACTGTTGAGTTTCAATTACTAAGCATCCCTTAGTTAAAGCATGAATTGTACCTGCTGGCACATAGAAGAAATCGCCTGCTTTAACCGGAACTTTTCTGAGCAACTTATCCCACTCACCTTTGTGGATCATATCAGCTAATTCTTCACGGCTTTTTGCATGATGACCATAAATAATATAAGCACCTGGATCAGCTTGCATTACATACCAAGACTCAGTCTTACCAGAATCATTTTCTACTTTGCGAGCATAATCATCATCCGGGTGTACTTGAACTGATAAATTATCATTAGCATCTAATAATTTTACCAATAATGGAAATTCCTTGGCCTTAGGGTTGCCAAACAATTCCGGATGCTTCAAGTAAACATCCCGCAATGACATTCCCTTAAGTGGCCCATCTGTTACAGTTGACGCGTCATCCTTGTAACCTGAAATAATCCAAGCTTCTCCAACTTTTCCTTCTGGAATATCATAGTGAAAAATATCATCTAATTTACGTCCACCCCAAATTTTTGGTCTAAAGTATGGGGTTAAAAATAATGGTTCCATTTAAATCACCTCAATTAAAGTATAAACTTTAAGGTAGAATAAATGAAACCCTTTTCTTAGATATATGTATACTATTTGTTTTACATGTAAAGCTACTTGTTATACTTACGAATACCTGTAGCTAATCTTTGCATCCCATCCTTGACCATCGTCAAAGGACAAGCTAGATTAATTCGAATAAAGTCATGGCCATTTCCACGATAAACACTACCAGCTGAAATAATCAGCCCAGTTTCTTGGCGAATGAACTCTGCTAATTCCTGTGAATCAGTACTGATCTTTTGCACATCGATCCACATCAAATATGTCGCATTGCCCGAAATGATTTGTACTTCAGGAATGTTTTTTTCAATAAAATTCTGCACATACGCAAAATTTTGCTTTAACTGTTTTTTCAAAGCATTAAGCCAATCATGGCCTTGCTCATAAGCCGCAATCGTTGCTGGAATCGCCAATAAATTAGGCTCGGCTACTTCATCACTATTTAAACCGCGGCTAACCATATTCCGTAAGTTCTCATCAGGAACAATCGCCGTAGCAGCATGAAGAGCAGCAACATTAAAGGTTTTACTTGGAGACACTAGTGAAATCACACTATTTTGTGCTTCACCTGTTACAGAAAAGGCTGGCGTGTAATCTGGACCTTGTCTAACTAGATCACCATGAATCTCATCCGATAGTAATGTTACATGGTATTGGTGACAAAGATCCGCAATTTTTTGTACTTCTTCACTAGTCCAAACTTTTCCCACTGGATTATGCGGATTACAAAAAATCATCAAAGTCGTTAACGGCTCAGCTAATTTTTGTTCCAAGTCAGCCCAGTTGATCGAATAACTTTTACCATCGAAAGCTAAATCACTCGACAAAACATGGCGCCCATTATTCAAAATGGAATTATAAAAAATATTATAAACTGGCTCTTGTACTAAAACATTATCACCAATATGTGAAATACGGCGTACAATTGATGAAATAGCAGGGACTACTCCAGTAGTAAAAATCATCCAATTTGTTTGTGGCCGATGATTATGTTCTGTTTCATACCAATCAGCGACAGCATTAAAATAATCTGCTTGTGGGAACTCATAACCAAATGCACCTAATGTCAATTTTTGTTGCATTGCCGCGATAATTTCAGGTGCCGTCTTAAAGTCCATATCGGCAATCCACATTGGTAATTCACCAGACTTCACATCCCACTTTACTGAATCAGTCTTTGACCTATCTGGTGCATTTTCAAAATCATATTGCATATATCTCACTAATCCTTTGGTGTTTGGTTCGTATCAGAATGAACAATTTTTGTACCTATTTTCGGACAATCAAGCTCGGTTTTAGATGGATCTACCTTATCTGGATCGATAATCAAAGTACCAATCTCAGGTACCGTAATTTTACCAGAAATTGGGTTTTTAATACTATCCATCTTTGTATTAAGCTCCACATCTAAATTAGAAACATATTCAAAAGCTAAATCTGTATGAATCAAGGAACCATTCTTAATCTCCAGGTGATCAATGTAGTTCAAGCCCTGATCACTTTCAATTTTACAATTAATTAACGTAATGTTGTTAGTATTCCAAGCTAAATATTCACCATCAATAATTGAATCGTAAATAGTGACATTATTGCAATTCCAAAAAGCATCTTTAGAGATAAAAGTTGAATTATGAACTTCAATGTTTTCTGCACCATCAAAAACATAATTTCCCACAACGGAAACGTGATCAAGATAAATATTCTGGCTATCTTTACCAAAATAATCACCATTAATTTGAGAATTGGTAATCTTAATATCATTACAAGTCCACATTGTTTCTTCTGCGTTAGCAAAATGAACATTATCTAAAATAATATGACTTGTCCTTCTGAATAATTTAGGTGCCTGTAAAGCACTATTTTTAATTGAAATATTCTTGGTATACCAAATTCCAGACCGTGACATAGTTTCAAACGTGGTATTTTCAACTTTCACATTTTCATCATACCAAAGTGGATATTTTCATTTAAAAATTGAATTCTTTAATCTGATATTTTTAGCTTCTTTTAAGGGAGATTCACCACTGCCAAATGTAATACCATCAAGGATTGCATCAGTTAATCCATAAAGAATTCTTTCACCTGCAAAATATTTATTCCCCGGATTTAAAATTGAAGTGCAACACCAAGTGTTAAACAAAAAGGCCATGAAGACCTAAACTTGAAGTGACGAAAAATCAAGAAAGGAAGATCTTCATGACCAATTCAAATTCTAGCATTTCTAAGCACTATCATCAATTAACCAGCGTACAACGTGGACAAATTCAAGCAATGCTGGATTCCGGCATAACTTCCCGTACTGTTATCGCTCAAGAAGTCGGCTGCCATAAGTCGACAATCAGTCGCGAAATCAAACGCGGAAGCGTCCTGCAAAGAGACAGCAGCTATTTATTGTATGAGCACTATTACGCTGATACTGCACAGCTTTATTATGAGAAGCGTCGCAAAAACTGCTATCAGCGCAATCCATTGAAGCATTATGCTGTCTTTTTGAGAATGCTCTCCAGACGCTTCAAAGCTAAATTTGATGCCACCAGCATCGATGAATTCGTTGGTGAATTCAAAAGGACTATGCCAGGCTACCCTTGTCCCAGCACACCAACTGTCTATCGCTATATTGATCAGGGCTTGCTGGACATAAGCAATATTGATCTGCCTATGAAGCTCAAAAGACGCAGGAACAAGCGTCATCACGGCCAGAGCGGTCATGCTTTGCACAAGAAGAATCTTGGCAATTCCATTGAACAGCGTCCTAAAGAGATTGAAGACAGAAAAACGCCGCTGCACTGGGAAGGAGATCTGGTTAAAGGCGTCAGACGCAAGAATCAGCCTGCTTTAATGACTTTGACCGAAAGAACCACACGCTTTGAAGTAGTTATCAAGATTCCTGACTATCGGGCAAGCACATGCCAAAGGCTGCTTCAAAATGAGATTGACAGACATCCTGCCTGGTTTAAATCGATCACGTTTGACAATGGCTCTGAGTTTGCGGATATGACCAAGATCAAAGGCTGCCAGATCTACTTCGCCCACCCATATTCTCCATGGGAAAGAGGCACCAATGAGAACTGCAATGGACTTCTGCGTCAATTCTTCCCTAAAGGCAAAAGCATGAAAGATAAGTCAGCTGCTTATGTTCAACAGGCAACTGATGCCATTAACCGCAAACATCGTCGAATCCTTCAATATCACACAGCAGAAGAACTCTTCAAGCAATATATTTCCTCATAGCCTAACTGTTGCACTTAATTTGACAATTCAGGAAAATATTTATTCTTATATTCAATCATTATGCTTCACCTTTTCGCTGATTATCTAAAGTAAGTTTTAAGTTAGTATTTATTATATGATTTCCTTCCTATAATGTTTAATACTTATTTTTATGGGTAATGCATAACATAAATTTATAATGCGAATCGAGATTTCGGTTAAACTTCGGTCAAACGGATATCTTAACAAAACAAAAAACCGCTCTAGAACAACATCTAGAACGGTTATCTATGGAGATGAGGGGAGCTATCTCTACTTTTAGTTAATTCCAATTACTTCTAAGTACTGAAATTAAGCCATTTTGATGTTGGTTGATTTTAATTAATTTTGAAGTTGGATACCTTTCTGGATACCTGATAATTTTGACAATAAAATTAAAAGCCTATATACTAAATTTTGTCAGGTTAGTATATAGGCTTCGTTTTTGTGTCACTAGATTTTGTCGCTAGTGACTTTTTTATTCTTCAAATTCATAAGAATCTGAAATAGCATTTATAACATCTTTTATAAAAGATGCAGGTGCATGATCCACTTTGTACCAGTGTCGTGCAGCTAAGTCTAAAGTTGTTTCCTGCTGTGCTTCTGCAACTCCATGGACTTTTAAGCCTTCAGGAACTGGAATATGTAACGGAAAATCATTTTCTGTTTTACTAATCGGTACTACTTTCACAAGTGATCTAGTTAACCTAGTAAAGTCATGATTAGATACAATTAAAGCAGGTCTAGTTCCTTGTTGCTCATGTCCTAAACTTGGATCAAAACCAATAATGATAATGTCACCTTGATGAACATCAATCATTTTTTCACCCCCCTTTCTATATTTTAGGTGACTTTCTTACCATTTAATTTCTTTACCTACAGGCTTGCCCCAATCAACTTCTTTGGATTCACCAGGATGTTCATTATCCCATTTATCCCAATATGCCTCATAATCAAAGCCCTCAAATCGTTGTGCTAGCTTGCTCTCTTTTTTTCTTTTCAAAATTAGTTCTTTATTCTTAACTTTTACCTCAAAAGTAGCTTTTTCAGTAGTAATTCCAAGATCTCTGAGTAGTGACTTAGAAAGTCTAATACCTTGGGAATTACCCCATTTTTGCAATGTAATCTCCATAAGAAAACCTCCAAAAATTACTTATCCTTTACTAAGTATATACTAGTGGATATACTTAGTAAAGGATAAAGTAGTAAAAATCAGTTTTATTGTTAGAATCTTTATCTCAGCATAACTACAATAAAAAGCCATCCTATGTGTCTTGATTTCTAGGATGGCTTTTTACAACAATACATATCATTTAAATATACGCTACATATATTTAAATGATCAATATCATCTACTTAATCTTCTTATTTCATTTCCAACCTTCCTTCTAAAATCACATCATTCAAAAAGCTAGAAGATGAGCTGTATCCATGTTCTTTTGCGATCTCTGTTAACTTTGTTCTTGCACTTGGTCTCAAGCTAAAGGTGTAAGGTCTTCTCTTTTCTCTCTTAATGTAATTACCTGATTCTTTAGAAGGTGCTTCCTTACTAGAGGCTTCACTAACTCTAGAAGTTTCTTTCAATACTTCTGCAAACTTTCTTCCTTGATTTGGGTTAAAACTCATTTAAAAATCCTCCTAATTATTCCTACACTGTACCTAACTTCTTGGTACCTAAAACAACATATCCTGGTACTTGCTTAAAAGTGGTCTTGTATGTGATCAAGCAATGAACCTCTCGTCCTGTGTAATTTGCGGTTGTTGGATTATACTCTTCCAACAATAGCAAATCTCCTACCTGATAATTACGATCATTTTTTCTAATTTCAAAATTTTTAGAGTTATTTACTTGTGCCTCAAAATAACTTGGAAGAATTTTTACTCGATGTTCTTTGATCTCATATATGCCACTTGATGTATATACTTTCATTAGCATTACCTCATATTTTATTTATACATTACGTATACTTAGTTTATATTTAATACGCGTGGTGCTAGTTAAATCGTTCTAGACAATAAGCCAAATTATAAGCTAAAATTGCAATTTCCAACCGGCTTTGAAAGCCTATCAGACTACGTGTTCGATTGTTCTCGGCATTGTAATAGGTCAGAAGCGAAAAGTCGCTTTCAATTGTTCTGCGAATAGCCATCAATTGATGATCATTGTGCTTTTTAGCTCCTGTCATATTTTTACGATATGGTGTCCAAAGTTCATAACCCATTTGTTTTAGCTGTTGATGCAGTTCTTTGCCTAAATAGCCTTCGTCGCCAAGAAGATAGTAATTAGATGGATGTGCATTTTCCATCAGTTCAACTGTCTCCTTGGCATCATGAACTGATGCTTTTGTTACGACATAATCAAGAATGTAACCGTCATCGCTAACAATGGCATGAACTTTGAAACCATAGAAGTAAATTTTCTTGGTGGCCTTATAACCAATGTTGGCATAACCGCGAAAAATTTTAGCACGATAGTTGCGAATTGGTTGGCAAACAGGTACCGGAAAGCTGTCAATGATCAAGAAATGTCCATTCAGGTCAACCTTTTTATTCATTTCTTGCCGTATCTGATAAATCAATTGCAATAGCTGACGTGAACGCCGATTAAAACGTGAGTGTGATAAACAATTGAAACATTCACAGAATCTTCTTTGTGATTCAATTCCTGTCTTAGCTTGCCAGATAAGTAAAGCCAAAATCAGACTGTCCGTAGTTTTAATTTGATCAATATTTCGCCGATGAGTAAACTCAGCCGGTGCATACAAACGATACCAGTGCCGACAAATTATCACTAAATCTTTAAAACTAACTTGTAAATGGTGGCTAAAACGCTTAAGCTTAAGGCAGTTCAATCAGATCAGACTCTTTTCTATTATTACTATTTACAAGTCGAGTCTAACAAGATTGGACTTTTTTATTAACTAAAACGATTTAACTAGCACCACGCGTATTTAATGTATATTTGCTTTATACTTTATTTGTAATGGAGCCAAAGATACCATTTAACTCATTGAAAAATGATCCATACATAGATTGCATTTTTTTATCTTTCATCATTGTACTGATTGCCACTTTATCTAAAGTGGAGCGGTTAAACAGCTCTCGATTGGGAATCTTAACAATGACACTTGGATCTTTTTGTAAAACTTCTACCAATTCACGAGAAGATCTAGTGTTGTTTTTAATCATGTTTCCAACAAATAGCAATTTTGCATCTACTAACGACTGTCTCGTACGATAATCGATTGTTTCTCGTTTAAGCTCCTTAAAGCGCTGCTCTAAGTTGAATTTGGCACTATAACCGTGTTCGCTCGGAGTAATAGGGCTAAGAATATCATCACTAATAATCACTGCGTTCTTTGTCGCAATTGAAAAATCAGGGTGGCAATCAATAATAATGTAATCGTATTGATCTAGTTTTCTAGTGTCATAATTATCTGCTAGCCACATGTATAGCAGCATATTTTTATCGACTTTAGTTTCAATGTCTGCTTCAATATCGTCTAAATGCATATCTCCTGCAATTAGATCAATATTTTCATTAATCTGATGGATTTTAACTTGATCATTCTTTAAGAAAATATTTCCTACTGTATACTCATTATCATAAATTCGATATGTTTGGGTCAAATTAGATTGATGGTCTAAGTCGATAAACAAAATCCGTGATCCGTGGTTAGCCAACCATTCGCCATAGTTATAGGCTAATGTGGTTTTACCTACTCCACCTTTAATAGCTGCAAAAGTAATAATCTTCATTTTCTTCTCCTTTAATTATACTGTACTCATACGTTATG
Source organism: Lactobacillus crispatus (assembly GCF_018987235.1). Taxonomy (NCBI): domain Bacteria; kingdom Bacillati; phylum Bacillota; class Bacilli; order Lactobacillales; family Lactobacillaceae; genus Lactobacillus; species Lactobacillus crispatus. The sequence continues at coordinate 1,486,524 of NZ_CP072197.1, forward strand.
TATAATTTACTTATGCTTAATTTAAACTGGTAACGCAGCAAAGAAACCTGTTGAAACTAGGTATGCCGAAACAGCAATTACTACTACCTGTGTTACTAACATCCAACCCACAAAGCTTTTATCAAACTTGTTAGCCTTATGCTTAGAAATAGTATTCATAATTGTTCCCTCCATATTCATATGCTATGTATAAGTTATTTATGTTTAACTTATATTTATATTATATATCATATTTATAATATTTCAACAACTATCGTTTTTATTTTTATAAGAATTCAAGTGTAAAATTAAAAAAGATAAAATTGCTGTTTTCCAATGTCATTAAGTTAAGGCATTGACAAATGAAGCTAGACTTTTTATGAATCGAATCATTTGGATTCGGTTCTTTTTTTTGCAAAAATAAAGGCGAAAAGACCTGCCTTTTCGCCTGCTCATTAAAATTTTAAACCTTCAAAATTATTACCAGAAAGTTGGTGTTAATTATGAAAGCCCTTCATAAGAATATTTTAGAGCGTCTTGATCAGATTATCAATAATACTGGGGAACATATTCATGATTTTATCGATAATTCACATGCTTTTACCAGAAAACGCACTTTAGATGCAGCTACAGTTCTTAAAACTACGATTAATATGCAAGGTCAAAATCTAACCAGCGAATTATTTAGAGCGTTTGGCAAAAAGGCAGCTAAAAGCAATGCCAAAGTGGTTAGTACTTCCGCTTACGTTCAACGCAAAAGTCAACTTTCTCCCGCTTGTTTTAAGCATATTTTGACTGTTTTTAATCAAGATCTATTTAATATTCAACTTCTTGATCATAAATATCGCTTATTTGCCGTTGATGGTTCAGATTTTAACCAGATATGGAATCCTAAGTCAAAGAATATTGTTCAATCTTCAACTCATAAAAACAAACCCTATTGTCAGATTCATGTTAATGCCTTGTATGATTTGTTAGATAACACTTATCAAGATTGTGTTTTTCAGCCCAAATCAGAGATGGATGAACGTAAAGCCGCTGTACAAATGCTTGAAAAATTGAATTGCGGTCCATATATCGTAACGATGGATCGTGGTTATACGAGTTTTAATATGGTTGAAAACTGTAATCGTCTACCAAATTGTCATTATGTTATTCGAACCAAAGCGAGTTGCGGCGGAATTAGAGAAGTAGCTGCACTGCCAGATCAGGAGTGCGATACTGATATTTCTTGTAAAGTAACTACTTCTAATTACTACTACATTACGCATAAAGATAGTGAAAATCTTCATCATGTCCAGCATCATTATCACCAATATATTAAGTATCGTTCTAAAAACACCCAGGATTTAAACTGGGATTTTAGCACGTTCTGTACAATAAAATTTCGTGCTTGTAAATTTAAAATTAATGATTCCAAATCAGATAAAGAAGTGTGGGAAGTTGTTCTGACTAATCTTGATCGGAAAAATTACCCGCTACACAGAATTAAAGAGCTTTATCATTTGCGTTGGGGTATTGAGACCTCCTTCAAGAAACTTAAGTATTCTTTAGGCAGCGTGGAGTTTCATTCTAAGCAAGATAAATTTATTGAGATGGAAATTTATGCTCATATGATCATGTTTAACGCAATCAGCCAAATAGATGCTCAAGCCTATATTCCACAAAGGCATTGCAAGCACCAATATGCCATCAACTTTAAGCAATCATGCTTTATTATTCAAAGCATGTATCTTAATTCTTCTTTATCTGAGACTTTTGAAAGAATTTTGATTCAAGTCAGCCATTACACAATTCCGATCAGACCAGGACGAAAAGATAAAAGAAATATTAAACCTAAATCAGCTGTATATTATTTATATCGCGTAGCTTAAAATATAAAATCTGTTCTAAGCCTTATTTGTCGTACAAAAAAACACCAATTTAACAAATCAAATGTTAAATCAGTGCTTTAAAAGGTTAGTCTCAGTTGTCAATGTCTTAACTTAATGACATTGTGCTGTTTTCTAACACCTTCTATTTTTTAAGCTTTATTTGTACCATAATGACATCATTTGTATGTTATAATGATGTCATAGCGTAAAGGAGTGATTGTTATGACATCATCAACTACAATCCGTCTTGATGACGATTTAAAGAGAAAAATGCAAAAGAATTTAGATGCTGCAGGCCTTTCAATGAATGCATACTTTGTAATGGCAGCTAAACAACTGGTTTTACAAAAAAAAGTTCCTTTTGAAATCTTGACTGAACCAGAAATTCCTAATAAAACAACCGAAAAAGCAATGCTTCTAGCTGATGCCAAAGATGAGGGCTTGGTTACAGATGATTCGCCTAGTTTTACTAATGTCAATGATTTAATGAAATCTTTGGATGAGAACTAATGTACACTATCAAATACGAGCCACAATTTAAAAAAGACTACAAAAAGTTCAAAAAAGAACATCCAGAGTTAATAAAAGATTTTAAGAATACAGTTATTCAGTTAACCCAAAAAGGAAAAGTCGGAAAGGACTATGACCTTCATCCGTTAGATAAATGTGGTGGTAATTACAGTGGTCATTTTGATTATCATTTAAGTGAAGGAACGGTCGATGTTGTAGTGATCTACAAGCCACACAAGACCAATTCAATAATTAGATTTGTGAGAATCGGAAATCATGGAGACCTATTTGAGGGTAAAGAAAAATAAACTATATAAATACGGATATATCAGTATTTTTGATATATCCGTATTTTGATATACGAATTAGAAATTTAGATTTTATTCTTTTTAAAACTCCGCTCACCATGTTGAAAAATCGATAAAAACAATGCTAAATGTAGAAAAAAGAAAAAATCATAGTAGTAAGACTTTAAAAAGGACGGTAGAACTACTTTAAGTACTACAAATTACAACAAAAATTTTATAAACTTCTACTTCATTAAGAAAAAATCCTGTAATACAGGGCTTTTTAAGCTAAAACGCAACTTTTACATTTTATTAATTAGTGATTCAGTAGTTAAAATTTCTCTATCCTTATACTTTACAGCCTCAGCAATCGTCAGTTTTTCAATTGCTCTAATGTACTTCTCCATGTAATTAAAGTCTAAATTTTTTGTATTACTTACAACTGGTAATCTTACACTATCACTTCTTATTTTGGCTTTTGAAATGGAGTCATCCCAACTATATTTTTTAGATAAAGCTTTTCTAACACTTCCTACAAAATATTGTTGAATTAGAGGGCTTTTATATCTTGAATCTTTAAAATATAGTGCCAAATTATGACTATCATTCGAACAAAAATCTTTTTCTTGATAAGTTACTACCATAGTTTTTCCACCAATGAAAACGCAATTGCCCTCATCGATCCATTCTTTAGGACAATTTATGTATTTTAAAACAGCATTATTGCCTTCTGCTGCTGTCAAGTATGGCACATTGCCATTTTCAAGGTTAGCTACTTGACTCTTCAATATACTATGAGTATTAACTACATTAAATAGATCAACTATTTTAAATTCTTGAAATATTGGCTTATATGCTAATATTTTCTTGTCTTCATCAGTTAGTCCATAGTCATTTAATCCTGTAGCTTTTAAATAGGAATCAAGCTCGGCGAGCCGTTGCTGTTCAAGCTCGGCGAGCCGTTGCTGTTCAAGCTCGGCTATATATTGTTCCATATAATTAAAATCTATTTCATCTGCATCAGTTACAGGTAGCCTCACCTTAGAGTCTCTAAACACATTATCCACGTGTCTAACAAGAACAGACAGTAACACCTTAGACAATCTACTAAAAATGGTATTAAAGTACAACGCAATTTTAGTATTAAGTTTAAATTTGGGAATAATTTTCCTTACGAACTGTCCTGCATACCAAGAACGTTCTCGATAAAAGAAAGTCATTTGTAACAGCCCCAAACTAAACGTATTAGGTTCATTGTAGGGGACATCACATACAAAGTCTGTTGTGCTTTCAATGCCATTATTCAAAGATGTTCGGGTAACATAGTCATATTCATTTGTACTTATATTAGGATTTACTAATTTAGACTTGTTGATACCTTTTACCTTTTGTATTTCAAATAAATCACCTAATTTAAATTCCTTATACTTAACCATTCTGACCACCTATAACTTGACTAACCTTCCACGATAGATAATCTGCCACAGTCCTTTTAAAGTCCTCTTCTGCAGGTGTTGTGTCAATTTTTAAATGCTGGTTATAAGTCCAATCATTGCCTTCTAGAGTGATTGTATCTTTAATTACTTTATGGTTTCGTTCAGTATAGTAATTCGTTTTAGGCTTTTTATCACTAACAATTGCAACTACTTCTTCATAACGTTCTTTGGCATGATCTGTATCACGTAAATTAACCTTCTGACCAGATTTTTTACGGTTCATTCTAGTATATCCATCTTCACTAAAATCTAAGAAGGTTACTAAATCATCTTCTTCATGTGGTCTAGCTACTTTAAATACATAAATAGCAGTCTGAACACTAGCTTTTCCACCAAATAAATCAGTTGGCATATGAATAGAGGCAACTAAAGTATTATTTTTAAGAATATTTTTTGTGTAAGGCAGCCCGTTGCCACTACCAGCGTTTTCTTGAATAATAATTGCCGCATAGCCTTTTGTCATTTGTGACAATGCTTCTTGAACAAAAATAAAACCTTTTCCTTCTGCAGAGTATGGAGGATTTAGCAAAAACACATTTGCTGGAAACTGTGTGTAATTTTTATACAGCTCATGACTATTACCATTAACCATATTGCTAGATCCATCTCCCATTAGGATCATGTTTAAAACGGCTAAAATGTAAATATTGCCCAGTATTTCTACACCCAGTAATTGATTTTCTTTAATATTTTGAATCTTGCACTCTAGTTTCTGTTTATCTTGAATTGTATTTTTAGCATCCTTAACCATAATATCCATTGCAGACACTAAAAATCCTGCAGATCCCATTGCCAAATCCCACACAAACGAATCTTTATTTGTATGAGCTAACCTAGCCATCATATTCGTTATGTATCTTGGTGTTAAAACCACATCATTTTGACGGTCATTATCAATTGATACCCAATCATTTAGAGAGTTCAAAATTTTACCAGTAAAATCTAAATGCAAATTTGATTCAAGCAAAGGAAGTATATCATTATAGACTTGCACATATATCTTATGAATCAAACTTTCACCATTTTTAGGTTGCCATAAAGCTTGTTTAGTAAAAATAGGTTGTAACAAAGCCATAATCATGTTAATTTTGCTATTTTCCGCTTTTCTTGCATTTAGGAAATCTGCAATATGATTTAAGATAATTTGTCCATCATTGTTTCTTTCAGTTATATTTCCTTTTAATTCAGCAGGCTCTAACTGTGATACTCCTTTTGTCTGTAGCCCCGCCATGATTAAACCAGTAAAAACATACAATTTTTCATTAGTTGTCAGTAGGTTTTGAATTGACTTATCGTCGTACAAAGCTTGATGAATTGATTTTATCCTTTTTTCTAATTCATCCTCAGTTTCTAATTTAATTTTTTCGAGTTCACGGTCATTTAGATTTAGTTTGTCTAATATGCCAAAAAGGGTATCTATATTGATTTGCTTAAACAAATCAAACGATGAATCTAGCTGTCTAATATGTTTTGGAACACCAGCATTAGCCTTAGAAATATAATAAGCTTTCTGCTCAGGATCTTTTAAATTGCCTTCAGTATCTAAAGTAGTACCATTAATTCCCATTATGATAACTTCATCACAGTCTGAGTTATCTAAGATCGCATTTCCATAATGCAGAGCACCATTAGTAGCATATGTAGTAATTGCACTATAATTAGGATCACCTTTTTTATGTGGATTTTTTGCGTTCGGCTTAGAATCTGAACCAAATTTAGTCACTTGAACAATTTGACCAGCCTTGTCTAATTTTTCTAACTTATTTTTGCCACCTTTAGCTTCAATCATTACTGGTACTCTTCGTGAATGATTATCTTCTAATAATAATTGAATATCAGGATAATTGTTGCCTGCACCACCAGATTTAGATTCAGCTTGTCGCAAGGCTGATGTAATTTCACTATTTATTTCTCCAGTTTTACCGTAATGCCTAATTCCTAGACTATCAAGTTCACTCTTAAAGTATTCTTCTACTTTTTCTTCAATTGATCTAACCATTTATCGCACCGCCTTTTGTTGCATGCAGTGCGTAAATGTTGACAAATGAATTATTTGCCCATAATTGATGTGATGTGATCATTTTATTCTCCTGTTCAATTCTTGCAATGGTTGATTGAATTGTATGTAACTTTTTAGCTAATTCTGTTCTGCGTTTCTTCAATTAATTTATCTAATACCCTTTTTTATGGGCAATTCCACTAGCTATATGATTTTACTTTTTTTATTATATAGCATGTCAACAATAGTTTGCCATACTAAATGGTTTTTAGGATCTTAGGCATTTGATCTTTATTTAAAACTAAATTTGTGAATCCTATTGAAAAGCCGTCAGAAACAACACTAAGTGTAGAAAAAATAAAAAATCATGGTAATACGCGTGGTGCTAGTTAAATCGTTCTAGACAATAAGCCAAATTATAAGCTAAAATTGCAATTTCCAACCGGCTTTGAAAGCCTATCAGACTACGTGTTCGATTGTTCTCGGCATTGTAATAGGTCAGAAGCGAAAAGTCGCTTTCAATTGTTCTGCGAATAGCCATCAATTGATGATCATTGTGCTTTTTAGCTCCTGTCATATTTTTACGATATGGTGTCCAAAGTTCATAACCCATTTGTTTTAGCTGTTGATGCAGTTCTTTGCCTAAATAGCCTTCGTCGCCAAGAAGATAGTAATTAGATGGATGTGCATTTTCCATCAGTTCAACTGTCTCCTTGGCATCATGAACTGATGCTTTTGTTACGACATAATCAAGAATGTAACCGTCATCGCTAACAATGGCATGAACTTTGAAACCATAGAAGTAAATTTTCTTGGTGGCCTTATAACCAATGTTGGCATAACCACGAAAAATTTTAGCACGATAGTTGCGAATTGGTTGGCAAACAGGTACCGGAAAGCTGTCAATGATCAAGAAATGTCCATTCAGGTCAACCTTTTTATTCATTTCTTGCCGTATCTGATAAATCAATTGCAATAGCTGACGTGAACGCCGATTAAAACGTGAGTGTGATAAACAATTGAAACATTCACAGAATCTTCTTTGTGATTCAATTCCTGTCTTAGCTTGCCAGATAAGTAAAGCCAAAATCAGACTGTCCGTAGTTTTAATTTGATCAATATTTCGCCGATGAGTAAACTCAGCCGGTGCATACAAACGATACCAGTGCCGACAAATTATCACTAAATCTTTAAAACTAACTTGTAAATGGTGGCTAAAACGCTTAAGCTTAAGGCAGTTCAATCAGATCAGACTCTTTTCTATTATTACTATTTACAAGTCGAGTCTAACAAGATTGGACTTTTTTATTAACTAAAACGATTTAACTAGCACCACGCGTATGGTAATATATGAAAGTACAAAAGAAGAAACATCTTGCATATGCGAGAAAATTAAGACACACAAAAATCGCTACTCTAAGTCCACAAATGAGTAACGATTTTTTTGTTTCACCAAAGTTTAAAACAAAAAAGCTATATGCATTGGCTAAGGATAGTGACGCTTGTGATGTTTTCTTGAGTTTTGCTTATGGATTTTACGCCTATGGCTATTTTGAGCAAAAATTCAACTTTTACATTTTATTAATTCTAATTGCTAATATACTTACTTAATCTTGACGCAATGCACCTTTAACCAATCTGCAGCAAAATACATATTCTCTTCTGAATCCTCACTATTAGTGATATATAAAATAAACTTTAATGCATCGTCTTTATCAGCTTTTAAGTGATATCCATTTTCTTGTAAAAAAAACGCCGCTGCATAATAGGAAGTCCGTTTATTTCCATCAGCGAAGATATGCTTTTTAGTAATCTTCTGTAAGATAAAAGCCGCTTTTAACCATAATGTTGGATATAATTCACGTCCAAATAATATTTGTTGTGGCTGTTTAACAACAACGTCTAGCCCCTCTGGATACTGCACACCTACAGTACCTTTACCAGCTTTTTCAAGCAACCGTTGATTCAAATGGATTAAATCTGTTTTGGTTAAATAGATCATTTATTCTCTAACTCTCGTGTTAATTCTTTATTTTCTTCATAAAATTGATCAATAAAGTTGTCCAAATCAGGATTAATTGAATCAACTATTTTAAACGTGATCTTCTTACCATTAGGATCATATTCTTTTTCAAGAACTGTTCCATCTTCTACATGAAACTTAGTTAAATCTTGCTTGGTTAAACGTACACTCAATGAATTACCAGCTTTAAAAACTTTAGTTGTATCTTGTAACATTTTAATCACCTGCTTTGCCATTTAATTGTTATAACGCAATAATATGATGTTATAACGTGAATGTCAATATTTTAACTTTTTTTATCATATAGCATGTCAACAATAGTTTGCCATACTAAATGGTTTTTAGGATCTTAGGCATTGGGTCTATATTTAAAACTAAATTTGTGAATCCTATTGGAAAGTCGTCAGAAAGGGCACTAAGTCTAGAAAAAATAAAAAATCATGGTAATATGAAGGTACAAAAGAAGAAACATCTTGCATATGCGAGAAAATTAAGACACACAAAAATCGCTACTCTAAGTCCACAAATGAGTAACGATTTTTTGTTTCACCAAAGTTTAGAGCAAATATGCTTAATGCTTTAGCTGTATGTTATCACGAAATCAAGTGGCTATCATAATATTGTCTAAAGTCCTCGGTACTGAAAGCACCTTCTAATCCTAAGCGAATGAAGCATCCATTTTATATTCTCATCCACCAGCTTATAATGGCTTTCAATTAAAAGAGCTTTTGCGGCTTTTTCATACTCGTCTTTCTTCATATACTTTCTCCTATAAACTGCTTATCAAGAACACGGCTAAATTATTGCCAAGGTGACTTACGTAAGAGAAGGTCAAATCCTTAGTTTCAAGATAAACTAAAGCTAAGACAGACCCACATAGTGAGTACAAAATGGTATATAAATCAATTTGTGGTTCATGTAAAAGTCCAAAAATTAATCCATTAATGAGAACAGCAATAAACAATGTTGATTTTTTGCCTGGTTTACTAAAAAACCAATTGAAAAAAATACCTCTAAAAATAATTTCTTCAAAAAGTGGTCCAATTGCAATCAGCATTACATTAATAATTGGATTCAACTGTTGCTGATGTGCAGCTATGTTTGCTTGATTAGTGGCTTCCCCTTTAATCAAAAATCCTGCTAAAATTTGCAAAATACAAATTACTAAAAATCCAAGAAAAGCTAAACTCCAATTTTTTAGAGTAAATCTTGGCATTCTAGTTTTATTGTAACTAGTAAAGTGCCAATCATTCACCTGATTAAGTCTTCTTTGGTAAATTCCGTAGGTCAAGCTCAGTAATGCAACCGTTAATCCAAATATAAATATAACGGCAACCCAGCTTAATTGTTTGGCTCTAATCATAAATAATCCTTGAACTACCGCATAAATAAGGAAAGTTACTATCATTTGACCAATACCAATTGATTTATCAAGAATCTTTTTCTTCATTTTTAAATTCCTTTGATCTTTCAATATCTGATTTCAGAGTCCCCATAGCCAAAAATCTTATTCATTTTCATAAACTACCTCTACTTAACAAATTTCTCATCAAAGCCAAAATATTTAAATTTACCTTTATAATCTTTATTTGGATTAGGCTTAATCTCCATTCGATAAGTACCTTTACGACCATTGAAAGCTACAATTTGCTTTTTTCCTGCCGCAATTTTCTTAATCTCTTCAGGGGTCCAACGATGACCTCGGTAAGTTTTCTTAAAATGATATTCTTTACCGTCTTTATATGTAATCACTACATAGACATTTGTATCTACAGGTTTAGGATTAACTCTAAAGCCCCAGAACCTGATTTTACGTCTACCTTCTTTCAATTCTTGTTCTATCAATTTTCCAGTAGCCATAAAGCTTTTTCCTTGCTTATCAGTCGCTTCAAAACTGATTTCTTCACCTGCCAACAAGCTGGTAATTTCTTCCTCACTAAAAACATGTTGTCCATATTCTTTTTTAAATTTAATCTCTTTAGCTAAAGGCTTATAGATTCCTTTAACGTGATCAGTATCTTCAGGAAACTCTACTTTCCAACCAACTCTGGTAATCTCTTTACCCGTTTTTTTACTTTTATACGTTTGTTCGGCTAAATAAGCCGTATGTTGTTCTTCTTTACCAAATTTTTCAATCGAATAGGTGATTTGTTTTCCTTCTAAAGCTTCTTGTTGCTCCACTTCAGTAGTCGTATGTCCATCAAAAATCGTAACTGGTGGGTTTACTGTTTTATTTGTTTGAGTAAAGACTCCGCTAAATCGTTCAATTGCTTTTAAATCACCAGCTAATTTTTTAACTTGTGTATCTTGCTTTAATAATGGGGCATTTTCTATCATAACTGCTTTATCATGTTCAATTGTCTTTTCTGCAACTGAGTAGACTATATCTTGCTTTGTGGGATCAGCCTTAATTTCATTTAAAATATCCTGCAATCGTTTAGTGATTTTCCCTGAAGATAAATACGTTCCTTTAGCTATGCAAGCAATCAATGCTCCAGTTCCTGTTACTTCAAATACTCCCTTTACAACTTTTAATTGGGGAATAACCTTTTTATTTTCTTTACCAATTGCTTGTAATTTACTGATTGTTTGCATTTTAGTTGCGCCAGTACCCAAGTTCCATTTATCCAAGTTATTCAAAATGAAAGTTAAAGTAGGTTTAGTTGGGGGCGTATTTGTACCTTGATATACTTCAGGGCTAGCGTTTTGAGTAAAATGTGTAGCCTTATTTTCTGATTGCTTTTCTTCATTTAAATCATTTTCGTTAAAAATCAGCTTATAGTTTAGTTCCTTAGGAACATTAATCGTACTCGTAAAATCAGGATGGTTTGCAATATGGGCTTTAACTTGAGTATATACATAGTCCTCAGCTAACATTGCTAGATATGATTTAGCAACTCGTTCATAAATATCTCGACCACATTTACCATATTTGTCTTCAACTTCTTCAAGTGATTGTGGTACTAATTTGGTTGGACGATTGGCTCCGTGATCCTCACTCTTAATTATGAATTTTTTGCGTGGGTCTTTATGACTTAAGAGTTTTGAATCAATTCCAACGACTGCTGCAATTTTATCTGCATATGGTAGTAACTCGTTAAAATCATCAATCGTAATTGCGTTGTCTTCTGTTCTCGGATAAGAAACAATCTTATCATCATACATTTTTTGATAAGTCTCAGTAATTTGTTCAGTTGTATATTCCTTTTGGAAAATCTTACCCAAGTCAGCCAAGTTGACTAACTTTGGCGGCTGGGTTCTTTTTTCAGTTGTGCTATCAATAATAATTTGATCTGTTGCATAATTTACTAAATCTTGTTCTGCTAAACTTTTATCTGAAAAACGCCAGCTGTCTCCGTCTTGATAGTCACGCTTAAACGTATTGCCATTAGCATCCTTATATCTTATTTCATAGAAAGGCTTTTTAACGTATGCCCTTCTTGCTCTATTTTGTTCATCAACTAAGCATGTAATATACGTCTGCAAGCGTCCTATTGAAAGCGCCTTACCTTTATTACTATAACCCCGTTCTCTTGCCAACTCAGTTGCAATTCTTGATTCTTCTAATCCTGTTAGAAAATCAAATCTCTGTCGTGATTTTCCTTTTACTAAAATTCCTTGAGCATCTTGTTCACTAACTGTAACCTTCTCAGGCTTATGTAAGGAATCAATTACATAGTTAGCTGAGTCATCACCTTTAAAACGAATTCGCCAGACTTCATTTTGCCAGTTTAAATAATCTACTATTTCCCAACCTAATACATCACCTTCACCAGATGGGTCATTATCGCTTGCAATAATAATTACATCATGTCCAGGCAAATTACTCTTAATATTATCAATGTATCTTTGCTTGGACTTAATAACTTGCTTTGACCAATTTAAATCGAGAGGATTCCAAGGAAAGTTATCTAAATTCTGCCAATCCGCATATTTAGCTGCAAGGTTTGGGTCAACCATTTCATTAGGCGCATTGAGTTGTAATAAATGTCCTGCGGCATAAACAATATCATATGGATTTCCTTCAAATTCGCCACTCATTCCACCTAAATAATCCGCAAATTTTTCTGCTTGAGACTTTTTTTCATTTAAAATAAGTAATCTTGTCACGTTACTATTCCTTTCTACAAAAAAAGAATACCTCACGGTATTCTTCACATAGCATACTCATTATCCAAAAATAGATTAATGGAGGTATTTATATTATATATCATTTTCGCGATATATAAAAGACTAGTTAATTTGTTTAATGCTTTCCAGAATGACTTTATTCATTTGACTAATCATCTTTCTAAAGTAGTTGTACAATTGTTGATCATTGTTACAATTGAGGTACTTAGAGTAGAAGTAGAAGTCAATTCCCTTGCTCTCTAGCTTTGCTTTTTCTTCCTGATAAATCTTGTCACTAATTACATAACCATAATTTTTTAGATAATCTTGGTTAATGTAAGTAATAAAGTCACTAGCTTGATCATGCTTTAGATTTTTAACATCAAAACCATATCTAATCAATTTCTTTTTGATCACAATCAAGGTATCTGATTTATTAAGTTGTGCTGGTTGAACGATATCAATTACATAATAGGAATTGGATAAGTCCTTAGCATAACCTTTTTTATTAGGTCTAACAACGTTAAACAATATATCTTCTAAGCTTGTAACTTCTTTCATAACTGACTATTATTTCTCCTTATCATAATCCAGACATTTCATTTATATCATATATTGAATTTGTAGTATACGATATTGCACTAACTAAAAAAATAAAGCGCCAAATTATATATTGTTACTTATATATTAAGCATAGGTAACATATATGCTAATTATAAACACGCAAAAAAACAGCCAGCTCTAAATACAACAACTTTAAAGCTAGCTGTTTTAACATAAAATTATTTTTTAGCGTTTTTACGAAGAAACTTAACTAATCTATGTGTGTCTTGATCACTTAATCTACCTATACACTTAACATTAGTATCTTTTTTAGATACCGAATAACGTCTATAAGTATCAATCCACGAATGTTTTTTCAAACCTGTAGTTTCATATTCTTTTATTTCGAAATAATACTTTTTAATTTTTTCGGATTTATTCTTAAACTTTGTCGTTATGTCAAAGAAAAAGACCTTATCCTCATTTTCCTGTAATATAAATATTGGTCGTCTTTTACCACCTGAAACCTGAACGAAACGAACATATGCTGTAGCAATATTTTTACTCATCTTTTGACATCCATTCTTGCAGTTTCTCAGGGCTATTCAGGTCTTCTGTTGTCCAATTTTTTGTTAAGTTTTGAATTTCTAATTCATCTTTCTCTCTTTCAGTTAAATTGGTTGAGAATGGTAACCCATTCTCAGCAATAAGACGCTTATAGAACATTGTGATAGCAATAGTAGGTGTTAAACCTAATTTTTTTAGAACAGCATTACCTTCTTCTACAACACCATCATCAATTTGTACTTGAATTCTCTTTTTAGTAATTGAAGCCATAGTAGTGCACCCCTCATATCATTTATACTGATATTATACTACTAAATCAATGGAATCAACCTATATAAGAGTAATATTTAGAAAATTATTTACTCACCACTTGTTCAATAAATTACTAACTGCTTTGCAATCCTCATATCAAATTTTGCATTTTTGATATTTTTTAACGATCTAATTCCTGTTCACCTTTTTGAATAGCAATTTCTTTTGCTTTTTCATTGGTCAGCGAACTGTTTACTGTAGCAACATGTGGCTTGCTAGTTTGCACTTCTTTATCATCAAGCAATTTAGACTTTTCTTGATTTTTTTCAATTTCATTTTGTAAATTGTCGGTTAACTTGCTATAGTTGCCATCTGCTGTCCAGCACTGCGTTTTATTAAATGCATCATCCAAATTTCTAACTGTATCTATTGTCATACTTTTTTCGATTTTTCTTAGTGCCGTCAATTCGGTCTTAAAATTAGTTCCATTAGTCTCATTGTCAGTAACTTCTTGCTCCATTTTTTCTTTTTGCACATACCATTGCGAGTGTTCAGGAGTATCTAAGAAGTTTTCCTTGACAATTTGACCCAATTTTTCTTGTTCTTTTTCGAGTAACTTATCGGTACTATTAGTTAGTGTCTTAGTAGCTGAACCAACATGCGTCAAAATTTGCCCTTTTACCCCACTTGGTAACTCATTAAACTTTTGTCCGTTGCTTGTCCAATTAGCTATATAATCAACTGTCTCTTGCTTAACATCAATTCCATAATGAGAACAATAAAGATAACTTGTAAGCTCCGCTTGCATCTCTTTTAATTCTCTAGGCAGGCCCTTTTCTTGTTTTTGGCTATTATGTAGCTGTGCATGTCCCAATTCATGAGCAAGCACTGATACATTCTCCGTTGAAGTGTTGTATCCATTTAACACAATTTCGTTAGTAGCCCTGTTAAAGTATCCCTTAGCATTTTGCGGATCCTTATATTTATCCCGAATATCTGCATTAAATGGGTCATAAGTAATGACTGGCATTTTCATGTCATTAGCTACACTTCTTAATCCATTCTCTAAGGAGTCAATCTGTCCTGGATTCTTCATATTAAAATCTTGGTGTCTATTAGGGTAAAGTTCTGGGTATTTTTCCTTTGGCATATTGGTTTGTGGAGCATCGAATACAGTGCCAATCTTATAAAAAGTTTTTTGGTAAGTTTCTATATTACCCGCCTCAATTTTTTGTTTTTCGTCTTTAGTGGCAGTCTTTAAGTTAGCTAATTCTTTGTTGCCATCCTTATTTTTACGATAGAAAACTGTAGCTTTAGTAGGAACAAATATTTTAATTCCTTTTTCACCTTTGTTGACCTTATAGCCCATGCTTTTAAACTTTGCAAATGATCCCACCGCAGTCGCACCTGGGCGCTGCATCTGAATCATCATTGCATTTCTTGAGGAATAGTTATGAAACTTATCCATAAAATCAAGCATTTCTACAACTTTCTCTGGTGATTGAGTATAATTATCTACTTCTTTAAGTAGTCCATTTTTTAAATCCTCAACGGTTTGAGTATGTTTCTTTTTCCAAGCTTTACGGTCAAAAGTCTTTCTAGGTCGTCTTTCAGACTTTAAAGCATTTTTATCCATATCCATTTTATCTTTAACTTGACCTGATACTAATTCTGGTTTTGATTTTTGAAGGCGATCAAGATATTATGACTGAAGTGAAATATCATCATTAAGACTCGATATCTCTTTATCAGTTAATGGTGCTGCCCAATCAGAAGTAAAACTAGATTTATTCCAATCTACATCGGCTAAAGTTCCACTTTCTTTTTCACTATCAATAACTTTTTGAGTTAGGGGCTTAATACCATTTCGATTAATCGTGTGCCATTGATAATTTCCTTCAGCGCTTGGTGAAAAAAGATAATGATACTCTACATCTGAATTAAGGTACTTACCGTCATTCTTTGATATATCGTTAATCATCGCAGATAAGTCATGATACTGTTTTCTAACAGGATCATCGATTCTTTGTCCATTAGAATTATATTCATCCATAAGTTTAGTAGCAGCTGTAGGATTTTCTGGAATATGGTTATCGTTATAGTTCCCTGTTTCAATTAACTTTTTGGCATCGTCTAAAGTACGATAATTATCTAGTAAATTTTGTCCTGTGAAAGTAAGTCCACCATCCATATGAAAATACTGAGTAGTAACTGAACCATTTGGATTTAAAATTGATACATTTGATCGTGTTGACATAATTTTTCCTTTCTAAGAAAACAAAAAAGACGCTTCATAATGAAGTGTCCTGACTACATACAAGTTATTTAGTTTTTACTACTATCACCTTCTTTCTAGTAATTTTAAATTTACACGTTTCTGCTGAAGATAATTTACTGTCTTAGCTGAGAATAAAAAACGCTGAAGTTTTGATAATTCAATGATTTCAGCGTTTTTTATACCATCTATTTAAGCCTTGGTGCGATTCTTTAATGTTACCTATCTAATTCTTGATTTTGGTAGAATGATTTAATTCTTTTAGTTTTTAGGTCATTAATGTCAATATCTTTTTGCGAAATTTCGTTGCTCAAATGATACGCAACTTCGTTCTTGCTAGGTAAAGTTTCTATCATTCGGTCCAAAGCTTTGTCTTCTTGTTCTCTAGTATCTGCACGATAAAATCTCATGAGGCTAATCATAAATTCAGCGTGGTCTATGTTGTCAAAAGGAAGGGTTAAATAATCTCTGGTTTCCCAGGTATCTCGAGCAGAGTTTGCGGCAATTAGCGCTGTTCTTTTATTTCCGTCCTGGAATGGTTGAAGCTTGGATAAGCTTGCAAATACTCTCCACGCATCTTTAGTAGTCTGTTTAGACGAGTTGTATTGTTCAATTATTTCATCTAAGTCTTCGGGGTAGACGTTTTCTGGAGCAAAGTATGCACCTTTAGCTGTGCCTTTAGGGTCTGTGATAATGACAATTGCGTCGTCTGGATTATAACTTGCATGTCTTAAGCGCCCTGGAATACTTGGGTCTTCTTCTTCGCTATGGGTAAAGGCTTTATTAATTTCAATAATTCCTTGTCTTGTAAATCCGAATTTCTTTGCTGCAGCTATGCCATCTAAAGCATCTTTTAAGATGGCACCATCGTGGTGTTGATGTACAAGCTTAGATAGGTCATTAAGATCTAAGGCTCTTTTTGTTTGCAACACAGTACTACTGTAGTCATTCATACTACCAAAAGAGACTATGAAGTTTGCAAGGTCTAGGTTTTCACTCATTTGTTCTCACTTACTTTCCATTTAGTTAGATTACTTACAATTTTAGCACTATTTAATTAATAATCCTTGTTTTTGGAGCGGCACATACGCAAGCGGTATGTGCTTCTTTTTTACATTAAATTAGCAGTTAGTTTTTGATTAGCTGCTCTTTCTTATTATTTATCTTTCTAATCTTTGATCTCTTCTTCGCATAATATGATATCCATGAGGTATATATTTAACCTGCTTATTCAAAGTTTGTTCTAATCTCTTCACTTTTTTTCTCCTTTACACTACAATAAATTTAATTGAAGAAGCAATTTTCAAATTAAGGTTTTGAATTTTCAATTCAGGTGGCTCGCTGCCTTGTCGTATGGCAAAAGAGAGCGTAGTGCATTGCTTTTCAAAAAGTCCTTCGATGTTTGGAGGGACTTTTCTTTTACACTTTTTCTTATTGAATATGTGTTAAAAAAAGTTTAAGAATAGCAGTAGAAATTAAGGATCATTACTTGATCATGTTGCCCACTGCCTTGACGATATGCTAGTCAGAATGTCTATTATTCATTAATTTATCCTTTCATGTTACAATGTAGGTAAAGATCACAGTGCAAATTAAAGAGTTGTATTTACAACTTGGCTGCCTACTACCTTAGCGATATGCTAGCTTAAAGAAGGCGAGGAATAGATCAGTGAGACTCATTAAAGAGCGGCGCATACGGAAAGCGGTATGTGCTTCTTTTTTTGCATTAAATTAGCAGCTAGTCACTGACTAACTGCTTTTTCTATATGCTTATCTTTCTAATCCTTGGTCTCTTCTCAAATAAGCCGATCGCTTTTCAAATTCTTGTCCTGGTAATGTTCTGGTTGTATGCTTAGATTTTTGTTTTCCTTGTTGCATTTTCCGAAAAGCTTTTAAGGTGTCATTCCAATCTTTACCTAATTTTTCACTAGGTTTACAGTATTTAACTTTAGGAAATTTAGATTGAATATCTTTAACAAATCTTTTTCCAGCTTCATCATTATCTACACCTAAACCTACACTTTTAAGAATTCGACCTTCTTTTTGTAATTGTGCTGCTGTTTGTGTTATATACGAGTCAAACACTTCTTTTTTAAGGCCATCCATCGAAACAAACCTAGTATTTTTCATTCCACCCTTTACTTTTACCTTAGACAAGTCAAAGAAACTAATTGCATCAATTGGTGATTCAAAAAATCTAATATTTTCTGGAGTTTTTCCATTCATACCTGGTGAATCGAATGAAAAACCATATCCCTTGGTAGAATTTTTTTCAATCATTTTGAGGGTTCCTCTTCTACCATATTTTTGATGATTAATTTTTGTACCTTGTTTTGATACTCCTTTAACTTGTCGTCTATCTTGAGGATCAAGCCACAAAAAAAGTGCGTTACCCAATTTATCTTGTGCAAGCACTTTGTCTCTATGTAATTGATCTATAGTTTGACTCGAAATTCCACGTTGATTGTGCAAGTATCCCCATACTCGATTAATTTTATTTTCTGAATCTATTTGATTTTTATCAAACTTGAAGGATTCTTTTTGGACCTGATAAACTTTGCCATCACCTACTCCACTAGTTAACACCTTATCCATTGCCTTTAGGAATTTCTCTTTTTCATTTAAATTGCTACCTGACAATTCATACAATGTAGAAAAGCTTAATGCACCTTTTCCATGAACTTGTCTTGAATTCCAGTAAAAAGAATTTTTGGATGGTGTAATTACCAATGAATCATGTTCTACCCCTTTAAATTCATCGCTGCCTGTTTGACGTAAATCAATTCCTGCACTCCTTGCATATTCAACAATACTTGCAGAATTTGCTGCTTTAATTTGTTCTTTTGTAAAAGCAAGCATTTCAATTTCTCCTATCTTTAACAATAAAAAAACAAGTAGTACAAACTACTTGCTAATTTCCCACCTATGCCCGACTAATATTTTTAGCCAATAATTAAGATGATCTTATTCTAATTCTTGCTCAACTTCATTTTGTAATTTTTCAAACTCACGTAAATTCTTTTTAGTTTCCTTATCTGCATTTATTTTTTCGAATACTTTTTCTTGATTCGATTTTATTTTTCGGATTTGACTTTGACTAATAAAAGGCTTTTTTAAATAATTGTGTCTTTTGAAAGACTTTTTAGACTTTGCACGCAAATGTGGTCTATATGAATCATCTAATTTTGACTTTTGTTCTGCTGCATCCTTCCGAATTTCTTTTAATGCAGATTGAATGTAGTCATTTGGATCAACTTTATCTTTAAAACTGATCCTGTGTCTTTGATTGTGGTTTGCTTCCTTATCGATTTTTCTTAAGTCAGCAAGCAACGCATTACCATTTCTTGCATAAATACCTTCTTTGCCATACAGTTGGTTGATTGCATAATTTTTATTTTCACGTTTACTTTTACCGTATAAAGCTTGTCGGTCATCCTGCATTTTCCAAACTAAATCTTTATATCTTTGAAAGTCGGAATTATCCTTTAACAATTCATCAACCAAATGATCCGACATTTTTTGTTGGCTTTTATCTAATTTGTTGTAAAACCATTCTCTTCTTGACTCAGGCAATGCTCTAACAAATTGATTTATCTCTGCTTGAAAAGTTGGCTGTTCAACTTGACTAGTCAAATTAACCTGAATTGCTTCTCTAATAGCTTGACGTCTCTGAGATAATTCTTTAGTCATCTCTGAAGAACCAATCAGTTCATTTGCAAAACCACTTTTCATATGATCAATTATTTTTTGTGGTCGCCTACCCTTAGGTTGACTAATCCCTTCACGGTTTATAATTTTTCTTCTTGGGTCTTTCTCAACTGTTGCAATGTGAATATGAACATTATCAGTATTTCTATGAATGGAAGCCACCCAGTACATCTCATTTAATGGTGGATCCATTTCCTTTTGAAAAATACTCTGCATTTTTTTAGTTGCCTTTTGTAGTTCTTCCTCATTTAATATTCCAGTTGTACTAGATAAAATCCCCTTCTTTTTTAAAAAACTATTATCAAAACTAACAACATCTTGCCACAAGACAGAATTATTCTCTTGTCCTTCATTTAATTGCTCACGAATATAATCTAAATCTTTCAACTGAACAATATCTTTGTCAGAGCTAAATACTCCATCTAAAACTTTTTCTTTGGTTGGATGAATTTCACTCAGCTTACTTGCAGCTTGCCCTATTCTTTCCAATTCAGTTTGTTCTTTGGTATTTAGTCCCGTTTCGTTCTTTTTCTGATTTAATGCATCAATTCGTACCATATACCCAAGATACTTATCAAATTCCTTATCATTCAAATCAAAAAAATTTCTCTTTTCCATTAACTTTTCAGCAGCTGCTTCTCGTTCAGAATGTTCTTCACTTTTTACTCTAGTAAAGTTGTTTTCCTGATTTAATTTTCTTACTTGTTTTTTAACTCGACTTAATTCATCTTTTTCTTCTGCAGTTAAAAATTCTTTTTCTTCTAATGCTTCTTTTCTGGCTATATATCCAACGTAACGTCCAAAAGCTTTTCGTGAACTCGGCACAGAAAATTTTGAAGTTAAAATTATAGCTGGTCGTCCCAAAAATTACCTCCTACAAATAAAAATTCTATGAAGCAAGTTGATTAATTATTTTGCTCTTTCAATTTTAAAAGCCGTAGAATCGCAATCTCAGCATCAAAACTTACTCAAGTTGTCCGCCATTTTCCTCCATTCTATTATTAATTCTTTCTTTTACTTTTCTCTTTGCAGATTTATAAACTTCTGCATCAATTCCATTTCCGACAATTTGCATTCCTTGAGTCATCAAAAACTCACTTACCATTTCTGTTAGAATTGCAACTTGTTCTTTGGTAAATCGCTGTTGTTTTCTAATATCACTTAAATCTTTTGTCCACTTAGAATTTTTTTCATTTTCTTCTGCTAACTTCATAAGATGATGAATTACTTCAGCATTATTTTTTAAATCGTGTTCCTCTTTATAATCTTGAATCCAATCTAAATCTGTATCAGAAATTGTCGCTCTAAAAGTTGTCTTAATCATTTTTTCTGGTCCTCTTAATCAGCGTAAGTTTCTTGTCTTTTTTTCAAAGCATTATCAATCTTTTGATTAATTTTTTGTAACTCTTCCAGTTCTTTTTCTTTTTGAACACCTAACATGGCATTGAAGAATAAGAACTTATAAAGTTGACCATTATTATCAAAGCAATGTTCTTTTCTAATCTGCCTAATTTCTTCCCATTGCTTATCGTTGAGTCGAAATTGCAAAAAGTGCTGTCGTCCCATTTCTTGCCCTCTTTCTAAATTTAATCATCTTCTTTTGCCGTGTCTTCTGACAAACTATCTAACAAATTTAATGCTCGTTCGGTGTCATTAACATCTCCACTAATGAAATACTTTGCAAGAACATTCAGCCCTAATAAATTTTCCTGCAGAAGTTTATTCTGCTTCTGAATCAATAAACTAGTTTGCGAATCTTCATTTTGATTTTGAAAATTAATTGGAATTTGTTCAATTTGTTCTCTCAAAAATTGATTTCTGGAAATTTTCTTACTTGAATTTTGATTTAATTGATTAACAATCCGATCAATTCTAGCCAAGTTTTGTTCGCTGATTCCACGGATTAAAACTTTTACCATAATTTTTCTTTCCTCTGATTTCTAGTTTCTAGTTTTCCTTCTAGTTTCTACTCTGAAATTTGACTAAAATCTGCTTCTTTTAGTTATCTCTAGTAAAGAGCATAAGGGAAATCTGACCCCACGCCTTTTATCAAGGTGTGCTGGGCTTGGTTGTACCAAGCGATTTCGCATTTTTAGAAGTGATATCACTTCTGATTAATTTGACGTCTGTATACTTCTAAATTGTTCGTCTTTTACCTGACATTACGTCTTGATACGTAATGTTTTTTAGTGATATCCGAACAGGACGTATTCTTACGTAGCTCATTACGTCCAAGACGTAACATTTTTTAGCTAAATTTTGCACCTAATTATCAAAATCACCGTCCTTAATGTCTCTGATTGTGTCTTCATATTTAGAAATTGCTTGCTGACTTTGTGTGATAGCTGCTTTGTTTTCTGAAATATCATTTTCCAAACTACTAATTTGTGTTTGGTAATTTTCTTTTTGACTATCACCAACTTTTTCTAACTTTGCCTTTGCAGAATCTAAATTATTTTGAGAATTTTGAATCGTAGCTTGAGCATCCTTAATTGTATTTTGTTCTTGACTAATCTTCTTTTTATTCCAATTAATCAGATATTGACGATAATCAAGGATATAGTTTTGATAGCTCTTAGTTACTTTGCTTGAAGTCAGATCAACCTTATTCTCTTTAATGAAGAACTCAATATAATTATTTTCAGAGAAATCTTGCATGTTAACTCGCTTATTAACTTTTTGTGGCAGAATATCAATCTTTAAATCTCCAAAGCCATTTTTGATTCCGCTAACCTCAATTACTAAAAAGTGATTATTGATTTTCTGTGATTTGATCGCAAGCTCTTCTCCATCTTCTCCGCCACGTGACATGTTTACTACTCTTATAGCATACTTTAAGTTGCTTAAGTCTGAATCGTCACTAGTAGATGTTACGTCTGTAGAGTCCCCAAGATAATACTCTAGCAACATCTTTTCGCTTTGCTTATTGTAAATAGAATTTGCTAGGTAAAATGATGAATTGCCTGTCACTACATTAACAGTTTGCTCAGTGTCAATTGATTTTCCTGTCCAATAGGGACTAGCAACGATTGCAATAAAAATTGCAGCCACCACTCCAATGAATGATAAATAAATTTTGCGATACTTATGTTTTTGGTGTCGCTTCAATTCATTTTTGTTTTTGCTTTGAATCATTTTTTGCCTTTCTAATTGTCATCCGAATGTACACGATAGTTTTTGCTATCATTTAATTCCTGTTTTAATTCAGTAATCTGCTCCTGTTGATCTCGAATTTGTCTTTGACTTTCTGAATCTGGATTATCACGATTAAAGTAAACTGTTGCCATTAGTTGTGCTGCTGATAACAAAAACAAAACTAAGGCAACTAATTTCAAACGATGATTTGATTTTTTTAGTTTAGTTTTTTCTGATTGATATACAATTCGACTAGACATTTTTAATCACCTCTTATGACCTGATCTATCTTTTCTATGTTAGTTCCCGTATATTTTTCTACTTGTTTTCCATACTTTAAATGGATAAAAGTTGGTACCTTAGTTAACTTATACTCCGTAATATAGTGTCGGTTTTGTGGTTGATTAGTATTTACAAACTGTATATTCTTTCTAAATAAATCTTTTTTCATTACAGCGTATGAAAAAATAGAACGACAGCTTTTGCAGTCATCTCGATAAAATAAAACTGTTGAGTCATCATTAGTTTTGATTTTAACGATGTTTTTTTGATTTAGTTCATGATTAACATGTTGATTAAAACCAATAACTCCTATGAACAACAAAAAAATCATTGCACAACTAACTGCAATGATTTTTACCTTAGTTTCTTTTTTCGGTTGCATCTTAATCTGCCTCACGATCAATTTGATAGCGACCAAAATACTTAATTGAAGTAATTTGATTAGTCGCTGTATCATAAATCAGCTGGTAAGCATCAGTTGGTGTTCCCAAAGTTCTATCATCTTTTGTCATTTCAAAATAAACTTTGGCATATACAGGCACTTGGTTATTTTCTAAAATACCTGTCTTCAAATCTAGTTCATCAATCTGACCTGTCATATCTGCCCCACTATATTGGAGCTCTAATTGCTTATCATTTTTAAACATAGAATTGTTCTTTAAGACTTTTTCACTTACTAAATGTGTATCTTTCACCTTGTCTGGTATTTTTAATTTTTCATCACCACTATCATACGTGTAAAGCAGTTTTAGCAGTTTACTTACCTGTTTCTTGGCTTTTGTCTGTGCTACATCCTGCTCAGCTAGTTTCTCTTTGCTGCCTCCTTCCTTCATAGCAATATGCTTTTGCGAATTTCCAATTTTAGCATCTACATTTTTTAACTCATCTTGCTTTTTAGCCAACTCAGTTCTTGCCTGATCAACATGATAGTCGATAGCTTTTTGCTTGTTAGTCTCATAATTGATTACGCCTAATTCGAGCATGATTCCGAGGATTGCTCCACCTAAAAGATATTTTTTATTCATCTTAGTTCCTCTCTATGTTGATTTCTTTAAAGCTATTTATTCTTTGGGTCTTAAGATTATAATCAAAGTCCCAACCATAAGTAACTTCTTTTTTATTGGCACTTTCGACTAGGGTTACTACTGTAATCTTAGTATGACTTACATCTGTTAAGTCACCAAAGTAAACCGTTGTACTCTTGTTTCTTAAATAACCATAAGAATCTCCATTATTTTTGATGAAGTTTTTGCCCTCTTTACCTGGAAAAATTTTTGTCCAAGCACTAAATTCTTCTTTTTGTTTAGCTGACGAAAATTTTCTTTTAGTATAGATAGCTGGTATCACTTTTAGAAACTTGTCACGTGCCTCTTCTTCTGCACTCACCACATCAAACTTTTGTTTATATGCAGAATTCTTTGTTTGACTATTTTGCTCTTGAACTATTTGCTTCTCAACAGTTTTAATTTCTGCCCTAATATCATTCAGTTCATCATTTTTAGGAACTCTGGCAATTGCAAACATTCCCAGAACAGCGAATAATACTCCAGCTGTCATCATCCATACTTTCAGATTGGACTCTCGCTCCTTTTTCTGCTGCTTCATCTTTATCCTTCTTTCTTGGCATTAATACCAGGTATGTTTCATCCAGAATTTTTGTGCATTACGCCATGAACCATATCTGCCTTTTACATATTTATTTGCTACCCTTGTTTGATTCTTATGACTGTAATCACCATTAAGATATTCTCTCTTTAATTGATAACGTCCATAAACACTTGGGTTAGCTGGGTTAACTGCGTCCCATCTACCTCCAGATTCTCTCTGAACAATCCAGTCACGTGCTTCAGATTCAGTTTTTGATAAGCCATCATCTTCTTCAGATTCTGCATCATTGTTCAAACCATCTTTAATTAATTTAATTGGGTCTTTCCAAGTACCATCATCTTTGTACGCAGAGAGCTCTGCGGTAGCAAAATCTTTTTTAGTTGCACCAATGTGAACGTGAGTAATACCATGTGCATTACTTGCTAAGTGACCTATTTTATCTCCTACTGAAACTTTGTCGCCTACCTCTACCTTGACGTATTTCAAATCTGCTTCATCAAAGCCGAATTCCTGATAAATGACATTCCAACCATCGGAGCCTTCTACCCAGACGTACATTCCTAGACTATCTTGAGTATGTCCTTGAAATGCAATTTTCTTAACGGTTCCACCATGAATTGCCAAAATATCTTGTCCACCATATGGAACAGTACCAAAGTCAACACCATCATGAAAGCCACCTGTTCTTGTAGATGACTTACCAAATAATTGCTCACCTGAGATTGTATTACCTGGTCCTTTTTTAGGAATTGACTTGAATGGCCACCCCCATTTGCCGCTTATTGGCTTACAATCTTCCTCAGCTGAATTATCTGAGCCACTAGACCCATCACCTTTAGCTAGTGATTTATTGCCTTTCAAGGCATCATATTTTTTAGCTTGAGCTTCCATACCTGCTCGGTAATCACTTTCAGCTGCGGTATAGTATCCTGCTTTTTTCATTGCATGAGCATATTGAGCAACTGTAGCATCTTTTCCTAATCCAGCTTTTTTAAAACCATTCTGAACTGTTACAGCCCACTCGGTCGCAAAATCACTTAAGTTCTTGTAGTGAACGTAATTACCACCTTCACTACCACGGCTTTCACCTTTGGTACCGATAGTGCTTCCTTCTGAATAAGTCATACCACCAAAGTTATGATCATGCTTGGCAACGGAACTATCACCATTACCTGTTTCTTGTCCCATTTGAGCAAAAAGCAATCTAGCACTAATCCCTGTTTTTTCATGTACAGCATCTGCTATATGCATCATAGCTGTCTGCCCATACTTAGGTGATTCAATGACACTAATTCTTCCTTCTACTACCCCTCCTTGTTCTCCTCCTGTGTCACATTCATCATCTGTTGCAGCACCCATTGCTGCAATCAAAATTACAATAAAATATACAACTGATAAGACAGCTAAAATTCCTAATAAAAAAGCGGCTAATCCAGCCCATCTTTTTGTCTGTCTTAACCGCTTAATATTTGTTATCATTATTGACCACCTGCAAAAATTTCAAGTTGTCGTTCAGATGGTTTCATCTTGACTTGATATCTTTCTCTTCCTCCCATCGTGACAATTGCTTGTCCTGTCTGCAAGTCAGGAATGTTACTGTAATCTGAACTATTTAACGCTTCGCCTAATAGACTTTTAATTTTCTTAAGTTGAGATGGATCCATACTCATTAGCCATTTGTATTGGCAAAGTTCAAATACCACCTTTAAGCTTGATAGTTGAGCTGATTCTACTGAATCGGGAACCATTTCTTCTGGTGATTGTGTTGCAAATATAATACCTGCATTAAACTTTCTCATTTCTCGTTCAAAGTTTTTAACATAATCAACCGCAAAAATATTTTCATAATTTATGATGTTATGACATTCATCCAGGAACACATCAAAATACTGTACATCTTGACGTGTGATTTTTCCTGCCTTTAACAGAGCATTCTGTTTTCTACCATTTATCAATGCATGACTCCAAATCAAACTTAGAGCCATATACAATTGTGCCTGATAAACATTTTGGTTCATTGTTGAAATGGCTGAAGAATCAAATAGCAAAAGCTTAGTATCTGTTAAATCTCTCATTGTAGAATAGCCATCAAATAATTGACCGTAATTTTCAATCATTGATTCCAATGCTACCTTGATTTTCTCATAAGTTCTTATTCTTTCAGCTGTGAATTGATGTTGCTGATAGTACATTGGCGTAGCCAACTTTTTTAGCCAATTTAAAAACTGACTAAAAGTTGGATATTTTTTACTATCTAAGTTAGTAATTTTTATATTTTCTTTGTTTTGTTGAAAATTTCTAGGTAATAATCCCATGTCTACATAAAATCCACGTAACAATGAATCAAATTCTTGCATTTCAATATTTGCAAAGGATCCCTTATTAATCATTTGAAATAAGATATCAACCTTAGAAATATGTTGATAAAAGCTTGATAGTTCATCAACTTTACCAGTATTTTCATCTACAGTAGTCGCCATTACTTCAAGTGGATTAATCATACCTTCTGACCCATCCAAGCTAACCACGGTTCCACCATAATGTTTAATCAAGGGAATATATTCCTTAGTTTTGTCGATCCCCCGAAAGTACATATTTCTTGCTATTGAACCTTCAACAAGCATTTTCATTAAAGTTGATTTTCCTGCACCCATCTTCCCTAAAATCATCATGTTAAATGATCTTCTAATATTGGTTGATCTAAATTGATCAAAATAAAAGGCTCCTCCAGTTGAAGTACGACCTAACCAAACACCTCTTGGATCTTTTAAACTTTGAGCAGAAAATGGATTACCAGCACCAACCGTTAAAGCAGGAATTGGTTGTTCTGGCAATGCTGCCAAATCTTTTTCTTGTTCTGATAGGGGCAATGCCATTGACTTAAACTGCTTATCTTGCATAAACATATAAACTGCAACATTATAACCTTCACCCCGAAGTTTGCCACGAAGATTAGACACCGATTGATCTAATGCTTCAATGGTTGGAGCATAAACAAAAATTCTAGTTAGCATCAATTTAGGAATTTCACCGCCTTGGCTTAATTCCAATGCATACTTTTCTAGTGATTGCATATCCTTTTGTGCATTTAATGCATCAGTAGCTTTTCTCGCATTAACTTGTCTATCAGCTAATTCTTCAATTGACCTGTTCAGTTGTCGCTTAATTTCATAGCCAGAATCAGTTTTTACATCAATTGTAGTTAACGTTGAATCATTCAATGCCACTTGAGTCATCCAAAGTAATAATGGATCGTTAGGATAATGAATTACCGATAAACAAGCCGCATATCCATCACTAGCAATTGCATAATTGTCTGCAAAAGTAATCCCGCCTTGTGGCTGGACTTCTGCTAAAAATTTGGTATTATAACCATTTTTTTGCAGTTCTCTTTGCTTTTTTAAACTAGTAACCTGTCTTGGATTTAACTTTACAGTTACTTTTTTCTTTTTATGTTTCTTTGCTTTCAATAAACTAGAAATTCGCATTTTTTCTCCCTTACTTACTATTCAAATTATTTTCTCTAAAGAGTACCTTAACTGTTTCCTTATAGTTCAATGGTCTTAATCCCATTAATCCCTGATCAGCAAATTGAGCGGTTCTAGTGTTAACTCTAATATCGTGCAAATCTTCTCCAAAAATCATAATGTAAAACTGCACATCAGAGTAATCTTCTGTATTTCTTGACAGCATTACTGATTGCAACAACATTTCATTAACTAATCGTAAACGCATTTTTTCATATCTGGTTTTGGGTGAACGAATCCCATTCTTTAAATGGCGAAAATACTGTTGTTGTTCACTAGTATCAATTCTCGTCGACATGACTACAATTTTATAATCGTTGCTATAAATCCGATTAAATGTAGTAAATGAATCTAGGTATTTACTTCTGGTTTCATCATCAAGTGAATATAAATCTGTCGAATGTACACGCAAATAGCGTGCTTGGGTGCCATCTACTAAATCAAGTATCCCGTCTTTTGAGCAGTTACTATAGCCCAAGTATTCAACTATTGATTGATCTCTTGCATCTTGTCTTGATCCTTTATCTAAGCCAAAAGCTCTAAACAAGCTAGGAGCTTTGCTCCTACTGTTTCTACTTTTTCTTTTTGTTCGCATTATTTTCTCCTTCTAAAAATAATGGATAATATCTGCTTTGGTCTTGTCGCATAATGCTTAACAAAACACGATAATTTCTAATCTTTGGTGCTAATGGGGTTCGCATTACTAGCAGAATTCCTACTACAACTCCAAAACCTGTCATTACTAATTGCCAAGTCGGTTGTAAATTAAATAGAAAAGAAATTTGTTGTCCTGCCATACCCCCAATGAAAAGAGCAAAAACATCAAACATATCTAGGAAAAAGATTTGGATAGATACATTAGTTGACTTAGGAATCATTATTTTTTGATATTTATCCATGCACTAATCCTTTCTTCTGCTATCTCCATGACCTAATTTGCCAATGTTGGTAGAACTTGGTGATTTAGTTTCAGCAGAGTTTTCAACTTGCTGATTGATTGTGGTCTTATCATGCTTAATTTCAGTCACCGTGTTAGTATTGCCTTGAGTTTCAACGGTTCTATTAGTGTTTGAAGGTACGCTGCTCTTCATAGCATCCTTCACACTACTCATTCCTTGATTGCCTACATCATGAGTAGATACTTCAGTTCTGCCAGCCTTTCTTTCAATATCTACATGGTTGGTACCAGCAGTTTCAGTTACTTTACTATGACTGTCTTGTCCCTTAAAGTCTGAAACATTGCTTAAGTGTCTACCGCCTTCACCAACTGGTTTTGGCGGTGTGGTTTGTTGATTTGAACGGTGTTGACTTGCTAACTTACTAGTGGATTTTTGAGTATCTCTCAAGCTTGGTAATTCATCGACCGCATTACTACTTGTTGGTGAGCTTGAAGAGCTATTTGCTTCACCACGCTTTGAACCTGAACCAGTAACTGAAGCACTGTTAGTTCTAGGATCATTTGCTGTTTCTTTTTTACCAGTCTTTGAACCATTCGTTGCTTCACCAACTGTGGTATTTGGAATTTTTGCATCATTACCAGTTGTCTTAGCTCCACCTGTTGACTTAATAGAGCCGTCAGTTGAACTTTCCTTAGCAGCATTTGATTTAGGCTTGCTATCATCGGTCTTAATGCCTTGGTTTTGAATATTATCAGGTTTAACTGATGTATTCTTACCTTGGTCATTTACATTTTTAGCTGAATCAACATTGCTTGTTGCAACTGTTTCTTTCTTGCCATCATAGTTTGGATTTCCTACAAATGAAGTATCACGTCCAATACCTGTTGGTTCTGCACTGCCACCATTCTTTTCAGCTCTGTTTTGCATGTATGGATTATGATGTAAAGTGTTGTACTGATTATCAGTTAAACCACCATTTCTCATCATTCTAGCGGCTTCATCTTGTACAGTTTCAGATACAGCGCCAGAATTTACTGCCCTGTTCCAATCAACTGCACTGCCACCATTCTGCTTAAAGTCGCTATGAGCTGAACGAAAGGCTCTTCTTGCATAACTGCCAGCTTGTTTTGCTTCACTATTGCTTGCTCCATTTTCTTTAGCAATAGCCTTAGTAGAGCTACCAGCTTGCCAAGCTTGAGCTTCACCAATCGCTGCCCCTGCTAACTTACCAGAACCTCTGGCAACTCCAACAGCGCCTTCAGCTAAATTTTTACCTTTACCAGCAATATATTCAGTTGCTGCAATTCCTCCAGCAACTTTACTCCAACCTTGCTTAAGTCCAGTATCCAAACCAAAGAATTTTTGCACCTTGCTTGAACCTTCCCAAAGTGCCCAAGTTAAAGCAATCATTCCAACTGCATATAAATAAGGATTATCATGAATCTTTCCTGCATCTGATGAACTCATCCACACGGCTACAATTCTATAGAACGCTAATTCAAAGCCTTGGAATGCAATTAACAACGCTGAACTAAAAATATCTTGTACCGCAGCTTTAGTACGCTTTCCAGTTTCCAAATCAGTGGAGAAAATAATGATTGATAATACTTGCATAATTGCCAATTCCACGAATGCTCTTACTGAAACAAAGCAAACTAGTAAGAAGGCAACTGTCATTGAAAGTAAGGCAACTACAACTGGGAAAAATTGTACTGAATATCGTTCATATCCACCGTTAAAAATTTTGAAAAAGGCAGTATTGCTTTGACTTACTTGGGTTGCATAATATCCTGAATATGCTTTTCCCTTTACATTTGATTTCGTACCAACGCCTGTAGGAGCTAATTTATAACGCAAATTGTCAGGATCCCATGCTGGTTTTTCCTTAGACTTATTTGCTTTATTACTTAATTTCTCAGCTAAATCAGCTGAAATAGTAGTTGATAAATCGCCTGATGTTGCAGTATCAAAATCAGACTTGTTCATAGCAAATGAACCATAGTGAACATCTTTTTGTCTCTGGTCTTTAATTTCACCATTTTTATCTTTAGAAACACCTTCCCATTTGGTATTAGTATCCCCATTATTGATTTTGAAGCCACTAAAATTATTAGCTATGATTGCTAATAGGTCATTAGAATTGGCTTGTACTACCTGATATGGCAAGCTTGACGTCCCTTTATCATTATCAGCCTGTACAAAGCCTTTATATACACCTGTAGACTGATCAACCACCCAATTTGTAATTGGCTGAATATTTCCGATTAAGAACGCTGAAATTGCTAATTGCCAAACGACATTTTTTAATTGAGGAGCTTTACTTGAGGTACCAATTTTAATTCCGATCCAAGTTAAGGTTAAAATCATCAACCCTGCAGCAATTCCCATTACCCCATTAATTAAATTAGTATTTAATCCTGTGGATTTTAAGATTCCTGAGAAATCCAAACTATCTGTTGCTAGTTCACTTGCCCAATTGGCAAATCCATAAAAGATCTTAACTATGCCCCATTTTGTCTGATTCAAAATACGTCCCAAAAAATCATCATAATGTAAATAAGGTGCCGCATTTTGTAGAGCTTCAGTTACTTTTTGTAATTTGGCTGGATCATAATCACCTGAATTGGTTGATTTTTGCCACCAATCTACCAAACCACTAAAAATATCAAGATACTTAGGATTGATGAAACTAGTTAAATAGAATAACCAATTTGTCATTAATTTTTCCTTTCTTTAAACAAAAAGATAAGTAGTCATTATCGCTACTTATCTTGATAATATTCATTAAAGCTTTGGCTAAATTCCTGTGTTAACTCATTCTTTTCCTTGTTCTTATCTTCTAATTTTTTATCTTTATAGATGATATTAACAAAAGCTATTGAACTTGGTTTTTGTCCTTCAGGCACATCTTTTAATTTTATAGCCTCGTTCAATATTGCTTGTTTTGTTCCATCACTAATATCACCATCATGTTCCGTTAACCAGTTCGTGATAAATGGTGGAATCTGATTTTCTTCTTCCTTTAAAGACTTCTTCATTTCTTGTTCTTCTTTAGCATCTTTAGTAGTTGCTTGAACATTTGCGTCACTTTGATGATATTGGTTATACGCCTGCAAAGCCAAATTTTCTTCTTCTACTACTGCATTTCCATCTTCATCTTGTTTGGTAACTTGCTCAGTCCAAGTTAACCATTTGCTCCAATCGATTTCTAATGCTTTTAAATTAATATTGGCGTGTGCATCAATCTTTTCAACTAAATCTGGATTAGTTTTAGGATTAAAGTCATCAGTTAAGAATGTATGTGCAAACGGCATTAATGTTTTTCCTGTGTTAAAAATAGGATGTGAAACTACCGCCCAGCCCCATTTATTCATTCTTGTTAAAGGTCTCAAAACTAATCTTTCACCGCCAGCTAAATGTTCTAATCGTTCTGGTAGTATCAACGGTACTTTATCTACGCTAACACTAACATTTTTGGCTAAACCATTTTGATCTTTAGAAATATTGCTTGTCTCAATCGTTTTATTGCCACAAGCTTCTGAAAATTCTTTGTTAGTGGCTGAATCAGTAGACATAATCAAACATTTATTCTGACAATTTTCTTTAATAACTTGTCCGTCTTCTTTGCCATACTTACTGTAGAGCTGGGCATAAGACTGGATAACTAAAGTAAATAGAATATTACGACCTGCTGAAACTGTCATAATCTGATCCATATTCTGCAGCGGAATCATACTACCAAACTCATCAAAAATACATTGTACTCGTCTAATTGTCTTTCCACCTTGAACCAGCCGACACTGACGTGATAATTCTGTATATAATTGATTAACAAAAATTGTAGCTAGCAAGTTGTTTGAAGCATCTGAATCTGGAATTTTCATAAAGACTGCAATTGGCTTATCACTATAATGCATCTTAAAGTTTTCCATCTTAATTTCAGGTTTTCCTACCTGACTTACTTCAACCTTTTTAACTTTAGGATTAATCTTTAACTTAAAAGTATTCTTCAAACGCTTATGTCCTGCAATAGCTTCAATTTCAACAAAGCTTCCTGTTTTTAGATTGACATCAAAGTTGTTTTCAACAAATCCTTTTTGACTAACACGAATCTCATTCGTTTTCAGTTTTTTATTATGATTATCTCTAAAATTGATTTTAATTAACTCACCATATAGTCGTTGATCAAGCAATTGAAACTCCAAATATTTTGGAAAACCAATTGATTTCATTTCTAGTGTGTTCATACTGGTCATGCGTGAGTTTTTCGGTAAAGTGAAAATATCTAGTTTCTGTACAACAGTTGAAAAAATTGAGCCTCTTGCCTTATCACCTGAGAAATTTGTGGAACCGAATTCTTTTTTAGCAATAGATCCCTGTTCCAAATGCTTAAAGTATTCACTTAAAACGTTGTGTTGAGTATATGGATCTGATGGATTAGTATAATCTATCTGTCCTAACTGATTAACTAAATCAGCGATATTTACAAAAGTAATATATTCTGGATGGGCTTTTTTATCTCTAAAGTTTTTAGGATTCATGCAATACTCAATCAAAGCAATAATCATACCATTAACAGCTGATTGTGCGCCGTCATTAACCCACTTGTTTTGACCTGCTTGTTTATCAAAATAAAGCGAGTAGGTAATTGAGTTAACTAATTGCATTGCTCCTTCAACATCGCCCTGCTCCCAGCTTCTAATGATTAACTGTAGCGGATTAAATGCGATTCCTTTGTTTGGGTCATCTAAATTTAATTCATAAACATCATAGCCACGCTTCCTCAACGTATTTACAGAAGCAACATACAGTTCTCCTTTAGGATCATTCACGACTAGTGACGATTGTTTTTCAGCCCTACTTACTAGGTCGATTTGTTCTAATATAGTAGTTTCACCTTTACCAGACCGTGAAGTACCAACAATCAAATTATGAACTGTACTTGTATCAATGAAATAATAGCCATGTTTAGTAATAAATGGAAATTTTTGGGTTAATCCTAATCTATTAATGTGAGCAATGGGAAACCCACCAAAACCTTTAAAGCTAGGCTTTTTAGGATCTAACCCTGGTTGACTATGATCAGGCACTTTTACATAGGTGTCTTCTAATTCCTTAACTGTAGTAAAACGGGCATTTCCCTTTTGCCCATGAGCGACTTTTTGACTTTCAAAGTGAAATTTTTGACTTAACAATCCACCAATAATTACGCTAGCAGCAAATACCTCTAAAATTTCCATGGGCTTCAACTGTGTCTTAAAGAAATTCAAGCCAGCTAATCCCACTTTATCTAAATCGAGACCATTCGTGAATAAGTTATAGTTTTTACTTTTAGTTTGTAACATGACATTATGGAATGCTCCTAATAACCACATTATTACTAGAAAGATAAAAATTCCTATAACCAACGTTGTTATCAGCTTCGTATAATTAAAATTAATATTGCTAGACTGCTTGTTTTCATTTTTGGGACGATGTAATTGTCTTTCAACTTGATACAAGCCCTTTTTTACAAGATTCTTTTCCTTGTTTCTAGCATTTTTTAGATTTATTCGTGATCTTCTTTTTTTAGTACGCATATCTAGCTAACCACCCATCTTGCCAATCAGCAATATCATAGAAAGCCAATGCGACAGCTTTTTTAGCTGAGTTGGAAATTTCTGTTCGCTGATCATCAGTTAAACTTAGCCAAATATCCCTTGTCTGAGCTTTGTCTTCATTAGCAATGGCACTGTACAAACTAGCAATTGGATTTGAATATATTGTAGCAATCTTCTTTAAATTTCTTGCGTCACCTTGCCCTAATAAACCATCTAGCATATCTCTCTTTTGTGCCCAAGTCTTAGTTTCACGATATTGTTTTAAAATAGCTTGTGACCTAGTTAAATAAGTTGGAGTAGATTTAGTCTTTGATTTAGCATTAGTTTTTTGATTTTTAGCAATATCTTTTTTAGCAGATTGCTTACTACTTGATTGCTTGTTTTTCTTGACATGCGAGTTTGAACTTGATCGTTCAATTGAAGCTTTTTGTTCATTATTAGAATGGTTATTAGTATAAGCCCATGTACCACCCAAAGTCGCAGCTGCAAGGCAAACTAATGAGATAATTTCAGATTTATAGTGATGTTTCTTAGGACTGTTATCCTCGGTTTCTGGCTTTAACTCTGAATCTTCTTCATTTGATTCAGAATCAATTGGTGCATCATTTTTCTTAGTATCATCTAAGTCTACTATTTCACCATCAACATGTGGCACAGGCACTAAAGCATTCTTTCCATCATTATTTAAAGTAATTTTTACGTTAGGATTTTCTAAATTATTTTGAGTAATTGCTGCAGCAATTGCTTTCGCAAATTCCTCAGGCAACTTTGCCATATTTTCTTGTTGCAATTTTGCTAAAGACTCATTCTGCTCAATTGCTTTTTGCTTTAAATCAAGTTCACGTTCTTTGCGAGCAGCTTCTGCTTCTCGCTGACGCTTTTCCTCAGCCTTTTCTTGATCAAGTTGCTTTTGTTGATTTATTTGTTCTTTAGCTAATCGAACTTTTTCTTGAACCTTCTTTAAATTGTCTTCAAATAAATCATTATTCTTGTCATAGTTATTTCTAACTGCATGATCAAAATCATTACTAATGGTTGTTCTACTATCATCTAACTCAGAATTTCGTTTTTGTACTTCTTCATCACGCGCAACACGTTCTACTTTAGCTTTATCAGCCTTTAATTGCTCATCAATTTGTTCATTAGCATTACGAGTTTTAAGCTCTTCTTGATCATTAAAATTTTTCAAAGCTATATTGCGTTTTTCTTCTAATTGCTTCTTATACTCAGCTAATGCGGCTTCATCATTAGTCTTTAGTTCTAGTGCCTTGTTTTCTTTTAATTTACTCAAGTCAGATTGATTATTTTGCTTTTGATGAGTTGCTTTAACTACCAGTTGTTGAATCTGTGCCGCTGTTCTGTCTTCAACAATTTTATCTAGTGACTCTTTAGTAACTCTGTTATATGCTTCCTTTAATCTATCTACAATTGCAGCCTTTGATTTCGCTAAACCTTCATCATATACACGTTGAATATCTTGCATTGAATAATCTCTTAACGCCTGATCAATTTTATCATTCAACGCTTGATCATATTGATCTTTAGGATTATCTAAATAGCCTAAATCATGACGAATATTATTTAGAGCAAATTGATTTTTATCATATCCTCTTGGCAAACGGTCAAGAATATCATTGGCATCGGTATATTTGCCATAGCTAATTACTTCACTGCGACTAGTTTCTGTTTCAGTTGTTTGACCTGCTTGAATTGGTAAAGCATCAACCTCTTCAGGTAATTGTGTAGGAACATTATTCAAACTAGGATTGGTTGCGGCATTACTATTTGATTCTTCTGTTGGACTGTTATCCTCAGTCTCATCATTTACATCATTTTCAGGAGGTATTTCATCACGCACTTCATCATCTGAATCTAGAATTTGATTATTATTAAACATGAACCCATTGTCTTTATTTAAGTCCTCTTCATCATCACTCAAACTAGGTTCAAGTTCATTAAAGATTTGATCCTTTAGTGTTGTTACTGTTTCTTCTTGATCACGAGTTAAATTTTCATTCTCTAAATCACGATCAATCAAGTTTAAAATACCCCCGTCTTGATCCTCAGGTAAAATTTGTGCTTCAAAGCTGCTCTCTTCACGATCCTCATCTTCATCATCAAAGATAGTAAATGTAACATTAGAATCAGCTTCTTCTAAGCTCTTTGCATAGTCCTTAACTGCATCATCTGCAGTTTTAATGTCTAATTCAGGCGATTTTCTACTTAATTTATGCTTAAATTGAAAATATTTTTTCGCCCCTTTTGGTACCTTATCAAAGGTAACTAATAGCATAATCTTCTCTCCTTCTTCAACGCCCACCATCAACCCAGTAAGTCTTACTTACTTCACCTTACTTATAAATTAACTATCTAGCATTCCAACCAAACATATTTGCGAATGATGGTACTAAACTTGCAGCTAAAGCAACAATGGCAACACCTACCAGCGCATACATCAATAATTGCTTTGCATTTTGCGACATTCTGTTACCAAAAGCAAAAAGAATACCAGCCAAGATAATAACGACAATGAACAGACCTTTGGCGATATTCTTCAGGTTCTTTTCGGTACTACCAGTAGCCTTATTAATATTTCTCCAAACATCAAGTAAAACTGGATGTTCGTTTAAAAAAGCCTGGGTACCGAT
Organism: Lactobacillus crispatus; assembly: GCF_018987235.1. Lineage (NCBI taxonomy): Bacteria > Bacillati > Bacillota > Bacilli > Lactobacillales > Lactobacillaceae > Lactobacillus > Lactobacillus crispatus. The sequence goes on from NZ_CP072197.1 coordinate 1,523,846, forward strand.
TAAGCCGCTCCAAAATAAGTAGGTCAATTTGGTATAAACAGCTAAAAACATTGTTAATCCTCCTTGTATAAAAAAAGCATTTAGTTAGCTAAACTAAATACTTTTACTTGTCCCATTAAAATCACTTGTAAGCTTATTATCATCTTTTGATGACGTAACCTTATCATTTAAAGTCTTATCAGGTTCAGCAATCTGTAGTTTCTCCAGCTGCTCAGATAATTCTTTTTTACCTGCCACTTCTAAAACTGCATCTTTATATTCACTTTTATTACCTGAAATCAAATCTTTTACAAACTCAATCATAACTTTTTCTTCCCAAGCCTTTTGTGTTAAGCCTTGGGAATTATGTAGCTTGCGCAAAATGGACTTGTCTTGTTTACTAAGAGCCATTTGATCCTCCTTAACTATTGCCCACCGTCTCACCCGAAAGAAACAGAAGGATTAGACTTTCACACCATTTTATCTAATCCTTTATATGCTATTCATCTTTGTCATTAGGTAATGTTTCAGTTTCACGTTTATTATCTTTATCAGTGTTTTTGTTCTTGTTCCCATCTCCTGTTGGGTCAATATCATCACTGGTATAATCGCCTGAAACCTCAATCTTCTTATCTGCAGAAGCCTTTGGCGTATTTGGCGTTACGTGAGTAATATTACTTGGAATGTCTTCTTTATTGAACAAGAAATGAGATTCGTTTGGAACTTCAATCATATTGTTGTCCTTGTTCAAATAATCCAAAAGCTTTGGTGTGTTAATTAAAGTAGTATCAATAAACATCTTTAAATGTTTACCATGCCAATTTGCTGGATTATTGGCAGTCCATGACACTTTTCCTGTCTTATTATCGATTTCAAGTTTACCTTGATCAGTAATTTCTTTTGCGTTTCCTGCAGCATTCTTGTCATCATAGTCATAAACTTTAACGCCCTTGATATTTTGAACTTCTGGTTCAATAGTATCTTTAAGAGCTAAGTAATCAATGTCTACATTATCTGGAACCGTAGCTTCAACACGATAAGTATATTTCTTACCAAAATCTACATCCTTAAGAGACTTAGTATCTCCTAAACCGTCGTATGATACAAATTTTTCGTCTTTTTCATTAGTGAACGGGATATTCGTGGTAACAATATTTGAATCAGCTGAACCATTATCAGTAATTACCTTTGACTGGTTATCAATTACGGCTTGATTTTTATGCTTAGGATCAGCGTGATCCTTTAGACTCTTACCTGGTTTAACTGTAGCATCAAAGCTGATCTTATAAGTTTCACGGTAGAAATCATTAAGAGCCAATGTATCACCATTAGCAATTACTGATAGATTATTGCCACTGGATAGAGTTACAGTGAACATGTGGGTAACATCTTGATTTTCACGATTATAAACACGGATTGAACCAGTATCAATGTTCAAAATATTATCTAAATTATCAGTAATTCTATATTCACTATATTTAAATCTATCACGTACATCTGGTACAGAATGAACAATTTGATAGTGATATTGTTCATAACGATTTTCTAGCATATCGTGAGTTACAGATTTAATACCACCAATTTCACTAGGAACATTAGTACCTTCATCCTTATCTGACACAAACTTTTTAGGATCAAGCGGTTTATCTGGAAGTATAGCCCTGCCACCAAAAGCTAAATATGCATGGTTAAAATTACCATTCCAAATTGATGAAGCAATTGTTCCAATTTTATTTTTTTGTGCATCAGCGTCATAATTAGAATCATTTAATTGCCAATATCCATTATTTGCTAACAATTCATTTTGTGATTCGACAGCATGTTTACCTGTATTAGTACCATAAACCCAGGTAATATTCATATGGTCTGTATTGGATAAACTAGTTGTAAATCCACCATATAGGTTAGAAGATTTTACAGTACCTGACCCATCAGGTAAGGCTTCATGGTGAAGGTTGGCATCAGAATAAATATATTTTTTACCCATTTTATCCATATATGATAACCAATTTTTACCCTCTTGATCGCCATAGTAAACATTATCAATATGACTATAAGTCGAGGAGTCAAAACCTACCCACTGATTACCGTCAATGTCGAGAAATGTCATTTGAGTATTTAATTTTAGTGGTTTTCCTGTATCATGATCAATAAAATCAACACGATAAGCCAAGGCACCATCACCAGGAGTAAAAACTTCAAAATCATCAACACCAAATGCAGCATATGGATTTTCTAAAGCTACCTTTTTGGCATGATCAGTTGAATGATCCCATTTATAAGCATTAATCTTCCAATCATTTAAAGTTATTTTCATATCAAGTGTTTTGCCAGAAACTGGATCTGAGCCAACATTTGAATAATAAACACCGATTTTACCCTTTAAATTTTCATTACCTTTAAGCCTAAAAGCGTCCCAAGAGTGTGATTTACCTTCTGTATTTGTAGATGAAGTTGCCCAATCTGCAGAAGTACCACCAAAAGGACTTACCTTAGTAATTCCTTTCATAATTTTAGGTCTAAAACCATACTGTCCTGGAATTTTAGCACCTTCAGCTTTGACTCCCTTAGGTAAATCTTGCATTTGTGCATTATCAGCCTTAACAGTCGTACTTGTAGCAAATCCTAATGAAACGATTGCTAGAGCCGCTCCTGCTAAGCCGATTACCTTAGTATTTTTTAATTTTGTAGCGTCTAACACTTGGATCTCTCCTTTACTTCTTAATCAATTTATTCTTGATTCCAGTGATCTTTTCTTTGAAATCATCATTTGTCTTGTAAAGATAACTACCAATTCCACCTGCAATGGCAACTAATGCGGCAATAAACCATCCCGCATGTTGCATCATAAAGTGACCAGTTCTAGGTAAGAATCCATTTTTACCTGTAATAGGGTTATTTGATCCTGGATTGTTTGACCCTGGGTTATTAGGGTTGTTAGGATTCTCTGAGCTATTTGTAGGGTTCTTAGGATTATTGACATTACTTGGTGATTTCTTATCCGCTTGTGGTGGAATTACATTAACAGTATTTGACTTAACGTCTCTATCATTAACTTTCATGTTTGCAACGTTTGGAATTTCACCATTTACCTTTGAGTTCTTCTTCAACTTAGCTGTAATGTTAGCAGTGTACTTTTTGCCACCCATCTTGCCTACTAAATCAGCCTTAGGCTTCCATGAGAACTTTTCAGTATTCTTATCAAGCGTAAGTTCACCTTGGCTAGTTATATCATTCCCATCAGCATCAGTAATGGTTACCTTTTCAAGATCAAGGACATCTTCTAAGTCGTCCGCAAATTCAACAGATTTAACATCTTGTTTATCACCGACAGTATATTCAACCTTGTAGTCAAAGTCTTTGCCTTCTTGAACCTTATCTGATTCACCCCATTGACCTGATTCAGCCTTAACTTGCTTATTTACCAAGTTTCCATATGGGTCTGGGGTCTTACCATCTGGTTTAGAAGGATCGTTAGGCTTATCCTTCTTAGGATCTTCAGGGTTTTTTGGATCACCATTAAGCGTAGTATGAACAACATTAGTTGGAATATCTTGACCGTTAATTTGCATATGACCTGTATTAGGAATACCGCTATTGTCATAGCTTGATACATCTGCATTTGGTTTAATGTTAGAAGCAATTGCAACATATAGTTTCTTACGTGAGAATTTAGCTGGATCATTAGCAGTCCAAGTAAAGCTTTCATCTTCATCTGAAGTAACTAGCTTACCTTCATTAGTTACATTATTGCCATCACTATCAATGATGACAACATTCTTTAAGTCAAGCACATTTTCCAAATCATCACTTAATACAAGTGACTTCATATTTTGAGAATTACCAATATCAAACGTCAACAGATAATCTACAGCATCACCACGTGAAGCCTGATTGCTATCTACTGTTGAAGAATTAATAATTTCTTTCAAATCTTCCTTAGAAGTTGGAGATTTAGTAGTAACTTCACTAGCGTTTTGTGATGAAGACTTAACAGGATTCTTGTACGGCGTTTGAAGAATTTTTACAGCTTCTTCATATTGCTTGTCTGTTACCTTATCGTTTGCCTTGCTCCATACACCAGTATTAGGGTCAACCTTAACGTATTCCTGCGCCTTTTGATAATCCTTTGGCAATGCACCATCACCATCAGAGTCTTGCCCTGAGGAAGTTTCAGACTTGTTGCCAAAGAATTTTGCCCAATCTGAAGGATTCTTAACAATTCCTTTATGCGTCTTAGGTTCCTCTACCTTTGGGGTCACAACTGGAGTATTTGATGGTGTGTCTTTACCATTCGCCTTAAAGTGAGCCGTATTTGGAATTTCGATGGTATTGTTTTTAATATACTTTTGTAAATCTGCATTGTCTTTGACTTTAGCAGTAACTTCAACTGTATATTTCTTGCCAGGCATAATCTTAACCAAGTCAGCATTTGGTTGCCAGTTAAAGCTTTCATTCTTTTCATCAAGCTTAAGTGTACCTTGTTCAGTGGTAATATCTTTACCATCGGCATTCTTAACAACTACCTTTTCAAGGTCAAGGACATCTTCTAACTTATCGGTAAACTCAACATCGGTTAAATGTTGCCCTTCACCTGCAGTATAGTCAATCTTATAAGTATAGTCCTTGCCAACCTCAACATTGTCTTTATCTTCATGATAGGAACCTGATAGTCCCTGAACACTCTTAACTACCTTATTTTCGGCTGGAGGTGGAGTTTCAACCTTAACAGGATTTGAAGGAATATCTTTATTGTTGTACTTCATATGAGCAACATTAGGAATTTCGTAATTCTTTGTTGCTTTATTCAAGTAACCACTTAAATCTGCATCGGTCTTCAGCTTGACAGTAATATCTGCAGTGTAGATATGCTTTGGCATTTGAGTTAGATATTCTTTAGAAGGTTGCCAAGTAAAACTTTCTTTATCTTTATCAAGTTTTAAATCCCCTTCTTTAGTAACTTCATTTCCCTTGTCATCGGTGATCTTAACGTCTTCAAGATCAAGAACCTTTTCCAAATCGTCATAGAAAACAACATTACTAATGTCTTTACCATTTTCAGGAATTGAATATTGAACTCGATAATGGAATTCATCACCAGCGTCATGCTTGGCTTTTTCACCATATTGACCGTTCTTATCCTCTACTTGCTTAATTGCAGTAGGTTCTTCATCATTCGGTGTATGAACATAAACAGGTGGGGTCTTGATCTTTTCATCGTTATAGATCATTTGACCAACATTAGGAATGTTGTATTGATTCGTATTCTTATCCAAATACCTGTCTAAGTTAGCATTCTTTTGTAGCGTGGTCTCAATTCTCATGCTTAACTTTTTACCAACCCAATCTTGAGGCTTTTTAGCTGTCATATTGGTAGTATTCGTACCTTTATCAAAATCAGCTGTAAATTGATCAGTAACATCGGTATTACCATCAAAAACTCTGGTTTTATTATGAGTAAACACTGGCTCCAATTTATCGAAAAGAACCAATTTCTTTAGATCTACATTGTATGGAACTTGGTAGTAAATATCAAAAGCAATATCTGATCCCTTTTTAAAAGTAGCATCACTCACATATTTCACATCAGCTGCTGCATCAGCTTTAACAATATTAGGGTTTGCATTATGATTAGCGACAGCTACACCAACGCCAACACTACCTAGAGTAGTTACTACACCTAATGCAGAGAGTAATTCTCTAGTTTGCTTTTTTGATAGCTTTTTCAAGGCTATTCCTCCTTAATTTAACAAAAAAACACCTGCATTTTTGTCAATGTCACAAATCAAAACATTGATTCATATGTAGGTGTTTTCTAATAATATATAATTATTGGCAATTACTTGTCTTTTGATAATTGCTTGATTTTGATAGAAAATGGTTTATTTGTACCATCTTCTAACCATGCATAATCAAGTTGTGCATTTTCACTATCAGCGAGATCATTAGCTTTTTCTGTATCATAGTGTAATTCAATATTATTGTCATACAGCTCTCTTAAGCAAGCATAACCAAGAATTGCCAAGAAATAATTCTTATCCTTAGTCTTATCTTCAAAGACATCTGGATACAAACGACTCATTCTTTCCATTGCATCAATATATTCACTTTCCAACATTACGGTTTGAAAAGCATAAGGTCTATCTACCGCTGTATAAGGAGTATATGCTACATATGGAAAACGTCCATCATACTTGCTAGCCAAACCTTCCGAATACTTAAGGAATAACCAGCCAGCCCACAGAATTCGAACTGAGGCTACTCGGTTATCTTTTCTATCTACTAGCCATGCAGGAAACTTCTCTTTAATAATTTTATTTGTATCAGCAAGCATAGCTTCTGGTAATTCGAAATCTACAAAAACTTGTTTTGCCATAACATTTTCCTTTCTAAAAATTAAAGGAGCCTCTAACATACTTAGAAGCTCCCTTATAATCTTGTGAACCAGTGTATTTACCACGAATAAAAAGTCTGCCTTGACCTGTCCAGTCACAAGTAAACAATGATATCACTGGTTTTTTCTTAAACTCTTTATTATTCCAAGCTAATCTTAAATTATAAACTGAAATAAATTGTGAAGATGTGATCTTGTAATAATAAACTTTCTTATAATCTGTTAGTAAGATTGTTGTTCCATTAGGTAAATTTCCTCTGACCTTTGCAGTATATAATGGGCTAAAGAACGAACGCCCATCATCCATATTATGACCTGCTAAAGCGTAGTTTCCTTCACCCATCTTTTGATATTGGTTCATTGTTCCTGCACCTAAGTTCAGTTCCACATTACCAACTCCACGATAGATATTTAATAGAACATTATGATCTCTTATTGCTATCTGTCCTACAGCTCGATAATCTCTTCTATGCTGATATGCATTGGCAAGAGATTGAGGTGATACAGGTTGGACAGCCTTCATATTAAAACTTGGCTTTTTCTTCTGTTTGTTTTTTCTTTGACTCGACAAATGATTAGTTGCCACATAGTTAGCAGCTTGTCCTTGAATATGGTCAAAATTAGCAATGCAGTAAATCGCAACCCCAATTAAAATTAACGCAATAATAGCTATTACTGTACCAATTTTTTTCTTTTTATCACTTTTTCGCTGTTGATTAATAGCTAATCTACTTTTTTTTATTTTCATTTTAGGACCCGGATTTAAAATTGAAGTGCAACACCAAGTGTTAAACAAAAAGGCCATGAAGACCTAAACTTGAAGTGACGAAAAATCAAGAAAGGAAGATCTTCATGACCAATTCAAATTCTAGCATTTCTAAGCACTATCATCAATTAACCAGCGTACAACGTGGACAAATTCAAGCAATGCTGGATTCCGGCATAACTTCCCGTACTGTTATCGCTCAAGAAGTCGGCTGCCATAAGTCGACAATCAGTCGCGAAATCAAACGCGGAAGCGTCCTGCAAAGAGACAGCAGCTATTTATTGTATGAGCACTATTACGCTGATACTGCACAGCTTTATTATGAGAAGCGTCGCAAAAACTGCTATCAGCGCAATCCATTGAAGCATTATGCTGTCTTTTTGAGAATGCTCTCCAGACGCTTCAAAGCTAAATTTGATGCCACCAGCATCGATGAATTCGTTGGTGAATTCAAAAGGACTATGCCAGGCTACCCTTGTCCCAGCACACCAACTGTCTATCGCTATATTGATCAGGGCTTGCTGGACATAAGCAATATTGATCTGCCTATGAAGCTCAAAAGACGCAGGAACAAGCGTCATCACGGCCAGAGCGGTCATGCTTTGCACAAGAAGAATCTTGGCAATTCCATTGAACAGCGTCCTAAAGAGATTGAAGACAGAAAAACGCCGCTGCACTGGGAAGGAGATCTGGTTAAAGGCGTCAGACGCAAGAATCAGCCTGCTTTAATGACTTTGACCGAAAGAACCACACGCTTTGAAGTAGTTATCAAGATTCCTGACTATCGGGCAAGCACATGCCAAAGGCTGCTTCAAAATGAGATTGACAGACATCCTGCCTGGTTTAAATCGATCACGTTTGACAATGGCTCTGAGTTTGCGGATATGACCAAGATCAAAGGCTGCCAGATCTACTTCGCCCACCCATATTCTCCATGGGAAAGAGGCACCAATGAGAACTGCAATGGACTTCTGCGTCAATTCTTCCCTAAAGGCAAAAGCATGAAAGATAAGTCAGCTGCTTATGTTCAACAGGCAACTGATGCCATTAACCGCAAACATCGTCGAATCCTTCAATATCACACAGCAGAAGAACTCTTCAAGCAATATATTTCCTCATAGCCTAACTGTTGCACTTAATTTGACAATTCAGGTTTCATTTTAGGAACAAAAAAAGGCAATTAGCATAACTAATTAACCTTTATTTCTAATTTCTACTTAGCAGCTTCCCAAGCCTTAATCCATTCTGGCGAATAACTTCCCACAACGGTAAAGTTTAATTCCAAACCGTGATCGATATAATCTCCCTCATTATTGAATCTAACTTTTAAAGCAGCATAAGCATATTTATCTTTATGTCCTTCAAGTGTTCTCAAGTCTATGTTGTCTTCTTCTCTTGTATAAGCATTAAAGATTTCATCTGCGACTTTCTTGGGATCTCTTTCTTTTAGATTAATGAAGTGCTGTTTCACATTATTATATCTGAAGGCATCTAAATCATTAAGACTTCTCGCACTATCCATTCCTAACGCCTTTAATTTAGGTAAAAATTTAGCTAAGGTATCAGTATTTTGAAATGTACCAATACCATCACCTAAAGCGTTATATTCAGGAGTACCTTTTTGCATAATTCGATTTACAAAGTTATTCAACTCTGGATTTGTCTTGTAGGCAGGATAACCTTTACTTTGGCGATAAGCATTGATTTTTTGCCATAAATAATTTTGAATTTGGGATACTTGGTCATCAGTAAAGTAGATATAACCTTTTTCTTTGATCCATTCTTGTTTTTTAGATTGAGAATTTGAGCTATTATAATTATTAGTCTTTTTTTCTGCTGTTGCAGAATTGCCAGTAGTATTACCTACTGCAGTATCCGTAGCATTATTGTTTACTTGGTTATTAGCACCTTCAGCCGAAGTTGATTGTGCATTTGCAGCCTTGACGTATTGACCATTGCCTAAGAATAAGTAATTCTCACCATTAATAGTCTTGGTGCCAACTACTGTAAAAATATGACTCTTCTTTAAAGTGTCAGCGCCTTTAATTCTCTTGCCTTCTGCATTATAAACATAAGCATTATGAGTTAAATAGTATTGTCCACCAACTGCATTAGCTTTACTGGTCTTCTTAGCAAAATTAGCAACCTTAACGTATTGATTCTTACCAATGCGGTAGTATTTCTTACCATAAATCTTCTTTGTACCGAGAATCTTAACTGTTTTGCCCTTCTTCAATACTTTCTTGCCATAACGATTGCCATTACTCTTATAAATATAGGCATTATGAGTAAGCTTGCCATTTTTTACTGCTGCTTGTACAACATTTGTATTATTAGCAACACCATTTATTTCATTAACACCTACTGCTCCAACTGATAACAATGTTGCAACAGATAAACTTACTAATACATTCTTTTTCATAAACATAATTTGCTCCTCTTTCCTTCAAATAATTCAGCTTAAATTACTCGCTAACTTTTCCCCGCTCTCACCTGCTTTCATTATACTACATACGCAACATTATAGCAGCGGGATATCCGTTAATTTTTATTATTTTAAAATATACTCTTGCGTACATCTTCCAAAACGATCATATGTAAAAGATAACTTCACTTGATCATTCTTTCGGGAAAGTAATGCACGTAATGCTAATGTTTCTTTTTGCCTTAAAGGCGTAAAATCTTTAGGGTATTCCCTCGCTAATTGATTGCGATAACGGACATACTCATCCGCCGTTAATCTTGTAACATCTAATTTTTTCATTACATTAACCAATCGATCAACGTAATCAAAATTATTCATAACTTTTCATCTTAATTTCCCTATTATTATAGTTTGTGATCTCTTTTTAATTACCAACGGTTTTACGCTATGACCGATAACGATGATGGTTTCTTAGTTAGCCATCAAACTGTAAGTTTTTGTACAGTACGTAGCAGATAGCTTCACCTATCTCTAACCTCTCGCTTCACGCATTCCGCAAGCTATCCTCTTATCAATCCTAATCAAAGACTCTTTCTTGCCCTTCAGTTACTACAACACTTAAATAATTAAGTTTATTGACTCACTTACTGTTCTTGATCACACTCCGACTTTTTATTTACTCTTGAGTTTTTCATCAAGGTATTCACATGTTAAAACAGCCAAAAAGAATGTATGCTTATCTTTTAGTAGCCTATTACAGCTATTACTATTACTTTAAATTTTAAATTTCGTTCAAACTAAGACTTATCATCAAGCCAAAAATAATAGTAATCTTTATTGATGGACGGCTATCTCCATCTCGGCAGGTGTGATTCTTTCTTCTTCCACCCGTTGTGCCTTCAATTCTCTGTCTTACAAATCCTATTGAGTCGGCTCAATAGTCATGCACACGTCCTACACCCGTTGCAGAGCATAGTTGACGCTTATTCTGTTTTCAATGTACTAGTGGACTGTCTACCAGTCCTAAAAGAAATAGCTGAGTTGAACAGCTAAATTATTGATCAAAAATCAATAATTGTACCGACTTTCTTAATGATTAACATTCTAAGGATTTTGCCTCTTTTACTTGATTTGTCACGACTACTGCCACAATAATTGCTCCTGTCACAGCTAACGCAGTTAAAGCAAACTTGCTAAACTTTTTCACGTTTATCATCTCCTCTGATTTTCGTTTACCCATTTCTTCAATGCTGCTTTATCAATTTTTCCTTCTTGATAGCTTCTCAATAATTTCAAATAATTGCTTCTAGCAACTTCTTTTTGTGTAATTCGTTGCAGTAGCTTTTCTTGTTGCTTCTTGGCTTTCTTAAGCCCCCTATTAACGGAAAAACTTGGTGGGAAGCCCTGATTTCTTGCGATTGTTTCATTAACTTCTGTTAACTGTTTTCGCAAATCATTAATTTGACTGTCATACCTAATAAGGAGTTCTTTAGGATTATCATCCATATTTTTCTTCAAATTTTTCATGTTTGAATACGCTCGCCAGACGTAATAAACAATATAAATACCTACTGCGACTGTTATTAACTTATACATATTTTTCCTCACTAGATTAGAGCGGAAAGATTCGAACTTTCATTGCAAGTATTAAGTATTGAGTATTAAAGTATTAAAAATAGGGATATATATGAATATCAACTTTTTGATTCAAAAGAGGAGCAATTCCTTTAACAAATATTCATTCCAACTTGCATTTTACCTATTAAATTACGCCCTAGTTTTACATTAAATAGCTCCAGTAATATCCGATAAATAAAATCATGATCCATAGAATAATTCCAAGAATCGATAGCAGAACTGTCACTAATTCATCCAATTTTTCAAAAAAGTTAGCAAACCTTGTGCCTGCTAAACTTGGCAAAGATGATATTGCCATAAGAATAATTATGAATAAATTCCCCGCTCCAAATGCGATCACTATGTATCGAAAATGTTCTAATATAAATGAACTGATCATAATATCTTACTTGCTAACATCAATTAGCGGCTTTTTCCTATGATGAGATTCAGGATATTTTCTTTTACACAATAACCTGCGATGTCCTAATTTAGGATTTACTTCAAATCCAAAGCCTAAATAAATTTGATCATAAATCTCACTTACTCGATAAAAAGTTACTTTTTTATATCCAGTATTGTATTTATAAGACTTTAGAGACAAAAAATTTTTTGGATTTTTTATAAATAACCCGTCAATATTCCAGTAATGGTACCCATCTATCGTCAGAATTTCATAAACTTCTTTTTCCACTCTGAATACGCTAAAGCGTCTATTTTTTACTGATTTTTTTGTCATCCAATACTCACCAATCGCATTATCTTTATTAAAATGGTAAATCAGCATCTGTTAGTTGTACTTCTTTCTGACTTCCAAAAGGTTCTTCTGCCAATTTATCTTTTTTGTTTGCTTCCACAATGGTACGGTCAGCTTCTGGCTCTTCATCATTTGCTTGATTTGAATTCTGAGGAATAGCTTTTGTAGACACTTCATTTTGACTTGTTAAAACATCAAATGAGTTAACCCAGATATATTCATATGCAACCTTATTACCATTTTTATCAATAAAGCTTCTAGTCCTTTGTTCACCAGCTAGAATAACTTTTAAGCCTTTATGTACTTTAGCAACGAGATCTTCAGCTACTTTATTCCATGCAACTGCATGATGCCATTCACCAACATAACATTTTTGAATCTTACTATAACGATTTTGACAAATGGTAAAAGACACATATTTCTTTAAGGATTGTGTCGTTTTTAACTCTAAATCTTTTCCAATATAGCCATCCATTACGATCTGATTAATCACTCTCTTACTCCCCCCTATTTTTAAATGTTTTCTGATATTTATATTATATATCGTTTTTACGATATTTCAAGACAAAAAAGAATATACATAATTTTTATATTAAGCACAATACTAAAAACAATCCACAATAATACTAATAAGATATTCATTTTATTCTTCCTAATTATGAACTGTGTATTTTTGCAGTTCTCTATTTACTTTCTTCTGAAGCTCCTTTTCCTGATGCTTTTTCAGCCATTGTTGATTGATAACGGGCTTCCCATTTTTATCAATTCGAGGTGTGATTCCTCCATCATTTTCAATCAAGACATACTCAACGCCTGTTTTTTCGTCAACCATGATCCTTTCAACACCTTGATCAATTTCTTCACCAGCTTTACCCTCCACTTTTAAATCAAATGCTCTAACACCAAAAACAGAAGTATTATTGAAAAGAAAACTATAACTAAAGGTATTAACACACATAGCGCCTTCACATACTTACGTTCAAAAGTTAAACCTGGTTGCTTTAAAATCCAAAAGCATACCAACATAAATAAAACTAAGATAGGAATTGCTACTATACAGGTAATTGCTAACGATTTTGCTTCCGCCATTTCTACTTCACTCTTTTCAAAAACTCACTTAGCTTACGTCTACCTAGCACTCTTTTAAACTCATCACTCATTGCTTGGCTAATATAAGCTGCCTGTTTTTCTTTAAAATCTTTTTCAGTACCACCTTGAGCTAAATATTCATGATACATAGACATTAAAATTTGATCATCAATTTCGAGATCCATTTCATTCATTCCTAAAATTGGTAACTGCTCCGAACCATATGGATGAAGCCTAATTATCTTAGTCATGCTTTTACCTTCTTTGTTTCCTTGTTCTGCTTTATTTTCCGCTTAATCCAAGCAATCCCCATAGATAAACCCTTAATTCCTAGAAAAATCACACCAATTACCAGCGCAATTCTCCATACACCATCCATCAGTGTTAACAGAGCTGGAAAAATCAGATAGATTCCGAAAGCAAGCCAAACCAATTTCCAGAGATGGAATGCTGAAGCAAGAATAAAGACCCAAACCATAATCCAAAACCAATCTGTTTGTGAAAGTACTAAAAACATAGCGTTCTCCTTAGCATTAATAAACTCTTATTACCTTTGTCTGAACTTGAGGAATATTACCTCTAGTATTGATAACTACTTGCAAATCGGCTTCAATTTGCCTTGCTTGCTTAGCTTTAAAAACTTTTATTTGATTTTTAGGTACGATTGCCTTAATCACTATAGGGGTATCGTCCTCAAAAGAATGATGATCATTTGATAATAATTCAAGCATCGAACATCCTTGATTCATATCAACATTCATTACTTTAAGCGAGACAGACTTATAATTCACAGTTTGTTTGTCTCTTTTGGTAACTCTATTAACATACTTTTCTTCTGCGTCTGTCTTGTTAAAGACTACTGCTATCCAAATCAAACTCGTAAGAAAGTAAGCCAAATATATGCTTAAAAATAATTTCATAGCTAGCTCTTTTCAACTACTACGAGCCATTTTCCTTCACCAACATACTTAATCTTTTGATTAGCCTTAATGCTGATAAAATGACCATTAAGCTGCTTAACGCGAACATAAAAGCTATTACTATCCAACGGTTGAATTCCAAGCACCTCACTTCTAAAGCGCCAAGTAAAAACTTTAGCTAATTCTGCAGGTGTAGCTAGCATTCCAGGATATAAATCATATTTATTCATCATGAACCCCCGACATATTCATATAATCTACAAAAGCTTTCTCAATCAATTTACCCATTTTTGCTAGATAGTCTGGGTTATAAATTCTATTGTTTAATACTTCTGGACTGTTTCCCATTAAGCCCAATGCTTCCCCTGCTAAATAGCTGTTTAACTCTAGCTTCCGCTTACTACTAAGTCGTTGCCCATCTAGTTCAAGATCATCTGCCATGCTAAGAAACGCAATGGAAAACAGTCTATCTTCAATTTCTTGAATATCAACTTTTCCATCAAGCAAGTCTTGTGCAACTTTTTTATTTTTAGGATTCATTCTTACAACCTCATATCCGTCTAATTATCTATTTATCAATATCTTACGATCTTATACAAAAGTATCGCAAAAATGATATATTAATAATGATTTACTACATAGAATTTAAATTTTTAAAGGGGCATATTATGAAAGATAAACTTAAGCAATCCATCATCGCAATTACTAGTGCCAATCTCAAAAGAATTTTGTACAATCAAAAACTAACTCAAAGAGACTTAGCAGCACTAACAGGAATCTCGATCCCATCAATTAATCGCTATTATTTAGGAAATGGCGCCATACCACAAAATAACTTGGTAAAGATCGCTAAAGCCTTGCATGTTTCACCTAATGAACTTGATCCTTCATATCAGCCCACTAAAGACTTTTTATCTCAACTAGCTGAAAAAACTGATGACCCAGATTTAAAATTTAGAACTGATTATCTTAAACAGTTAATTCAGACCAGCAATTTATCTGTTCAGGAAATTGCCAGTAGGCTCAATATAAAGCCTATTACAGTCTATAAGTGGCTGGCAGGGGTAAATACCCCTAGCAAGGAAAATACAGCCAAATTAGCCGATTTATTTAGCGTCAGCGTTAATTCCTTAGCAGATGCCTCTAAAGAAATTCGATTAACTCCTCAACAGAGCAAAATATTAAACGCTCTGCCATCAGATTTAACCAATCAGCAAACAGATCTAATCATTTCTCTGATCAAATCCGTTTTAGAAAATGCTAATTAGTCTTTTGGGCATTCATACATGCTTGAAATTCCACTAATTAGTGCTAGCTGGCAGTTAATTCTCCATTGCCACCAGTTAAGTATGTATTCGACTTGATCATTTGAATCTAGCATGGTTACTGAGCTAGTTGATACTTGTAATTCCATATCTTGAATGGTTGTCTTAATCTGAATTGCAACATTATCAGATGTCGTTACAGTTTCTTGCTTAATCTTAAGTCGCTTATTACCTAACATCTCATTTAATAATCTAGCAGAGTCGGTTAAACTCAATGGCCAGTTGATAGGCAGTGAATCATTAATGGCATAACCAAGTTCATCTACTTTAACCAAAAATTTATCAAAATTTTCTTTTTTACCTGTTAATTTTAAATTCATTTGTTTTTTCTCCACTTTGCTATATTATTACGCTCTGCTATTCTGTAGAGCGTTTTTTGATACTAATTTGATAATCCGATGTCTTTAATATCTTCCACTAAATATTCTTAATTAAAATATTCAAACTCAATAAACATTGTTGCATTTCTGGTTCCAGAATATAATTCCCAGAATTCATCTGAGTTTTCTTTAATCATTACTTAGCCCTCCTAACTAGTAATTTTGGCGTTCCAATCAATTTCATGTTGATGCTTCTGCATCCATTCACAGGCTTCTTTAGCAAAAATAATTGTTGTTTTGCCTTCAGAAGTCTTTCTAGGATTTACTACAAAACCACCATTTTTGTAATTAACTTCTGGAAACTCATCGAAGATAAAAGTTCTCACCCAGTTATCACCCTTACCTCGACAACAAGTCTCCCTAAATTGCTTAATATTCCAAGTTTTGCCAGTTAAATCTTTTTTATCCTCTTCGACAGCTTCTTTGACAATACTTTTTACAAAGTTTGTAAGACTTGGAATGTTGATTAAAGCTTTAGTCATGTCTTCTTGCATCTTTATCCCCAGCTTTCATAATTTTGGTCATTTGCCAATCCATCTCTTAATAGCTTTAACAAATATGCAAATGGCTTGCCGACCATATCCCACTCCATTCGCTCTTTGAATTTATCTTTTGTAACTTGCAAAGTACTAACATCACATTCATATAGCAACTTTCTCATTTGCTTAATTTCATCAAGAGATGGTCTAGTTGTTTGATTTTTACGGTTATCGTTCATTCTTGCAATAAAGAAAAAATCTTTGTAGATTTTTTCTCTTTCTGGATCTTCTTCTTTCTTCGCAGAAGAAGATTTATTAACTGTTCTATTAGATGATCTATTAATACTGCTATATTTATGTGACGCTGGTGACACTAGGGGCATGTCATCAATGTCATTACCCTCATGACACTCAGTTCCCCACCCTAGTGACATATGTGTCATGAGGGCTGATCCAGCATGAATTTTTCTTCCTAAGACTGCACCATTTTTATCACTAACAACTTTTTCACGCTCAATTAATTTTTTCTTTTCAAGCAAGTCTAAATATCTATTCACTTGGCGAATAGATACTCTTAAATGCTCTGCTATTTTTCTGTTACTCATGAAAAACTCTCCAGTAACATTAAGCATTGAGATAATCTCACCCATTAAAAGTATTGATTTAGGGTTTTTTAGTAAATCCTCATCTCGTGAAATTGATGGTGGAATCATTAAAAAAGCTCTAACACCTTTAAATTCATTTTCCATTCAGTTTCCTCTTAACCATTTTAATTAGTTATATGATTCAATTCATTTAGTATTTTACTATTTTAAATAGTTAAAAGCGCTAAAAAAAATATCGTCTTTGCTAACTCCAAAATAATCAGCAATTTTCTGCATCATAGGCGGTCTTGGAGTAGATCTGCCTGTTTCCCATGCTGATACTGTCACTTGTGTTGTACCTAAAGCTTGTGCAAGATCCGATTGACTCATACCTTTTTTTACTCTTAAAATTTTTAGTTTAGTTAACATTTGCTACCTCCCTTTAACTACATTTATATATTATACTAATCTAATTAGTAAATCAAGGCAATAGCCAAATTATGACTATTTTTATTAGTATTTAACTAATTTTATTAGTATTAGTAGTAATATAAATATAAATTATTAGTTAAGGAGTCTAGGAAATGAAAGATTATGATAGAGCAATATTAGCAAATAACATCAAAACACTCAGAAAACAAAAAAATTTAAATCAAGCAGAATTAGGTAAAATTTTACATGTTTCTCAACAAACCATTGGGTCTTGGGAAACAGGTAGAGCAATTCCTGGATCTGATACACTAAACATATTAGCTGACTACTTTCAAGTAAGCACTGATGAATTACTCGGAAGAAAAACATCTGATTCTGTAAATGACTCGGACTTAAGCAAAATGATTGAAAATGCTAGATTCTTTGATGGTAAACCTATTGATGATCATGATAAAGACCTAGTTCGAGGCATCTTAAAAAGAATTTATAATGAGAAATAGAAAAAGGTGTGCATTATGGACACTGAACTAAAAAAATTGCTCAAAGAATCAAACATAAGATTGGAGTTTGCTCCCTTACATTGCCCAGGACTACTTGTACATGGAAAAAACAGCAAGCCTGACGTAATGATAATTAATTCAAGCTATGATGATGAACAAGCTAAAAATGTAATCTTGCATGAACTAGGACATATGATATATGACAAAGATGTTCAAGGAGATTACCAAACTAATGATTGTGCTCATACTTACAGTGAACATGGAGCAAATTCTTTTTTAATACGTGAGAGAGTCAAACAATATATTGCCTTAGGCAATGATCTTCAAACTACTAACTGGTTAGACTTTGCTAAAAGCATCGGCACACAAGACTACTTTCAAGTGCAAGAAGAACTAAATAAATATAAATTTGAAGAGTGAACATATGCTTATAACAATTTCAAATTATTTAAAACACCCACCTACTCAAACAAGTAGGTGGGTGAATTCATATTAAAGCACATATAAGTAATTTATACGTAACACTTAAATAATATATAAGTAACGTAAGTGTATGAGGTAATGAATATGGCACATTTTGAAAAAAGAGGTACTAAGTGGCGCGCACAAGTATCTTGGTATAACCCTCAAGGTAAACGTCAATTTAAAACTAAACAAGGCTTTTTAACTAAATCAGCAGCTAGAAAATGGGCTAATGAAATGGAAGTTGCAAAAGACGATAATCAAATATCTAATCAAGACCCTATTTTTGCTGAGTATTTTAAAGACTGGTACGAAACCTATAAAATTCCAGGTAAATCAAATAATACTCAAAATAGATATAAGCACATTTATGTACTACTACAACAGAATTTTGGTAAAACCAGAATTTCAAAAATCACTCGACGTTCTTACCAGAATTTTATGAATTCGTATGGAAAAAAGCATGTTAAAGATACAGTCTATAAGACTAATGGAACAATACGGACTTGTGTAAAAGACGCAATGAGTGAAGGATTAGTTAAAATTAATTTTACTGAGCGAATAAATCTTACATGGAATGAAGAACGTTCAAGAAAGATTGAATATTTAAGCTTTAAAGAAGTCCAAAAACTTAAAAAATCACTTTTGAAAGATATTACTCCCTCCTACATAAGCCGCTACATGTTACTAACAATAATTTATACAGGAATGCGTCCAGGTGAAATTATGGTGCTAACATGGCATGACATTGACTTTAAGAATCACACTATTAATATCTCTAAATCGTGGGACTATGATAATAATAAAATAATCAACTATGATTCTGATGAAATAAATAAAGAAACTAAAAATAGGTCATCTACTAGGATCATCAAGGTAGACCAAAATTTATTGAATATTTTAGATCAACTAAAGGTTAATCATCATGAACGACTATTCATTGGAAAGGATGGAACTATACCTTCATCAAATGCCGTAAACAAAGTTCTTAGAAAACAACTGGTAAAAAATAAGATTAAAAAAGATGGTTTTCATTTTCACAGTTTAAGACATACTCATGTAGCAATGTTACTATTTAAGGGAGTTGACTTATATTCAATAAGTAAACGACTAGGTCACTCAAATATGAGTATTACAGCTAACACCTACGCTTACATGCTAGACGAATTAAAACAACAATCTGATCAACAAATAGTAAATATTTTAGATCAAATTTAATTAAATAGATACCTTTGGGATACCTTTGCAAAACAAAAACCGCTCTAGAATAGCATCTAGAACGGTTTATCTATGGAGATGAGGGGAATTGAACCCCTGTCCAAACGCATCTCGTCACTGACCTCTACGATCATAGTTATATTACTTGAACTTCACTAGCTCAAAACGCCATATAACAGGGCTAGGATGGGCTAGCTAACCTGTTAAGACTCTTTTTAACTATTCAGGTGAGGTAGTTAAACGTAACTCGCTAAAGTTGATACTCGGTGTCAGCCACGAGTAAACCGACAAGGAGCAACACATGCGCTTAAATTAAGCAGCTAATGCGTAAGAATTTTTGTTATTTGCAGTTATATTTAACTGTAACGTTTTTACGTAGTCGTAACCTACGAACCGCAGTCAATGCGGGTCTACGCCTGTCGAATCCCAAAACATCCCCTTGAGATACTTATTCATTATAGCATAGACACACATTACATGCGATAAAAATGCTTAATCAATATTAGTCAAACGTACCACATCACGTTCAATCATCAATTCTTCATTAGTTGGGATAACCATTCCTGCAACTTTGGAATCTGTTTTTGTGATTAGTCCTTCACTAACACTTTCATTAGCTTCATTATCTACAACAACACCCATATATGCGAAAGCGTCAAGAACCGCTTTTCTCACACCAGTATCATGTTCACCAATACCAGCAGTAAAGATAATTGCATCAACGCCGCCCATTTCGGCAATATAAGCACCAACGTAGCGAATAATACGATTAATGAAAATTTTTCTTGCTAACTTAGCCCGTTCGCTATCACTTTCACGCACATCGCGCATATCTGGTGAAATTCCTGACAAGCCCAACAAACCAGACTTATTATTCATGATATAAATCATTTCATCCATCGACTTATGCTCTACCTTCATTAGATGTTGCACGAGTGAAGGATCGATATCACCGGTTCTAGTAGCCATTGTAATTCCGGCAATTGGACTAAAGCCCATTGAGGTATCGTAAGACTTGCCATCCTTAACTGCAGTAATTGATGCGCCTGATCCCAAGTGACAGATGACTAACTTTAAGTCTTTTAAATCTTTACCTAGTAATTTAGCAGCACGCGGTGCTGTATAGCGAATTGAAGTACCATGAGCACCATATTTACGTACACCATATTTTTCATAATATTCATAAGGAAGTGAATACAAATAATGTACTGGATCAAGATTACGGTGATAAGTAGTATCATAAACCGCAACTTCTGGCACATTTGGTAAAACATTCATAAAAGCTTCAATTCCGCGAGCCTCAGCAGGATTGTGAAGCGGAGCATAATCTGACAATTCGTAGATCTTAGGCAGATTTTCCTTAGTAATAATAGTAGAATCCTTAAAGTACTCTCCACCATTAACAACACGATGTCCTACACCGACAATTTCAGTTAGTTCTTCAACAACATGGTATCCTTTTAAAAACTTGATCAATAAGCTAACTGCAGCTTCTTGATCTGGGATTTCAGTTTTTTCAACGTGCTTAGTACCATCAGCTAACTTAATCTCAAATGATGAATTTTCAAGACCTACACGATCAGCCATTCCTTTGGCAAGAACCTTTTCATCTGGTAATGAGAATAATTTGTACTTAAAAGATGAACTACCAGAGTTAATTGCCAAAACTTTTTTCATAAAAATTAATTCCTCTTCTTTCAAAAAAATAAGTGCTTTATCAATTAATGGTTAATCTTTGCATACCACTCGTTAAGTTTAACATTAAATTGAATTAAAGCCTCTTCTTTTTTCAAGGAACCGAGTTTGGTAAGTAAAACTTCGCTTGCTTTAGCCTCATCACCGTGATTTTGGAAAACTAAAACCGATTTTTGATTAAACTTGTTCTTAAACATATCATCTGGCAATTCTACAATTGCCTTCAAGTAAATTTTCTTAGTTAACCATGGCATAAAATCAGCGCCAATCTTGCCTGACAAAATAGACTTAGGAACTACCAAAAAGGCATAGCCATTAGGCTTTAAATTATTAATAATTTGTTCGATTAACAACAAATGAGCAAAAGAATGACCTTTCTTAGCCTGATTTTCAAAATTCTTGGCATTCTCATCAACTGGATAATAGCCTACAGGTAAATCACTTACAATTGCATCAGCGTTAGGACACATCCAAGGCATTAAAGCGTCTTGATGATATAACTCAATGTCAATATTATTCAGATGCGCAGCCACATCTGTCAAACTTAACATATCTTCATCGTTATCAATCCCTACCAATTGATAATTATCCTTAGAATGATTGAGTGCCTTAAGTTGAGAAATAATTGAAAACAACAAATTCCCTGTACCCACAGCAGGATCAACGATTTCCATCTTTTGATCTTTTAATAATTTATGCATCAACATTGCTACTACTGTAGCAATTGCAGGTGGAGTAGGCATTTGGTTAACATCAAAGCCATCATCATTAACTGCCTTTAAAGTTAGAAAAGTAAAGACTTGAGCCTTTTCTTTTTGGCTAATTTCGTCATAATCTATTGCTTGATACTTTTGACTTAATTCAGCCACTGTTTTTTCATCCGGTGCACCATTTTCAACCTTAATCTTGCCACTTTCTAAGTTATCAAAAGTCTCTACTAAGGCTTCTGTAAATGAAACATTTAATGCCGTTTGCAAAGTTTGCACACAGTCTAAAAACTGATTAAAAAGTTTTTCAAAATTTTCCATAGCGGTCCCTCCATACCTTAATTATTTTATAGAAAGGGATAAAGAGGTGCAAGGAAAGTCAATCATCCGTTAAGCATTCGATAATTAGGCGATTGTTCTCCATGCTAGCATGATAAATATCTTGATACATTTTGATAAACAAAAGCGTGGTCATTAAAACTAATACACTACTTAGTAAGGCACTGCCTTTTACGTTATGCGTCTTTTTCTTTGGTTTTAGCATTTTTCTTTTCCTGTTCCTCATCAAGCTGAAAAACTAAATCTGATGCACCCTTATTTTTCTCTGTTACCCTAATAATGATGCTATCTTTAGTGGTTTTAAAAGCAGCCTTTTCAACGTTAAATAATAACGGCATATAGCCTTTCCCTGCACCAGATACTTTAAGTACGTTCTTTTTATAGTATTCAATTCGGTAAGTAGTTGCATCGCCTTTTTGATCGATGCACTTAAAGGAAGCACTATTACTT